>JAIBBS010000014.1 GCA_019694555.1 Nannocystaceae bacterium
CCCGCCAGCTGCAGCTCGCCCACCGCCGCGTCGACGAGGAACACCCCCACCACGTGCCAACTCGGGTCGTAGTGCGGCGGGTACGGATCGCACACGAACGTGTTGTCCGCGATCACCAGGTCCTCGTCGCCATCGCCATCGACGTCGCCGAATGCGTGGAACGCCAGGTCGCCACAACCCCCGAACGGAAACGTCGGCCCGCTGAACACCCACTGGTCGCCCACACGACGGCGCAGCGTGATCTCGACCGGGGAGTGCTCCCAGCGCGGCATCAATGCCCGCGCCGCGACGATCTCGAGTTGCCCGTCGCCGTCGACGTCGATCGGCACTGCCTTGCCGTAGACGGCCAGCGGCTCATCCCAACGGTGCACCTCGACCCACGCCCCTGGGTCGTCCTTCCCGATCGTGGCGTTCACGACGACGCGTCCATCAGCGCCCGTGGGGAAGTGCGTGAGTTCCTTCTTCCCGTCGCCGTCCCAATCCCACCGCCAGCTGAAGTTCTCGTGCGAGTAGAGAGGCGCGGGTTGCCCGGGCCCGAGCGCGAAGCCTTCGTCTGGGTCGTAGCTCAGTAGGCGTGCGGGCGTCGGCGAGTACACCATCTCCTCACGCCCGTCGCCATCGACGTCGTGCCCTTCACCGACCGGACCCTCATACAGCCCCGGCCAGTGGATCATCACCGGCACGAAGCAGTCATACTTCCCCGGCACCACGACCCCGTCGCCACAGCCCGGCGGCAGCTCGAACGGCGGCTGCAACGGTCGCGACGGGCCCACGTCGACGACCGGCACGCCCACGTCGACCGATTCGCCCGAACCCGCCGCGCCCGACGTCGAGCTCGTGATCGTCGTGCTCGCGCTCGAGGCCGTCGTCGTACCGCCGCCGTCGCCCTCGGCACGCAGCGGGTTGCATGCTGTGCCGACTACGAGCCAGCCGATCGCCACGAGCACGCCAGTGCCCGACCGGCGTCCCCGTGTGCAGCCCGGACCTCGACCAACTCGTGCGTCGCTACAGCGACGCACCGCGCACCTCAGTGCGTCGGATGCCCGATGCCGGACGCCGGATCTCGGATGCTCATCGTCCTCGAGCACGCCACGTCTAGGCTAGGCGCGTCCACTGGTGCTGTCCAGCGACGCCACGCTGGTTTCTCCCGCGAGCGAGCGCAGACCCGCGCGCCCACGCCTACGCGCTGTCGCACGAGCTCGCGATCCACGAGTTCGGCGACTCCACGCTGGTGTTGCGCGGAGCCGCCGAACCCGTGGTGCGATCGCTGTCCGCGGCGGCGTGACCTACCACTGATACCAGTCGGTCGACACGTAGACCGGCTGCGTGACGCTCTCGAACAGCGGCGCGAAGAACATGACGAACATCGGATCCGTGTAAAACGGCTCGATGATCTCCGAGTTCCCCCAGATGTCGACCGCGAGGAAGCGGCGGCGATCCTCGAGGCCCAGGAACACCACGTGCGCGAGGTTGCCCGCCATCATCGACGGCTCCTTGCCGCCCGATGCGACGGCGTCGTGCGCGGCGTGGTTCGTCTCCTCGTCCTCGCTCGCGAGGGTGCCCAAGGCGAAGTGCCAGTAGTACTGGTCGAGCTCTTCACCCGATTCCATGGTGCCCCAGTTGACCCACTGCGGCGCGAGCTCGAAGAACTCGAGCGTCGGCGGGGCCGCGAACAGCGAGCCGAACGCCTGCTGGAAGGTCGGATCCATGTAGAACGCCTGCATCGCGTCGACGTCGTCCCAGCGATCGACCGCGAGGAACTCGTTGGGTACCGAGTCGAGCAGATCGGTGCCCAGCAGCACGTCGTGGGCGAAGTCGCCGGCGGCCATCGCCGGCCGCTCGCCCATCATCGCGATGGCGTCGTGCGCGGCCTTGCTGGCCTCGAGGTCGTCGCCGGCCAGCGTGCCGCGCACGACCACCGCGTACACGGCAGCGTCACCCTCGGTGTCGCCGGTGGTGCCGCTGCCCTCGCTGGTGCTGGTGTCGGCGGTCGTGGCGGTGGTGGTCGTCGCCGACGTGGTGTCCGCGTCGGTCGTCGAGGTGCTGTCGTTGCCCTCGGTCGTGCCCTGGCTCGAGCTGCTGCCGCCGCTGCTCTCGGCGCTGGTGGTGTGGATCAGGTCGCCGTCTTCGCCATCGTCCCCGCCGCAGGCCGGCAGCGCGACGATCGTCGAGGAGAGCACCCAGGGAAGGATGGTTCGGAGATTCTGCATGGTGGTCACGTCGGTGAAGACCGGTTTGCGTCGCCGGACTCATCGGTACCGTGGACCGAATTGCGCACATGGGCGCCGCGCGGGCGTCCGGCCGTTCCGCGCGATCGTCCAGGGCGACGATCCGCGCGACAACGCGCCGGACGGACCATCCGCCCGCGTCACGAGCGCGAGGCAGCGTCCGCAGGCGCGCGCGCACGCAGTGCCGCGATGAGCCACGCGTAGCAGGGCGCCACCGGTTCGAACGGCGGCCGCTCGTGCAGCACGCCCAGCAGCGTCCAGTAGCGCTCGACGCGGACGTCGTGGAAGCGGGCCATGCGGTCGCCCAGCGCGACGCGAGCCTGCGCGTCGAGCTCGGAAAGCCCCAGGCGCGCGAGCACCGACTCGGCCGCAGCAGAGTCCGGCGCGACGTCGCTCGCCAGCGCGGCACGCACGTGTTCGAGCACCGCGCGGTGGTCCGGTTGCGGTGCGATCGGCTGCGGCGGCGGGGCCGAACCCTCGACCGCCATCTGTCGGACCCGCGCGGCGAAGTCCGGGTCGCGGCACAGCGCCGCGAGCTCCAGCCATGCATCGACGTGGGCGTCGCTGGGATCGTCGGGCAGCGCGTCGGGCAGCTGCCGCATCGCCTCGAGGATCCCGCGCGAGCGCGACTGCTCGGGCAGACCGTCGCACGCGCGCGCGACGAAGTCATCGACGATGCTCTGGCGCTCCGCAGCGGTGGCGGTGGCGAGATGGTTCAGTTCGTGGATCATGACGTCCTCCCGGGTGTCCTGGCCCCGACGCGCGACCGCGCGAAGCACCGCACGCTGCATCCGCAGGACCCGTAGCTGCGCCGTGAGGGCATCGGCATGCGTCGCCGCGACGTCGGCGATCGATCGCCGTCCGCGGAGGATCGCCGTGATCGCCTCGTGCCCCAACCCGAGCGCTCGCAGGGTCCCGACCAGACGCAGCCGCACCAGCGCGCCCTCGTCGTACAGGCGGTAGCCGGACGCGGAACGCGATGCGACGGGGATCAATCCCTCGTCCGACCAGAATCGGAGCGTCCGCACCGAGACGTCGGCGAGACGCGCGAGCTGGCTGATCGTGAGCAACGCCGGAGCCATGCCCGCATCGTGGGGCTTCCAGTGGGTGGAAGGTCAAGCGCTCCACCGTCCGCGACGACGCGGAGGAACTCACGTCGCCGCGGGCCCGCGCGCCCCGAGGCGCTAGTCCTCGCCCTCGTCGCAGTCGTCCTCGTCCTCCTCGTCCTCTTCGTCCTCCTCGTCCTCCTCGTCTTCCTCGTCCTCCTCGTCCTCCTCGTCCTCGTCCTCCCCGTCGTCCTCCTCGTCCTCCTCGTCCTCCTCGTCCTCGTCCTCGCCCTCGTCTTCGTCCTCGTCCTCGTCCTCGTCCTCGTCCTCGTCCTCGTCCTCCCCGTCGTCGCCCTCATCCTCCCCGTCGTCGTCCTGCTCGTCGCAGTCCTCGCCTTCGCCTTCGCCTTCGTCCTCGCCCTCGTCCTCGTCCTCCTGCTTCGCCTCGCAGTCCTCGTCGTCGGCTTCGCACGTGTCCGTCTGGCCGTCGCGAGCGCCCGCGCCGGAGACGTCGCCGACGTCGCAACCGACGGCGGGCACGAGCATCGCCAGCAGCGCGCTCAGGGGGATGGCAGTGGTGAGCTTGTTGTTGGTGCGCATCATCGTGATCTCATCCTGACCCGCACGACTGAATCCGACCTGAAACCACGCCGAGATTCTTTCCGACGATCGTCGAGACGCTCACGCGCGCGACGCGACGCGACTTCAGGCTGCGTTCAGGCACGCGCGGCGGCCGAGCTCGCGATCACGAACTGCAGCCCGCCCTCGCTCAGGTTCTCCGCGCGCAGCGTCATGTCCATGCGCGCGCACAGTCCCCGCGCCAATGCCAGCCCCAGCCCGGCGTGGCGTGCCGCGTCGGTTCGCGCGGCGTCGGCCCGCCACATGCGATCGAAGACTCGCTCGAGCTGCTCGGCGGTCAGCTGCGGCCCGCTGTCCCAGACCGCGATCGCGCCGGCACGCAGCGACACCGCGATCGCACCGCCCCGTTCGGTGTAGCTGACCGCGTTGGTGAGCAGGTTCTGCAGCACGATCTGCAGCATGCTGCGATCGCCGGACACCATCGCGTCAGGCTCGACCTCGTTGGCGAACCGCAGGCCGCGTTGCTCGGCCTTGCTCTCCAGCCGTCGCCAGCAGGCATCGACCAGCGGCCGCAGCGGCACCTGCTGCACCGGCACCACGCCCTCGCTGCGATCCAGCCGCGCCAGCGTGAAGAGGTTGTCGGTCAGCTGCCGCAGCTCGTCGACGGTGTCGAGCAGCTCGCGCAGGTGCGCGTGCTCGTCGCTGCCGGCGGTCTGCCGACGCAGGCTCAGCTCGAGCCCGGTGCGCAGCACCGCCAGCGGCGTGCGCAGCTCGTGCGCGAGGTGGCCGCCGAGCTCGCGCTCACGTGCCAGCGCCGACTCGAGCCGCGCACGCTCGTCGTTCGTCAGCGATGGTGCGGCCGCGACCGAAGGCGGCGCGACCGTCCCGCGGACCTGCGCGCCCGCCCACCACGCGATCACGCCCGCGAGCAGCGTGCACGCCGCGACCCCGAGCAGCGCGAACGGCCGCGCCAACGCATCCGCCGGTGTCGTCGCGGCGACGTGGTGCAGCAGCACCACCAGCACCGCGACCGTGACCACGGACGCGAGCACCGGCACCCACGTGCGGCTCACGGCGACTCCCCGAGCACGTAGCCCAGTCCGCGCCGGGTGTGGATGAGCTTGAGCTTGTGGTCGCGATCGATCTTGCGACGCAGCGACGCGATGTAGACCTCGAGCACGTTCGACTCGGGCTGCTCGTCACCCTCGTACATGGATTCGTGCAGCGTCTCGCGGCTGACCACGCGACCCCGCCGCAGCGCCAGACACTCGAGGATCGCGAACTCGCGCGCCGAGAGCACGATCTCCTGCCCGCCGCGCCGCGCCACCTTGGCGTGGGTGTCGATCTCGAGATCCGCGACGGTGATGACGCTGGTGGTGCTCGCCGCGGTCGCGCGGCGCACCAGCGCACGCAGGCGCGCGAGCAGCTCGTCGAGCTCGAACGGCTTGACCAGGTAGTCGTCGGCGCCGCGATCGAGCCCTTGCACGCGATCGTCGAGACTGTCGCGCGCCGTCAGCACCAACACCGGCGTCGCGTTGCCCTCGCGCCGCAGCCGCGCCAGCACGGTCAACCCGTCGACGTCGGGCAGCATCAGATCGAGCACGATCGCATCGAACTTCGACACGCCCGCGGCCGCGAGCGCGTCGACACCGCTGACGACCAGCTCGACCACGTGGCCGTCCTCGCGCAGGCCGCGGGCGACCATGGGACCGAGCCGGGGGTTGTCTTCGACCAGCAGCAGCTTCATGACGACACCGATCTCCGGTCAACCCGGGCCGCGGGCCTCGAGCGCGAGGTGGATGCGGAGCTCTTGCTCCGTGGCGAAGATCAGATCGAGCAGGCCGTCGCCATCGACGTCGCCGGTCGCGAGCGCCTCGGTGTGCGCGGCCGAGACATCGTCGATGGTGAAGCGGTGTCGCTCGAGGTCGAGCGTGGCCAGACCGACGCCGTCGTCACCCGCGACCAGCCACTGCGTCGGCGCGGTGTCGTGGGCCCGCCACGCGCGCAGCATCGCGACCTCGAACGCGCCGAAGTGGGTGGCGTCGGTGAGAAACTGCGCGTGCTCGGGCGCGAGGCGGCCGTGCTCGCCGGGGATCAGCACCACTCGCGGCACGCGCTCGTCGGTGGTCGCCAGCACGTCGTCGTCACCGTCGCCGTCGGCGTCTGCGACCGCGAGCGACGAGCCCGGGCGCGTGCCGTCGGGGCCCTCGCCCGGCGGCTCGGTGCCGTCCTCGAGCTGCGCGCGCGCGAAGCCGGGTCCGAGCGCACGCGGCCCGTCGAGCTGCCACGTCGCAGCGCTGGCCGACCACGACGCGGTCCAGATCGCGCCGCCGCCCGCGACGTTGCCCAGCAACACCAGCTCCTGCTGCGCGGCGTCACCGTCGAGCTCGATCGCAGCGACCAGCGCCTGGGTGCCACCGTCGGCGAGCATGCCGGGGATCGTCGCGTCGAGCACGACGTCGTGGGGCGACAGTGCGCCGTCGACGAAGCCCAGCCGCAGCAGCCGTTCTTGCTCGCCGTCGGGCACCAGCGCGACCGCGACGGTCGCGGCGCTCGTGCGCACCAGCGTGAGCCCGCGCAGCGCGTGGCCGAGATCCGCCGCGGTCTCGCCCGCGCGGATGAACGCACCCGCGGCGCGACCGCTGGCGTCGAGCGTGCGCGCGAGCACCGTGCCGTCGCCATCGACGGCCAGCGACTGCACCGCGAAGAAGGGCCCGTGCTCGGTGCTCTGCCACGGCTCGGCGTCGCCGCCGTAGAGCAGACGCACGCGCGCCGTGTCGGCGCGCTCGATCACCGCGACGTCGTCGACGGTGTCGTGGTCGAAGTCGCCGACCACCAGCGTGTCGGCGTCGTCGAGCGCCGCGAGCACGTGCGGCGGCGTGAACGACACCGCGTCGTCGTCGCGCGCGCCCAACCGCAGCGTCAATGCGCCGGGCTCGAGCGCGACGAGATCGCCCACGCCGTCGTCGTCGAAGTCGAGCACCACGGCCTCGCGCAGCGGCTGCGACCACGGCGCGCTGCAGCCCTGGGCGCAGCTCGTTGGATCGGCGACGAAGCCCTCGCTGGTGACCAGCTCCGGCGCGGTGTCGCCGTCGAGCTGCGCCACCGACAGCAGTGCGGTCTGGGCCTGCTCGGGCTGGAACAGCGGCACGGGATCGAAGGCACCGTTGCCGGGCCCGGGCCCAGCCGCAGTGTCGCCGAAGCTGCCATCGGCAGCGCCGTAGGCGACCCACACCGCGCCGCTGTCGGACTGCGTGATCACGTCGAGCCCGCCGTCGCCGTCGACGTCGACGAGGAAGCTGCCGGCCGCGCCCAGCGTCGCGCCAGCGGGCAGCGTCACGGTCGCACCGACGTCGAGCTCGAACGGCAGCGCGCCACCGCAGCTCGCGAACAGCCGCAGCGCGCTCGCGCCCGACTCCGCGACGACGACACTGGGCCGTGCGAAGTCACCGGCGGCATCACTGCACGGCGCCGCGCCGAGATCGAGCGTCGCGGCCGGCAACGCGCGACCGAGCGCGGCGGGATCGATCGGCATCGCCGGCATCAACGCGACGGCCTCGGCGGTGCCGCGGTGCCACGCGAAGCTCGCCTGCGGCTGCACCAGCTCGAGCACGCGATCGGGCACCGGCGCCACGCGCAGCAATCGTCCGACGGTCCCGCTGCTGCGCAGCGTCGCGAGCGTGTCGGCCGCGGCCACGCGCGTGTCGTCGTCGCGTGCGAGCTCGCGCAACAGCGACAACCCGCGCGCATCGGGGTCGAGCGCGTGCGCGACGTGGGCGAACAGCACCTCGTCGCGACCGTCGCGATCGAGATCGCCGATCGCCGCGCGGCCCAGGCCACGCCCGAGATCGACGGTCTGTTGCGGCGCGAGGTGCACGACGTCGAGCTCGGTGTCGAGCTGCACGAGAACATCGGCACGACCGTCGCCATCGAGGTCGCCGACCTCGAGCCACTGCGCGCCGGCGTGCACGATGCGGATGGCATCGAGCGCGAAGCGGCCCGACGCCGCGCGACAGCGACCGTCGACCCCGCACACGCGATCGTCGGGACAACCAGTGGTGGAGACGCCCGGCGAGCACACCAGGTAGCAACTGCTGCAGTGCTCGGGATCCCGATCGTCGCAGTCCTCGCCGCTCTCGATGATGTCGTTGCCGCAGCGGCCCAGCTCGAGCTCGGGGAACGCATGGCAGGCGCCGGCGAGGATCCCCAGCAGCGCGCCCGCACAGGCCCAACGACCGCGCGTCACAGTCGCCCTCCCACCGCGGCACCGACGACCGACGGCGCGAGCAATGGCGCCGGTCGCCAGCTCGCGCTGCGACGCGAGGGCCGACGCAGCTGCGAGGCCACCGGCGGCCGATCGGTGAACCACAGCAGCAGGCCGGTCGTGAGCACGACCGCACCGACCACCGTGGTCGCGATCGCAGCCGTACGCAGGGCGTTGCGCTGCGCGATGGCCTCGTCGCGCGCGACCACGTGCTCGCGCGGCACGCCGTGCGCAGCCTGCTCGAGCTGGCGCTGCAACGTGCGCGCGCGATGTTGCCGCTCGAACGCCGCGCCCATCAGGCCCAGTGCGGTCGCCTCCGCGATCGCACCCACGGTCACCGCCGCCAGCGCGACCTTGCGCTGGCCGGTGCGCTCGAGCTCCGCATCGAGCCGCAGGCGCTGCTCGGCCGCCAGCTCGAGCTCGCGCACGAACAGCGTGCGACCGCGTTGCGCCACGCCGATCTGATGCGCACCCGGACGCAGCGACAGCGCGGCGCGGGCGGGCAACGGCCCCACGCGTTCGCCGTCGACCCAGACCTCGGCGCCGGCCGGCCCCGACACCGCGACGTGGGCCTCGCGCGGCTCGAGCTCGAACACCAGCGGCAAGGTCGACCCTTGCGGCAGATCGACCTCGCGTCGCTGCGGATGGAATCCCGGCGCTTCCACCTGCACGGTGTGCCGCCCCGGTTCGACGTCGGGCGTCAGCGGCAGCTGCAGCGGCGCGCCGCCATCGATCCGCGCGGTCGCGTGCGGCGTCGCGGCGGTGATCGCCAGGCGCGTGAAGATGCGATCGACCTCGTCGGGGCCCTCGAGCTCCTCGAGCATGCCGATCCAGCGCTGCGCCTCGAGCTTGCGGCGACCGTCGGGATCGGCGAGCAGGTACTGCCGATAGCGCTGCAGCGCGAGCCGACGATGCCGCGCATCGCCGGTGTTCTCCCACAGGTGACGATGGGCCTGCCCCAACGAGAACAGCGGCCCGGGACGACCCGAGTAGCGGTAGGTCAGCTCGAACTGCTCGATGGCGTCGTCGAGTCGACCCGCGGCGAACGCCGCGGCACCGCGCTCCCACGCCGCGCTCGCACGCTCGGGATCGGGCTCGACCTCGGGCAGCGCGTCGAGCTGCGGCGCATCGGCCGGCGGCGGCGCATCGGCCGGCGGCGGCGCGGCGGCGGGCGCAGCCGCGGGCTGGCTCGACAACCACGCTGCACACAGCCGCGTCGCCAGCCACATCGCGTCACGGCTCCAGCTCGGCGGTGTCGTGCACGGCCTTCGACTCGCGCGCGGGCGACCGCACGCGCTCGCGTCGGGGTTCGGCCTTGGGTTCGCGCTGCGGTGACGGCGGTGCCGTGCTGGCCGCAGCCGTGGGCTCGGCCGCGATCACCTTTGCGGGCGCGGGGACCGTCGCGCGCTGGGGTTGCGGCGGCGCTGCGATCGGCGCGGGCGCGGGCGCAGCCGCGGCGGGCTCGCGCGCGACCGCGGGCTCGGGCTCGCGCGCGCTCGCCAGCGCGATCGCGACCAGGGCAGCGGCCGCGATCACCGACACGATCAACCACCCGTGTCGCGATCGTGAGGGGCCCGCCGTGAGCGCGGACGTCAGCGCAGCGATCATCGCCGGCGCGTCGCCGAAGCGCGCGCTGGCCTCGCGCGCGGTCGCGCGGGCGAACCACGCGTCGAAGCCCGCGGGCACGGCAGCGTGCTGTGACGGCACCGGGGCGGCCTCGGCCAGCACCGCGACCGCGAGCTCGGCGACGCTGCCGGCCGCGAAGGGTCGTCGCCCCACGAGGCACTCGTAGGCGATGACCGCGAGCGACCACAGATCGCCGGTCGCGTCCGCACTCGCGGGATCGACCAGTCGCTCGGGGCTCATGTAGTGCGGCGTGCCGATGATCCCACCGACCTGCGTGGTCGCGCCGGCACCGGTGTCGCCGGTGCGCTTGGCGATGCCGAAGTCGAGCACCTTGGCGATCTCGCCGGTGCCGGTGGGGACCAGGAAGATGTTCTCGGGCTTGAGATCGCGGTGCACCAGTCCGGCCGCGTGCGCGCGACCGATCGCGCCGCCGACCTCGGTCACCAGCGCGAGCACGCGCGCCGGTGGCAGCCGCCCCACGCGGGTCAGCCGCGCCGCGAGGGTCTCGCCCTCGAGCAGCTCCATCGCGATGAACGGCACGCCCTCGTGCAGGCCGTGGTCGAACACCTGCACCACGTGCGGGCTGTGCAACGACGCCGCCGCCTGGGCCTCGCGCTGGAATCGTGCGCGCGCGCGGTCGTCGTCGACCCAGCGCGGATCGATGAGCTTGATCGCGACCCGCGATCCCAGCGCGAGCTGCTCCGCCGCCCACACCTCGCCCATGCCGCCGCGACCGATGCAGCGGATCAGACGATAGCGATCGGCGAGCACGGTCCCGGCCGCGCGCGCGGGCGCGACCGCGGCGA
Source organism: Nannocystaceae bacterium (assembly GCA_019694555.1). GTDB lineage: Bacteria > Myxococcota_A > Polyangia > Nannocystales > Nannocystaceae > Xiheibacterium. Next base: position 10,550 of record JAIBBS010000014.1, read on the forward strand.
CCTCGACCCCCACCTCCGTCGGCGGGCTCGCCTGGGACTGCGAGTCCACACGATCATGATAACCGCGTCGCAGCGCCACGAGCCGCGCAGCTCCGTCCGCGCTGGCACAGCCCACTTCGTGCCGCGCGGGCGCGTGCGTCGGGGCGGCCGGCAACGACGTCATGAGCCGGAGCATGGTGCGACTCAACCGAACTCGGACGGGTCCTCGGCGACCTCGAGCACGCTGCCGTCGTCGAGGTCGAGCGTGACCACGCGAATGGTGTCCTCGACCACGAACACGACCAGCAGCACCCACTCCTCCGGGTCGACCTCGACCGCGACCGGCACGCCGTCGTGCACCGCATCGGGTTGCGCCCCCAGCTCGACCGCGTCGGCGAGCGTGAGCATCTGCTCCGACGACGCCAACGCGTCGGCCTGCTCGAGGCTGTCGATCTGATCGTCGGGATCGATGCGCGTGCGCAACCACTCGCCGGTGCGCGCGTCGATCAGGACCTCGCGGGTCTCCTCGCCGACGGTGCGGTCGATGTCGAACACCGGGCCGTCGCCGTACTCGTCGGTCAGCTCGGCGTCGACGGTGACACCGTCGGGCTCCATCTGCGCCGCCAGCTCCATCGCCTCGAGCAACGTGATCTCGACGCCGGCGAGCAGGTCCTCGTCCTGGTCCTCGCCGTCGTCGGTCTCGCACGCGCACGCGAGGCCGGCCGCCAGCAGCCACCGTCCGCTTCGCCCGACACGCGCGCGCCTCACCTCACCACGATACCATCGCCGGCTGAAGCGAAGCTGAAAGCCGCGCCGGCGCGGGCGCCCTCAGCGATGGCTCTGCTCGCGACGCCACTGCCGCCACTGGCGGTCGGTGCCCATCAGCCGGTCCCACACGCCGAAGAACGAGCCCAGGCAACCCTTGGCGGCGTACAGGTGGTGGAACGCGTGGCGCGAGGCGATGCGCGACAACGCGTAGCCGCTGTGGGCCTCGACGGTCTCGAAGGTCCGCAGCAGCACCCACAGGCCGAACACGCCCAGGTGCAGGTGCAGCACGATCGCCGGCGCCATGAACGAGACCAGGTTGGCGAACACCTCGAGCGGATGCGCGTACTCCGACGCGTGACCGCGGACGTGGCGGAACGTGTGGTGCTTGACGTGGATCGCCTTGTAGAGCCTGGGCAGGTGCAGCGCGCGATGACTCCAATAGAACATCGTGTCCTGGATCAGGATGCACGCGAGCAGCTGCCACGCGATCTCGAACGCGCCCGGCCACGCGCCGCCGATGGTGCCGCCCATCGCCGACCACGCGGGATAGATCGCGAACGCGGTGACCGGCAGCAGCAGCGCGTGGCCGCGCAGCACCTCACCCACGGCCTTGCGCGCGAGCTCGGGCGGCGGGCCCTTGCCGTCGGCGACCTGGAAGCGGCGCGCGACGCCGAGCCGGAAGCACAGCCCGAAGAGGGCCCACGTCGCGAAGAACGCCAGCTCGTGCGCGCCCCAGACCACTGCCGTGAAGATCCAGCGCTCGCCCATGGTCGTCCGTGCCGATCGTGGACCCCGGCGTACCAGCCGTGCAAGCGCAGCCGAGTTCGGGCCCGTGCAGCGTCCCCCGCAGCGATCGCCGGCCGTCGCCCCCAGCGACGCGAGGCCGCTGGGGGCCACCGCCCGCCGCGCGAGAGCACCGCGCACGATCTGCTCGCGGTGTGAGCTGTCCCGACTGCCTCGCGCAACCCTGGGCCCATCGCGGACGGAGCCCCGATGCACGCACGCCATGATCGAGCAGCTTCTCGCCCACGCGCCGTGCTCGGCGCCCTCGCGTTGCTGCCGTTGGTCGCCTGCGGCGACTGCGGCGGCTCGGCGGGTGCACACGACGGCAGCGGCGGCGACACCGAGGCCGGCTCCGGCAGCAGCGGCGGCACGCCCTGCGCCGACACCGGCGGTGACACCACCGGCACCGATCCCGGCGGCATCCCGCTCGACGACGAGCTGCCGCCGCCGCGACTGTTGCGGCGCGCCAGCATCGCGCTGCTGGGCGTGCCGCCGACGGTCGAGCAGATCGAAGCGCTGCTCGCCGCCGGCGACGAACAGGCCCAGCGCGCCTTCGTCGACGACTTCGTCGACGACGCGCTGGAGGACCCGCGCTTCTACGACGTCCTCTTCGAGCACGCGTCGATCTGGTTCAACATCCGGATGATCCCGCGCGACGCGGACGAGCCCGAGTACGGACCCAAGCAACAGCGCGTGTTGGTCCCGTGCGACGACGGCACGCCGCACGCCGGCGCGCTGCACTACTGGCGCGAGGATTCCACCGCGTGCGACGCGGGCTCGCCCACGCGCCAGCTCGAGCCGTGGTGGGCACCGGGCTCGATGGTGACGCTGACGGGCTTCGCCGCGAACACCGGGGACACCGGCACCACCAGCATCAACGGCAACCCGGTCGAGATCGAGTGCAAGCTGCGACCCGAGGGCAGCTGCGGTTGTGGCCCCGCGGCCGAGGGCTGCTGGCTCGACGGCGACGGCTATCCCGGCTGGTCGGCGTACATCATCGGCAATCCCAAGGGACAACGTCGCCTGCTCGCAGAGGAGCCGGCGCGGTTGTTCGCGCACATCGCATGGCACGACCGGCCTGCGACCGATCTGATCCTGGGCGACTACTCGGTCGGCCCGACCGAGCTGCAGGTCGCCTACGTGATGCAGGGCATCGAGGGCGGCGCGCTCGAGCTGGCGCAGGACGACGCATGGTGGCGACCGTCGAAGTTCGCCGACGCGCCGGTCGATCCGCACCACGACCAGGGCGATCCGTGGGCGTGGCGCGAGTTCGTGGTCGCGCAACGCAACCCGTTCTTCCTCGCCGAACGCGACTACACCCACGACCCGCGCACGGATCCCGACCCGTCGCGCGGCATTCCTTCCGCCGGCATGCTGACGTCGCTGGGCTTCCTCGCCGCGTATCCGCGCGAGCGCCTGCGCGCGGCCCGGGCGCTCGAGACGCTGGCGTGCGAGCAGCTGCTGCCGCCCTCGCCCGAGGTCGAGTTCGAACCGTACCTCAGCGACCCCGGCCGCGAGGGTCCGTGCCAGCAGTGCCACACGCGCATCGATCCGGCGGCGCTGCACTTCAAACGCTTCGCCAAGGCCGGCATCGCCTTCGAGGGCTGGGGCGCGAAGTTCTACATGCCCGGCGTCGGCGACGTGTGGCAGTTCGATCCCGTCTGGCGCGAGGGCATCTATCCCTACAGCAGCGAACCGTTCGCGCAGTGGAACAAGTGGTACCGGCCCGGCAGCATGATGACGCCGGCGACCGAGGCCGAGGTCGCGGCCAATCCCAACGCGCTGTTCCTCGACTTCCTGCCGCCGGAGCAGACGCTGCTCGGTCAGGTCAGCGACGGCACCGTGGGCCCGCTGGGCTTCGCCAAGATGATCGTCGAGGCCGGCGCGTTCGATCGCTGCGTGGTGCGGCGGCTGCACGAGCGTGTGGTCGGTCGCGACATCGACCCGGCCATGGAATCGGGCTACCTCGACGCGCTGACCGAGGAGTTCGTCGCCGGTGGTCGCGTGGTCCGACCGTTCATCAAGTCGCTCACCGAAGGTGAGTCGTTCCGGAGGGGGCGCTGACGATGACGCGCACGACGTCGATCCTTGCAACCGTCGCGCTGGCCTTGATGGCCGCGTGCGACGACGCCAGCGGACCCGTGACCCAGCGCTGCGCCGACGGGCCCAGCGCCGATGAACGCGCCGCCAACCTCGAGATCTTCGAGGGCCTGCAGGCCAGCTGCGAGGGCTGCCACATCATGGGCGCGCGCGGCTACTTCGCCTCGATCGAAGCCTTCGAGGCCCTGGTCGCGTACAACCCCGAGCTCATCACACCGGGCGCGCCCGATGCCAGCCCGTTTGTGGCGCTGCTCGAGGCCAAGGGCACCGGCCCGTTCGTGCAGATGCCGCCCGCGGGTCCCAGCTACGCGCAGCTAGTCGACGACGGCACCGCGACGCTGAGCATGACGCAGATCCGCGACTGGGTCACCGCGTTGGGTGATCACGCCGCCGATCCCAACCCCTCGAGCGCGGCGACCCGCATCACACGGCTGGGCGCCAACGACATCCAGCGCGCGCTGTACCAGCAGCTGGGCCTGAGCGACGACGACTTCTTCGTGCCGGCGTCGGAGTACGGCATCCCCCACAAGAGCACCGGCCAGAGCGACGAGAAGTACCCGATGTCGTCGCTGGCATCGTATCCCGCGCCGTTTCCCAACGAGGCCAACCCGGTGGATCGCTTCGCCTCGCTCGGCGGCGGCTCGGCGGTGCACCAGAAGAAGACCGATCCCTCGATCTCGCCGAGCTTCGCCGGATCCCTGGCCCAGATCGCGCAGCGCTGGTGCGCGCTCGCGCTCGACAAGGCCGACAACACCACGCTGTTGCCCAGCGGCGCCACGGTGTCCACCGGCAGCAGCGATGCGGCTGCAGTGAAGACCGTCATCCGCAGCTGGTACCTGCACTTCCACGCGACGGTCGCGACCGACGACGAGGTCGACCGCGTGTTCGATCAGCTGTTCGTGCCGCTCGAGGCCGGTGCCGATCCACGCACCGCGTACATCGGCACGTGCTCGTACTTCATCCGCCACCCGGACTGGGTCTTCTACTGACGAGCAGCGAGCGAAGAGGGATGGCGAGGGCGGGCCGCACTCGCCCAGGGCTCGGCAAGCGCACGGACAACGGGGAACCATCGATGAAGACCTCACGCAGAAAACTCCTGCTCGGATCCATCGGCGCGGCGCAGCTCGCCCTGCTCGAGCGCTTCGCCGGACGGCGCGCGTTCGCGGGCCCCAGCACGACCACACCGACCAAGCTGCTCGGCATCTGGCTCGACGGTGGCTGCAACTGGGAGCACATCTTCACGCCGCTGTCGGCCGCGGGGATCGGCAAGTTCATCCGCCCGCCCGAGGGCGGCTACCACCCCTTCGGCTACGACGCGGCGCAGGTGCGCAACTTCGACGGCAGCGACGCGGAGCTCGGCAGCGATCCCGTGCGCAAGCTGTGTGGTCCGGTCTCGTGGAACGACGCCGATCCCACCGACGCCAGCGGCAGCAACCCCTACTCGGGCGGCACGCAGATCTATCGCCCGTGGGGCTATTCGTGGATCAACCCGGCGTATCGCCTCTACGAGCGCGCGTGCCTGCTGGTCGGTGCCGATCAGGGCACCGCGTCGCACTCGAGCGGCATCGTCGCGAGCATGTGTGGCGTCGCGGGCTCGACCTTCCGCGCGCCCTCGGTGCATTCGGTGATCGCCAACGCGATGCTGGCGAAGTTCCCCGATCGTCCGGTGCCCAACGCCTTCCTGGGCGGCACGCCACCGTCGGCGGCGGAGTTGCCCGCGACCGCGGCGCCGTACGGCCTGAGCAGCCTCGCGATCGTCGAGACCACGATCTCCGACCGCCGCGAGTCGGCGTGGGCCGGGCTGCGCACGCGCAAGGACGTGGCCGCCGTCGGCTTCGACGGCGCGCCGCAGGACGGCACCGTACCGCTGACGCTGACCGACGAGCTGGTGCTGGGCGCACTCCGGGATCGCCGCGGCCACACCACCACCGGTGCCGACGCGCTGTACCAGCAGCTGTACGAGATGAACGTCGGCGTCAGCCGCACGATCGCGCGCGACGTGATCAGCGTGCTCGATGCCACGGTCGGCTTCGAGTACCTCGCGGCCGATCCGCTCTACGCCGACGGCTCGATGATGACCGCGTGCATCGGTCCCGCCGACGTCTGCGGCCCCACGCGATCGGGTTCCGACTTCGACTTCGCGCTGCGGCTGCTCAAGTCGGACCTCGTGACCACGCTCAACGTGCGCGCGACCAGCATCGCCAACACCGGCTTCGACGTGCACTTCTCGGGTGGTGCCACGGCGCAGACCAGCCACCTGCGCATCGCGCTCGAGGCCATCGCGCAGCTGCTGCTGGAGATGTCGCTGACGCCGGCGAGCTCCGGCAGCGGCAGCCTGCTCGACGAGACGCTGGTGTACATCTACTCCGACTTCGGTCGCACCTTCGCGCGCAGCGCCGAGGACGGCACCGACCACCACCCGGCCACCTGCGCGCTGCTGGTCGGCGGCAACGTCAAGGGCAACCAGATGCTCGGCGGCTACGACGAGACCGCGATGGGCTCGCCGTTGGGTGCACCGGTCGCGCTGATCGAAGAGAGCGGCGAGAAGGTCACGCGCCCGCCGACCTCGCAGGACATCGCCGCCACCGTGATCCGCGCCTTCGGGCTGGAGCCGGGGGTCGACTTCTTCATCCCCGGCGGCTACGGCGTGTTCGACGGGGCCCTGGCGCTGGGCTAGACGCGATTTTCACGATCGCCGTGATCCGCGGGGTCCGACGCGACTCGAACGGGCTGGACGACCGCAGGGCGGCGCACGATCGCGCCGCCGATGCTGGCCGTCCGAGGATCGCGTCATGGCCAGCTCCATCGTGTTTGCGTCCCTGCTCGCCCTGCTCGCCGCCGCGCCACCGCCGGCGGCTGCCTCACGCCCCAGCGCGGAGATCGAGCTCGCAATCGGCGGGCGCAAGGTGCTCGCGCGCGGCACCGTCGCGGCGCGCAAGGACGTCGCGGTGTCGATCGCCGGCCGTCGCACGGTCAAGACCGGCGTGCTCGCGGCGGGCCTGTTCCGCGAGCACGCCAGCTTCGCGACCGAGCTGAGCAAGGGCAAGGCCGCGCTGCAGGGCGCGCCGATCGTGACCGACGAGGTGGTCGAGCTCGCGACCTCGACGCTGCTCACGCGCACGACCGCGTTCGTGGTCGTGGATCCCAAGGCGCTGCGCAAGTCGTCACCGATGTTCGCGCGGCTGCGCGACGGCAAGGCCATCGGCACCCGCTTGGCGGATCTGAGCGCCGAGCAGCGCGCGGGCTTCGACGCGTTCAAGCGCGAGCTCGGCAGCAAGCCCGCCGACCATCCGTTGCGCAAGGCCATGGCCAAGGGCGATCAGGCGCTGCTGGACGCGATGGGCGACGGCGTCGGCGACGTCGCGCTGACGACCACGGTGGTCGTGCCCAAGGGCGCGCCGGCGCTCGACAAGAGCGGCCACGTGGTCGCGCCCAAGCAGCTCGCCGATGGCAGCTTCGCCGACCCGCCGACGTCGCTGGTGCGACCGCCGATCTCGACCGCACTGGTGACGGCCAAGCCGCCCGCGCCGGAGACCAGCGAGTCGGGCACGTGCAAGCACACCACGAAGTTCCTCGCCGGCTTCACCGAGAGCGACCAGTGGGACTACCGCGTGCGCTTCGACATCCCCGGCGCGTTCTTCCGGTTCAAGGCCTCGGCCTGGTACGGCTACGGCCTGCGGATCCCCATCGAGGTGACCGCGAGCCAGTCGCCGCGCACGATCACCACGGGCGGTGATCACGACGTCGACAGCGAGTACGACGTCACGGTCTCGGCCACGACCAAGGACGCCAGCAAGAGCTTCTACGAGGACGTGGGCCTGGCGCCGCTCGACGTGTGGGACGGCGACGAGCTCGTGCTCGAGACCGGCTTCTCGATCACGCTGCACGCCGAGGTGCTGGGCGGCGTGATCCTCGACAAGGTGCTGCCCAAGAACAGCGCGCTGTCGTACAGCCAGGACTTCGTGCCGCCGATGGCCGGCTGCGGCACGGCCTGCGGCTTCGACGTGTGGATCCCGGCCAGCATCACCAAGACCTCGATCGACCTCGGCGTGGCCAAGGGCTCCGCGCGCGCGGGCGTCAAGGTCGCGGGCGAGGGGGAGATCGCGATCGACTTCGAGGCGATGGCGCAGCACGGCGACGCGAGCTCGTCGATCGACAGCTGGACCGCGGGCGACAAGAAGAACGCGAAGAAGAAGCACACGCTGTCGTTCGAGAAGGCCAGCGACCAGAAGAAGCGCATCGCGGGGCTGTCGCCGCTGACCAAGTCCGGCGCGAGCAAGTCGTTCGGTCACCGCTTGAGCAACCCGCGCTACACCTGGGACGTCGCGTTGATCCCCGGCGTGCGCGGCGACGTCGAGATCACGGTGTGGCCGTTCAAGCAGGCCTTCGTGATCGGCCCCTACTGGCTCGACTCGGTCTCGCTCGAGCTCGGCTCGGTCGACTTCGGCCCACACGCCGGCACGACCACCAAGGTCGAGACGCTGCACGGCAACAAGAGCTGGCACAAGCACACACCCGACGCGAGCGGGCAGGCCGGCGTCGATCCCAACGTCACGATCGCGAAGTAGCCGGGGGGCGCCCGGGCGCGGCGGCGCCCGGACGCGGCAGGACGCGGTCAGAACCCCGCGCAGACGCGGCTGCGCGGGCAGCTGCGGTTTTCTCCAGCGTGAGCCTGTCACACGGCGGGGCTGCGGTATCAAAGGCGTCCGATGCCCCGTTCGACGCTCTTCACCATCGCTGGCGCCCTCGCTCTCGGAGTCACCGTGGCGCACGGAGCCGCCCCCAGCCCCGCGGGCGGCGCTCCGACCCCCGTGGCCGAATGCAAGACGCCCGACGAGGACCTGTGCCTGAAGAAGGGCTATCTCGACAGCGCGTGCGGAAAGAAGCACGTCGCGACCTGCAAGCCCTTCGTCAAGGACGCACTGCAGGCCTACCACGACGAGACGGACGGGCCCGCGATGAAGATGCTCCGTCCGCTGCGCTCGGAGATGCCGCGCGACGTGCAGAGCGGGAAGTACTTCCACTACACGCAGCCCTCGCTCGCCAAGTCGGGCCACTCGCAGTACCGCAGCGCGTACCGGAAGCTCGGCGATCCGTTGCGCGGCCTGCAGGGGCGCGACATGTCCGCGGAGGCGCCGGTCGATCGCGCCACGCATGTCGATCCGGCGGTCGCGGCCGACGCCCACCGCAAGCCCGAGTGGATGAAGCCCTCGGTGTGGGAGGTGCGCAGCTGCGACGAGTACGCCTACGAGCGCAGCTACGGCATCACGCGCTTCATCGACGCGGCCTCCGCGTGTCGCGGTGATTTCGAGTGCGTGTTCGACGTGGCGTACATGCCGACCACGCCCGGCATCGCGAACGTCGTGCTGCGCACCTCGGACGGCAACGCGCTGCCGCAGAAGATCGAGCTCTTCAAGGGCACGCGGCCCAAGAACGAGATGTTCGTGTACGGCGGTGAGTTCGTGCGCAGCGATGGGCTCGATGCGCTGCCCGACATGGAGGTCCACACCGAGTTGGAGTCGGTGCTCGACAGCGGCAAGGAGTACTACAAGATCGGCAGCTGCGGTGGCGCCTGCACCGAGCCGCGCAAGTTCAAGAACGAGTGGGACTGGCACGAGTTCCTGCACGAGAAGGTCGCCACCGTGAGCCAGGCCGAGAACGAGGAGTACATGCGGCGCCTCGCGGAGTTCCGCAACCTCATCGATCAGTGGAACGCCGCCGTCACGTGGGAGAAGTCGCTGGGCGAGCAGCTCCCGGAGGACGAGCACGTCATCGTGACGCCGCTCGACATGCGTGCGCAGGATCCGTTCGATCTGACCGTGATCGAGCGCGAGTACATCGAGCGCGGCCGGGAGACGGTGCAGTCGCTCAAGAAGAAGTACGGCAAGAGCATCACCACGAAGTCGATGCCGGCGATCCGTGCCCTGGCCAAGGAGAAGTTCGGCTCGCTCCGCGCGCCCACGTCCACGCCGGCCGGGGTGCTCGCGTCGCCGGCTCCGGTGCCCGCCGAGAAGCCGGCGGCGAAGGCCGCGGGCGTGCACGGCGGCGGCATGGTCCACACCGCGACCACCACCGACAACGCGGTCAGCCGATGCATCAAGGACCCCGACGAGTGGGGCCTCGAGTCGGCCTACAAGGGACCGATCAGCTGTCGCATCGGTGAGTTCCTGCAGGCGGAGTGGAAGCGCAAGAAGGAAGGCCACCTGAGCTGTCTCGACCTCGGCAACTTCGCGTGCGACTGGACTCCGCAGATGTTCCAGGCCAGCGTGCTCGATCAGATCCCCGCGCTCGATCAACAGCTGTCCGATCGCGAGTACTGCAAGGCGTGGGACTCCGCGAACACGTTCGCGAGCCCGACGCCCTCGGTGAAGACCGTCAAGGAGCGCCTCGACGCGAACAAGTCCGCGCTCGAGGACATCAAGCAGGTCATCGAACCCTACGACCTCGGCAACGCCGCGAACGGGCGGCGGCTGGGCAAGAACTGGCAAGGTGGTGACTACCTCGGCAACAAGAACTGGTTCGCGGTCGGCTACGACTACGACGTCGGTTGGAGCGCGCAGCCCGAGGCGCGCAGCGGCGACGGCTTCGTGTGCGCGCTGTCGGGCGGCGCCCACGCCGACACCGGCTTCGATGCCTGGATCATCGGCAACAAGGTGCCGGTCGTCGACGGCCAGGTCGCGGGGCGGGCGAACAACGGCGGCGACGGCCAGCTGAAGTTCCAGGCCCACCTCGAGATGATGGATCAGACCGTCTTTTCGACCGGCCGTGACGACTCCGGCAACCCCAAGTGGAAGGTCGCGCAGACGTTCGGCGACGACCCGCAGTCGGGCTTCATGATCGACGTGCCGCCGTTCAAGCCGCGCTTCGACATCTACGTCGGGGTTCCGATCTCCGGGCAGATGTGGGGCGAGCTGATGTTCGGATCGCAGCTGTCGCTGGCCGGCCAGGCCCAGGCCAGCTGTGATGCCAACAATCCGAAGTTCGGCGTGGTCGCGTCGTACGGGCCGCTGTTCGGGGCGTGGGGCCTGGGTCAGGTGGGCGTCGGCATCGCGGGGGTCGCGAGCGCAGGCATCCGCGCGGCGCTCAACCTCATCATGATCCACCTGCCGGTCGGCTTCGACATGCAGACGATCGTCAAGGACAACCCCAAGACCCAAGGTCACGACGACACGGCGTACCTGCGCTTCTCGTCGAACCTCGGGCTGACGCTGTCGACCTTGTCGGGCCGCGTCTCGCTGTACATCGAGTTCATCGGGTTCGACGAGGAGTTCGAGCTGTTCCGCTGGAAGGGCTTCGGTCCGACCACCGCGACCCTGATGCCGCTGCTGAGCGCCGACGTGCCGATGATCGGATTCGACCGCCAATGAAGACCTTCACCACGACCCTGCTGGTGCTGCTCGCGGCGCTCGGCTGTGCCTGCGGCGAGCCCACCGCCTTCACGCCCGCGCCCACCGTCGCTGCCGCCGAGCCGCTGGCGCCGGTGCTGCGTCCCGGCGAGGTGCACGTCTACCGCATCGACTGGCAGACCGAGGCGACGCGCAGCCGCGAGGGCAACACCGCGCTCTCGGGCGGCGTGACGCTGGGCGGCGAGCTGGCGATCTCCGCGATCGGTCGCGAGGCCGGCGGCACACGCGTGTCGGTGTGGTTCCCCCGCCTCGACACCCACGCGATCGTCGGCGGTGGCGAGCGCATCGAGCTCGACGCGGCGACGCTCGTGGGCGAGCACGCCGAGCTCGTGGTCGCGGACGACGGCGACGTGCGCCAGGCGTTCTTCCGGCCCGAGAGCGCGCCGATCTTCCGCGAGCTGATGACCGGTGTGATCGCGCGTCTCGATCTGCGCGGCGCGACCCCCGACGGGCAGCCGCGAACCGTCCGCGGTGGACACGGCCTGGTCGAGGCCAGCTATCGCCGCGACGGCGACGGCGTCGTGCACCGCGAGCTCGCGGGCGTGCTGCGCTTCGACACCGTCCCGGGCGAGCAGGTCGACGCCCGCGCGCTGTCGGCCGAGGCGACGATCGAGCTCGACGCCGAGCGCGTGCCCGTGCGCATCGAGCTGCACGATTCGGCCAGCCTGGCCGAGTCGCACGGCTTCGTGTCGGACGATCGCTTCACGCTGCAGCGCACCCGCGTCGAGCACGGCAGCCCGACGCCGCTCGAGCACGCGCAGTCGATCGATCCCACCGCCGGCCCCGATCTCGTGGCCGCCGCGCGCGAGCTCGATCGGCAGTACGCCGGCAACACGCACCCCCAGGACATCGCCATCGCGATGCGGGCGCTCGACGGCGGGCTGCTGCCGCACCACGGCCAACTGTCGCGGTTCGCCGCGTTCTTGCGTGCGTACCCCGAGCGCACGCGCGAGCTCATCCCGCTGGTGCTCGACGCCGACGACGGTGGGCGTCAGCTCGGCTTCGACGTGCTCGCTGCCGCAGGCACCCCCGAGGCGCAGCAGGTGATGCGCGAGCTGCTGGTCGATCCCGCCGGCGCCACCTGGACGCAGCGCGAGTTGCTGCTGCAGCGGTTCGCGTTCGTCGTCGCTCCGAGCGCGGAGTCCGGCGAGTTCCTGCTCACGCAGCTCGAGCTGGCGAGCGCGGCCGGCGAGCTGCAGACCGTCGAGGCGCTGCTGTATCCCATCGGCACCGTCACCGGTCGCGTGCGCGATGCCTGGCTGGCCGAGCGCATGCACGACGTGCTCGTGCGCGCCGCGGCCGACGAAGACACGCGCGTGCGTGCCGCGGCCGTCGCGGGCCTGGGCAATGCGCGTCGCGACGACGACGTGCCGCGCATCATCGCCGCCGCGAGCGACGCGGCCAGCACCGTGCGCCTCGAGGCGCTGGCCTCGCTGCGCACCCACGTCGAGCCGCGCGCCACCGCGACGCTGCTCGATGCGCTGGGCGATGCGGATCCCGACGTCGCCTCGCGCGCGCTCATGGTGCTGCGCAAGCGCCACTTCCAGGGCGTCGCCGACCCAGCCCTGGTCGGACGGGCGATCGCGGGCAGCTACAACGCCGAGCTCGATCGCGCGATGGCCTCCACACTGGTGGGCTCGCGCGAGCAGCTCGAGGTCGAGATCGCACTGGCCGCGATCGCGGCGCGCACCACGGATCCCGAGCTCAAGCACACGCTCGAGCAGGGCTAGTCCGCGCGCTCACCGGCCGCGCGCGTCGAGATAGGCGCGGAAGTCCTGCGCGCTGGGCAACAGCGACGCGAGCATGGCCTCGACTGCGGCGACGTCCTCGACCGCGACGCGCAGCGCGGAGCCCACCGCCGCCGCGGCGTCGCCGAGCGTCACCCGGGCGGCGAGCGAAGCACCGAGCCACAGCTGGCCGGGGCCCACCGCACGCAGCCAGCGAGAGGCCCACGCGCGATCGCAGTTGTGGGGCCCGTCGATCCCCACGCAGGCCTCGTAGGGCGTGTCGACGCTGCCGGTGGTGATCGACCAGCGAACCAGCAACGCCTGCACCATGGACCCGCCGCGGGCGATGCCATCGAGCACCGGCACGAGCAGGCGCTCGGCGGTCGCGTGGTCGACGTGGTCCGCCGCGAGCCACAGCGCGATCGCACCGAGCTCGCGATCGAAGCGGACCTCGAAGCCGCTGCGGTCGAACGACTCGTGGCTGCTGTCGGCCCCGCCCGTCATCGATGCGCCCACGCGCTCGACGGGCTCGCCGAGCTTCGTGCGCAGCAGCCGGGCCACACGCGCGTCTGCGAGCGCGCCGCGGGCGGAGGACGTGCGCCCGCGCTGGCGCGGATCGTCGCTGCTGTACACCGACCAGCGACCTCCGGGCCACACCGGTTCGAGCGCCGTGAGCAGCTCGCCGGCGATCGCGGCCACGCGTTCGCGCGGCTCGCCGACGAGCAACGACAGATACGTGTGATCGTCGCCGACCAGCGGGTCGAGCTCGTGCGGCCGCAGACCGCCGCGGGCGCGCAGCGGCGCGCACTCGAGCGAACGCAGCTCGACGTCGAGCGCCTCGGTGTGCGCGCCCTCGGGCGCGTCGAGCGGGACCAATCGCAGGCTCACGCGGGTCTCGCCGGCCGCGACGGCGTCGCCGTACAGGTTCACGTGGATCTGCCCGGCGTGGTGGACCTCGATGAACGCCGCGACCGGTGCACCGACCAGCGACGACGCATCGACCGCGGCGCCCGGCGGCAACACGACCTCGGGAAACACCGCGCGCGAGATCGGGCCGTCCGCGACCAGCGTGGCGGCGTGACGCTCGAAGTCGCCGCCGCGCCGGATCACGAGCTCGAGTCCGGCGATGTGGAGCAGCCCGTCACCACCGCTGAGCTCGATCGCGAGTCCGCGCGCCGGGCCGCCGCGGTTGGCCACGGTGGCATGCAGCTGCAGCGACTCGCCGACGAGCCCCTGCTGCGGCTCGATCTCCGGTCGCTCGACGTCCTGCGGCCACACCGAGGCGAACCGCGCGGGCCCTTCGGTGCGGCGCTCCCACGCCGGACGCGTGGCGCGGCACAGGGGGACGCGGATCGCATCCTCGGGCACCTCGTCGTCCTCGACGAGGTAGCGATAGCCGGTGCCCAGCCGATCGGGCTCCACGCCCATCGCCGACGCCAACGGTGCGAGCGCCTGCTCGGCGAACGTCGGTCGCGCACAGAACACCGCCTCGAGTCCTGCGACATCGTGGCCCGGCTGCACCACGCTCGCCCATCGCTTGGCGCGGGCTGCGGGCGTGAGCCGCGAGGGTCGCGTGCCGGAGAACTCCGGGTTCGAGTCGAAGCGGTCGCGCGCCTCGCCCTCGACGTACAACCCCAGCGCGAGCACGTCGCTGTCGTGGACCAACACGCTGACCGCGGTCGTCGTCAAAGTCTGCGACAGCGCGCGGGCCCAACGCTCGTTGGTCGCGTCCTGGTCCTCGGCGCGCATGTCGTAGAACGAGACCCATCGCTCGCCCGCGAGGATCACGAGCTCGCGATCGAGCGGATCACCGGCGGCCGCGGGCCAGAATCCCTCACCCTCGAGCACGGCGAGCGCCGCCTGCTGCGCCCGCTGGGCGAGCTCGCGCGGCGCGACGCCGTCGGGGACTCGCAGCTGGACGTTGGTGAAGAACGACCCCATCGAGGGAAACGACGCGGAGCAGGGTAGCGGATTGCCGGGGCTAGCCGCACACCGGCTGTGCGACCACGCGGACGCCGTGCTCGTACGAACCCACCACGGCGAGATCCTCGTTGGTCGCCACGCCGGCGCCGGCGGTGAAGTCCGCCAGCGCGCCCAGCTCGACCGGCGCGGCGGGGTCGCCGACGTCGACCACGCGCAGGCCCGGATCCTGATCGGAGAGCCACAGCCAGTTGCCCGCGATCGAGGTCGCGAACACGCTCGTGCCTGCGAGCGTGGTCAGCTGCGCGGGCATGGTCGGCTGCGTCACGTCGAACATCGTCACGCCGCCGTGCGCGACGAACACGCGGCCGTCGCCGACCGAGACCCCCGAGGCCCAGCCGTCGACCAACACCTGGATCGCCAGCGTCGGGCTCGACGGGTCGCTGACATCGACCACGACCAGACCACCGAGGCCATCGGCGACGAAGGCGTAGTCACCCTCGACCGCGACGCCGCGCGGATCCTCGCCCAGCGCCAGCATGCCCTGCTCCGCGGTGAGCTCGGAATCGATGATGTGCAGACCGCAGGCATCGCAGGTGTCGCCGTTGGCGTTGTCGGTGAAGTAGACCGTGCCGTCGACGACCGCGACGCCACCGACCGCGCGGCCACCGGGACCGGGGATCGAACCCGCCAGCGACGTGGTCGCAGCGTCGATGTGGAACAGCCCCGTGGGATCGCCGACGTAGACGTCGTCGCCCAGCACCGCGACCGCGCTGGGGTTGGGCAGCGGCAGCGCGGCGATCTGCGTCGGGTTCGTCGGATCGGCGAGATCCAAGATGATGAGGCCCGCGTTGGTGTGGGTCGCGTACGCGCGCGTGCCCCAGACCGCGACCGCCAGCGTCTGACTCGCGGTGGGATAGCTTCCGAGCAGCTCCGGCGCGGTGCAGCCGGGCACGTCGCCGCTGCTGCCACCCATCGAGCTGTCGCCCATCGTGCTGCCCTCGCTCGCGCTGCTGTCGGCGGTCGTGCTGGCGGTGGTGGTGGCCGTGGTGCTGCCCTCGGCGCTGGTCTCGGCGGTGGTCGCCGACGCGCTGGTCGAGGTGCCGCTGCTCGAGCCGGTGCCCTCGGTCGCGGTCGCGCCCTGGGTGTCGGTGGGATTGAAGCACGCGGTCGTGGCCACGAGCGTGAAGGGCAGCAGCAGTCGAAGCGAAGACATGGTGGACCTCAGGACGCGCATTGCGGCAGGGACACGACCACGAGCCCGGCGGAGCCCGCAGCGATGAAGGCGTGGTCGCCGGCGATCTCGACGTCGTGGGCCTCGCCGCCGATCGGCAGCGCGCCCAGATCGATCGGCGCTGCGGGATCGTCGACATCGACGAAGCGCACGCCGGTGGCGCCCTGGGCCAGGGCCGCGAGCCCGCCCGACACCGCGAGGCCCTCGAGCTCGCCGGCGTTGTCGTCGAGCATCAGCTCCGCGCGCGGCAGCGGGTCGTCGGGTTCGGTGACATCGAGCACCGTGAGTCCGACGTAGGCGACCGACGCGAACGCGTCGTTGCCGACGATGTCGACGTCGCGCGGGTAGCCCTGCGACTCGACGAAGCCGACCTCCACCGGCGCGGCCGGGTTGGCGACATCGACCACGCGCACGCCGTCGCCCTCGACCGGCACGAACAGGTGCGAGCCCTCGATGGTCACGCGCGGCACCTGCTGCGTGAACGCCACCGAGCCCAGCAGCTGCGGCATCGCCGGGTTGGACACGTCGACCACGCCGGCGTCGTAGCCGGAGCCGCCGGCGAAGTACGCGGTGTTGCCGTCGACGTCGACGCCGATGCTCAGAGCATCGAGCGCCGCGCCGACCTCGGACGGGCTGCCCGGATCGGCGACGTCGACGACGACCACGCCGCCGTACGCACGGGCGAGATACGCATGACCGCCGGCGACCGCCACGTCCCACGTGATGCTGCCGGGCGCCGCGCCCAGCTCGCTGGGTGCGCTCGGGTCGCTGACGTCGATGATGCGCAGGCTTTCGTAGTCCGCGACGTAGGCGCGACCGCCGGTGACCGCGAGGTTCACCGCATCGCCGGGCGTGTCGAAGCTCGTGACCACCGCGGCGGCGGTGCAGCACGCGAGGTTGGCGACGCACTCGCCCTGCGGGCAGCTGCCGCAGTCGTGGCCGTCGACGGTGCCGCAGACCAGGTTCGCGCAGGGATCGCCGACGCTGCTCGACGCATCGCCCGAGCTGTCCGCCATCGTGGTGGCAGTGGCCGTGGTCGTGGGCGAGGTGCTCGTGCTGCCGGATTCGCTTCCGACCGACGCGCTGTTGCTCGCGACGGTGCCGACGCTCGAGCTACCGCTGCCACCGGAGCTGGTTTCTGCTGCCTGCGTGTCGGTGGGATCGAAGCAGCCCGATGCGAAGGTTGCGAGCCATGCGAGCGCACCACCTGCCGCGACGCGCGGAGATCGGATCCAAGCCACGGATCGTCCCTTAGCACCTCGGCCCCGGCGGCACAAGCGAGCGCGAACGCACGGTGGTGAGCCGCACGCACGCGCGAACGCATCGGCTGCGTCGACGCGGTATCGGCATCAGCCGCGGCGCTCGTCGAGCGCACGGCGACGGCGACGACGCATCAGCGCGACCACGCCGATCACGATCGCTGCCTCGCTGCGGCCGCGATCCTCGGCGCAGCCACAGCCGCCCGCGTCGGCATCGCCGGCCCCGCCGGCGCCAGGCGCCCCGGAGCTGCCGCTGTCGGCCGCGGCGCCCGTGCTCGCCGCGCCGGTGATTCCACCGCCGCCATCGCCGGAGCCCACGCCGGTGGTGGACTCGCCACCACCACCACCACCACCACCGCCGCTGCTGCCCCCGCCGCCGCCGGGATCGTCGAGCGCGCCGATCGGCGCGGTGCTGATGACGAGGTTGTCGAACCAGATCGAGTGTGCGGCCTGGCTCTCGGGATAGTAGTTCCACACGATGACGTGGTTGAGCAGCAAGCTGGCGTCGTCGCGCCAGCGGATGCCGCTGCGCTGCCCGACCATGACGCCATCGATCCACAGCGCCATCTCGCCGTCGGCGACACCGGGGGTGTTGGCGCGCACGCGGGTCTCGAACGCGTACCAGGTGTCCGCGACCAGCGAGAGCTCGGCGTCGTCGACGTCGTAGTTCTCGCCCCAGCAGCACTCGAGCCCCATCTCGCATGGCAGGCCCTTGGCGGCGCAGCCGTCGCAGATCTCCTGCGGGTCGGCATAGTTCGCACAGCTGTCGCCGGGATCGCAGTTCATGTCCGGGTGATACGTGTAGAAGAACGGCTGCCCCGGCAGCTCGCCGTCGACGATCTCGTGGGTATCGACGGTGGTGCCCGACAGACACAGCGTACCGTTGGGCCGGCACCCGGCATCGCCATGGCACGACCACATGTCGTCGTCGCGATCGCCATGGATGGCATAGAAGTGGTGCATGGGTTCGGTCCACGTGGCATCGAAGCGCACGTAGAAGCGCAGGTAGACCTCCTCGACGCCGGCAAAGCGAAGGCCGAACTCGGCCTCGGCACTGTAGGGCGGCGTGAAGTCGGCGAACAGCGAACCGTTGCCGGCGAACGTGGGCGCGCCGTCGCTCGCGCTCGCCAGGGTCGCGCGCGCGCCGGCTTCGAGGCCGTCGAGTCCGACCTCGAAATCGTTGCAGTACAGCACCGCGGGATCGCTGCAGATGGGCTCGGCCGCGTCTGCGATCGCGGGCACGAGCGCACACGCAGCGAGTGGGAGCACGAGGGCGCGGGGCTGCATCGTGCGATCACAGCACGATCGGCGCCGGCTTCGGGGCGATCGCGGAATTTTGCGGCGGCCAGCGCGGAGGTCGACGGATCGACGCCGGCCCGCGCCGTGAGCGGCCGCGTCACACGAGCAGCGATCGCACGAGCCGCTTCGCAGCCGGCGCGGCGAATCCAGCCACACGACGCGGTGCGAACGCGCCGAACACCAGACAGCCGAGCACGAACGCCAGCGTGGCGCTGGCGCCCGCGATCCCGAGGCGGCGGCCGCTGAGGCGATCGAGCCGCTCGATCTCACCGTCGAGCATGACACGGACGCGTTCGAACGCCGTCGCGTCGGTCAGCGCGTGCGCGAGCACGCCCACCCACGCGCGCGCGGCGATGCGATCGGCGTTGCGACCCAGCGCGAGCGCGGCGTCGAGATAGCCGTCGAGCCCTTGGTCGCCGAGCGACGCGGTGCGGCCGCGGAAGTCGGCGACCAGGCGCGCGAGCAGGGCGAGGTCGAGCGCGTCGCGGCTGCGGAAGTAGTGATGCACCAGCCCGGGTGCGAGCCCGGCGGTCGCAGCGACGCGCGCGACGGTGGCACCGCGGTGCCCGGACTCGGCCAGCACGCGACGGTAGGCCTCGACCAGCTCCGCGCGGCGCTGCTGCAACATCGAGGGTCGGCCCATGACGATCGCGCGCTCCGGTAGATTGGTAGCATAACCAATCTATGGCCAGCACGCTAGTGGCATGGACCACGACCCCCGACTCGAGCCGGTGTGGGAGGCGATGGCGGAACACTTCCTCGACACCGAGACCCGCCACGACGTCCCGACGACGGCGCTGCGTTGCCTCGAGGCCGGCCTGCACGAGGACGATGCGTTCGCGGTGTGGTGCTTCGAGGTGACGCCGGTGTTGTGGCCCAACCTGTGGGATGTCGCCGGCGAGTGGGCCTGCTGGCCGCGCGCGTGGCTGCTCGATCAGGTCGCCGCCGCCCGGGCCGCGCGTGCGCGCGAACCGGGGCTGCTGTCGCGTTGCTGCTACCACGCGCGCATCGGAGCGTCGCACGCGGTGTGGCTCGCGATCGCCCAGAGCATGGCGTTGCTGGCCGATGTCGCGACCGACCAGCGCGAGGCCGCATGCGCGCAGCTGGCCGCACTCGCGCGCTGCTACTTCGACTTCGTGCCGCGGCCGCTCACCGACCGCACCGCCGCCGCGCGGTGGTGGCGGGCCTTCGCGCCGGTGCTCGCGTCGCTGTCGGATGCCCGCGAGGCCGCCGCCGGCACCGCGCGCGTCGAGGCGGCGTTGGGCACGGACGCCGGCATCGCTGGCTGAGCGCGACTCACCCGTTGGCGGCGAAGAACGCGAGGATCTCGTCGTCGAGCCCCGGCCACTGGCCGTGCACGCCCGCGCCCTCGCAGTACGCCACGCTCGTGCCGTCGTCGCACATCGACCACGTCGCGCAGGTGCCATCGTCGACCGGATCGCCGGCGCAGCCGTTGCAGTCGGCCCAGAACTGCGCCGCGTCGGCGCCGAAGCCCTCGGCGACCGGGAACAGCGCGTCACCGGTGCTGTGCATGATCATCATCGACACCGCGTGATCCGGACAGCCGACCTGCGCCAGGGTCGATCCGGTGATGCCGGCGGCGCTGGGCGCGGCCGCGCGCGGCAGCGGTGGATCGACCGCGACGTTGATCGAGACCTCCGCGATGGTGCCACCGTCGGAGTGGCCGGTGAGATAGATGCGATCGGGATCGATGCACCACTGCGCGGCGATCAGGCCTGGGATCACGCTCGCGTCCGCGACGACCTGCACGCTCATGGGCGTGATGTGATCGACGTACGCGATGGCCCAGCCCTGCGCCAGCGTGGGCTCGGTCAGCCCGGTGAACTGCTCGGTGAGCCCGGCGTCGGCGCCCGCAGGCGCGTAGACGACCACCAGCGGCACTGCGACGGTGGGGTCGTATGCCGCCGGCATGCGCAGGTTCACCAGCACGCCGAAGTCGTTGACCCAACCGTCGGTGTTGCCGGCTGCGCCGGGCTTGCTGCCGGGCTCGCAGTCGGCCACCACCGCGACGTCGAGCGGCGGCGCGTCCGTGGTCGACGCGCTCGACTCGCTGGTGCTGGCGGTGCCGCCGGTGCCGCTGTCCGCACCGGTGCTGCTGCTGTCCGCGCTGCTCGTGCTCGACATCGTCGTGGTCGCCGAGGTCGCGGTGGTGCTGGTGGACGAACCCGTGCTCTCGCCCGTGCTCGATCCGCCGCCGCCACCGTCGGCGGAGGGACACGCGAGGGCGAAGCACGCGGTGACGAGGGGCAATTCACGCGACCAGGGCATGGTGACTCGCATCCTCAGCCCTCGGGCTCGGGCTGGCAGACACCGCCGCCGGCTTCGATCTGCGCCTGCGTGCGGAACGTGTTGAGCTGCGTCCAGTGGGGGGTCTCGAACTGCGGGATCGTGCCGTCCTCGCGCACGTTGGTCACGTGGTAGGTGTGCTGATTCCAGATCCGGCGCGCCGGCACCCAGCGATCCCGCGCGTCGCGGACCACCTGCACCGTGGGTGCGGTCTTGTTGAGCATCATGCCGACGAGGTTGTAGTTGCTCACGATCACCGCCTCGGCCGAGGCGTCGTTGTCGACGTCGGCGACCACGGGGTACTCGATCAGCGTGCCGCTCGAGCGGTCGACCTCGAGCAGGCTGTCGCCGGTGATGCCGTCGAACACGAAGAAGGTCCACTCGTCGGCGTACATCGCTTCCGCGGTGCCGTCGCCGAGGAAGTCGAACGCGGTGCCCGCGGCGATGCCACTCTGGTCGTCGACCGTCGCCGACCACATCGGCGTGCCGTCGGCGCGCCGCGCCGAGTAGATGTCGCTGGTGCCCAGCGCGTACTCGGGCGCGCCGTCGCCGTCGAGATCGTGCACGGTCGCGGGGAAGTTCCAGATGCTGCCGTCCTGCACCTGGTAGACCACACTGCCGTCGGCCTCCAGCATCACGATGGCCGACGAGTTCGCGCACAGGATCTCGGGCGCACCGTCGGCATCGAAGTCGGCGACCTGGGGATAGCCGTAGCCCATCGACACCGTCCACATCACGGTGCCATCGTGGTGCATCGCGCCGCCGCAGGTCACGACCTCGAGGTCCATGTCGCCGTCGAGATCGACCGCGACCGATGCATCATAGGATCCGGTGCCGCCGAGCTGACCCCATGCCATCGGTGAGCCGTCGGCGGCGAAGATCCGATCCGAGACGATGATCTCCGGCGCGCCGGAGTTGTCGAGATCGGCGACCGCGACCGCCGCGACGTCGTTGGCGTTGGCGCCGTTTTCCCACTTCACCGCGCCGGTGCCGTCGAACGCGACCAGCTGACCGCCGGGCCGCACTGCGAGGATCTCGGGCGCGCCGTCGGCTTCGAGATCCGCGAGCGCAGGCGTCATCCCGACCGGCCCGACATCGACCTCGCTCTTCCACTTCATCGCGCCGCTGCCACCGTCGAGCGCGTACAGATACGCCTGCGTCGGCGAGCAGCAGCCCTCCTGGCGGAACACCGAGACCACGATGTCGGGCGTGTCGCACAGATCGATCGCGCCATCGCCGTTGTCGTCGTCGAGATTGCCGACCAGCGGCATCACGATCGAGTAGATGTATTCGCCGTCGCCGTCCCACGACCACTGCACCG
The DNA here is from genome assembly GCA_019694555.1 of Nannocystaceae bacterium. Lineage (GTDB taxonomy): Bacteria > Myxococcota_A > Polyangia > Nannocystales > Nannocystaceae > Xiheibacterium. The sequence goes on from JAIBBS010000014.1 coordinate 32,653, forward strand.
CGGGATCGAAGCTGTCGGGCGGGGCCTTGCCGCTGCACGGCGCGGTGCCGTCGATGTCGTCGTCGACGGTGCAGCTGCCGGGCAGGCCGGTGTCGGTGCCGCTGCCGTCGCCGTTGCCGACGTCGAACAGCGCGCCGCTGTCGTGGGTGCCGTCGGCCGACGCGCTCGCGCTGGTGGGCGCGGTGCTCGACTGCGAAGCATCGCCGCCGCCGGAGCCGCTGGTCTCGCCGCTGCCGCCGCTGAGGCTGGCGTTGCCGACCTCGACGTCCGAGCTGCAGGCGGCGAGCACGAGCACGACGGTGGCGTTGGGAATCCGCATGGCGATCGCGTAGGGACCGGCCGGGGTCGCGATCGATCATCACCCCGCGCCGGCGCGCGGTCGCGGGGCCTGTCGCCCCCGTGTGGGCTCTCGCACTGGCCGTGATCGATCGCGGGCCCACGCGGTCCCCATCCCGACGACCATGCTCGCGCTCGCGCGCCCCGAAGGTGCTTTGGCGACGGTCGCCGCCGTGCGATCGTGGTCGGCGGTGGGCGAGTCCGGCATCGGTGCACAGGTCCGCGCGGCCCAGGCCGGCGAGCGCGGCGCGTTGCAGCGCGTGCTGACGCAGCTGGCCCCGCACGTGCTGCGTACCTGTCGGCGCATCCTCGCCACCGAGGCCGAGGCCGAGGAAGCCGCGCAGGAAGCCCTGATCGTGTTGGCGCGCGATCTCGCGACGCTGCGCGAGCCCGACGCCGCGATCGGCTTCGCGATCCGTGCGGCGTCGCGGATCGCCCTGCGGATCCGCGGCAAGCACGAGCGTCGACGCGACGCGATCGCGCAGTGGGATCGCCACGCGGATCCGCCCGACGCCAGCGACGGGCCCGCCTCGCCGACGATGGCGCTCGCGCGACGGCGACTGGCCGATCGCCTGCTCGACGTGCTCGCCGAATTGCCCGAGGCCCAGGCCGAGGCGCTGGTGCTGCGCTACGTCGGTGGGCTCGAGCCGGCCGAGATCGCGGCCGCCAGCGGCGTGCCGGTCAACACCGTGCGCAGTCGCGTGCGACTGGCGCGCGAGGCGTTGGCCAAGCGACTCGTCGGGGATCCGGTGCTCGAGCTGGTGGAGGTGGGCCCGTGAGCGCGTCCGACGAGGGGCTCGAGCTCGATGCGGCGCAGGCCGAGGCGCTCGCAGGCTTCGAGCGCGAGGCGGGCGTGTTCGACGAGCTCGGAGCGGCGCGAGCCGACGATGCCGCACGCATCGCGGCGTGGGTCGACGGCGCGGCGGCGACGGCCGGCGGCGCGACGGCGGCGGCCGCTGCGAGCAAGGCGTGGATCGTCGGCGGTGTGGTCGCGGCCGTGGTCGGTGCGGCGGCGATCGCCGCGGTGGCCTCGCGGCCCGCGGCTGCGCCGACGATCCCGGTGCTCGCAGCGCCCGTCGTCGAACCCGCTGCGCCCGAGCCGGTCGCGATCGAGCCGCCCGCGATCGCACCGCCGTCGATCGCAGCGCCCGCGATCGCACCGACCCCCGCGCCTGCGGTCGGTTCGCCACCGCCCCCGGCACCGACACCGCGGGCGGCCGCGCGCCCTCGCGACGATGCCCCGCCGGCCACCACCGCGGCCGATCTGCTGCGCGAGGCCAACGCCGCGCGACGCGACGGCGACAAGCCGCGCGCGTTGACACTGTACCGCCGCATCGGACGCGAGTTCGCCGACAGCCGCGAGCGTGCGGTCGCCCAGGTCGCGATCGGTCGCCTCGAGCTCGACCTCGGACACCCCGAGACGGCGCTCGCGGCCTTCGACGCGTACCTGCGCGACCGCTCGACCGGCAACCTCGCGGAGGAGGCCGCGTTCGGCCGCGCGTCGGCCTTGCGCGCGCTGGGCCGCACCGGGGACGAGCGCGCGGCGCTGCGCGACTTCCTGGCGCGCTACCCCGACAGCGTGCAGGTCGAGCGCGCGCGCAGCCGGCTCGACGCGATCGGACCATGAGTCGTGCGCGGCGCGGGTCGGCGAACGACGCGACGACGCGGCGAACCCTGCGTCGCGCCGCGCTGATCTGCGGGCTGCTCGCGGCGCTCGCGGCAAACCGCCGCAGCGCCGCCGCTGCGGCGCCACCCGCTGCGTCCGCGTCGGCGCAGGACGTCGAGATCCACGTCGTGGGCGCGCCCGACGATCGCGCATGGTTGCTCGCACACCTGCGCGGCATGGTCGAGCAGCTCGGCGTCGCCGTGCGCTACGACGAGCGCGACGAGCTCTCCGCACTGGCGGTGCTCGACCCACCGCCGCAGCCCGCGGCCGCGCGCGCGCGGGTGTGGATCGATCTGCAGTCGCACGCGCACGCGAAGCTCTACGTCGTCGACGCGGCGTGGGAGCGCGTGCTGGTCCGCCGCCTCGCGCTCGGCGACGGCCTCGACGAGGTCGCCGCGGCGGAGATCGGCACGATCGTGGAGTCGAGCGTGCGTGCGCTGCTCGAGGGCGGTGCGATCGGCGTCGCGCGCGAGCAGTTGATCGCCGAGCTCGCGCCCGCGCCCGCACCACCGCCGCCGCCGACCGCACCGATCGCCGCGCCACCGCGGTGGGCACCGCAGCCGTCGATCGCGGTGGGCTACGCCGCGACGGGTTGGGCGCACGGCCTCGCGCAGCACGGACCGCTGCTGCAGCTCGAGCTCGCCGCGCGGCGCGGTCGCGTCGCGTGGGGCGGACGCATCGAGGGTCGCGTCACGATCCCGGTGCGCGCGCTCGGCGAGGCGCTGACGCTGCGCATGGGCGGCGGTGGAGCCCGGGCCGCCGCGACGTTCGCGTGGCAGCCGCGCGCCCGCGTCGCGCTCGAGTCGTCGGCGGGCGGCGGTGCCGAGATCGTCGGTGTGCACGCGCAGGCCCGCAGCGCCAGCGCGCAGGCCTTTGCGGCGCAGCGCAACACGCTGGGCGTGCTCGCGCTGGCACTGGGCCCGGCGCTCACGCTCGGCCGCGGGCGCGACCAGCTGCTCGTGCGACTGCTCGTGGGCGTCGACGTCGTGCCGCAACGACTCCGCTACGTGACCGCCGACACCGGCGCGCTGCAGCTCGCGCCGTGGATCGTGCGACCCGGTGGCGCGATCGCGATCGGCTGGCGGCGGGCGCCCGCGCGCGGTGCTCGGCCGGGCCCAGGCGCAGCGACTGCGCCGAGCGTCGCTGGACTCGCTCGCGCGCACGCGCCAAGCTAGGGACGATGGCGCGGGGGCACCTGGGGGTGATCGTGTGCGCTGCGTTCGCGTGCGGCACCGAGCAGCCGCCGCGCAGCAGCGGCGACGGCAGCGGTGGCATCACGCTCGACGGCGGCAGCGTCGACGGCAGCGGCACCGCCGACAGCGGCACCGGCAACGACACCGCGGGCTGCGGCCAGGCCGGCAACATCGACTTCAGCTACATCTGGATCGCGAACTCGACCGAGGGCACGGTCTCGAAGATCGACACGCAGACCGCGGTCGAGCTCGGTCGCTACCGCACCGGCGCGGACGCGCTGACCGATCCCTCGCGCACGTCGGTGAACCTCGACGGTGACGTCGTGGTCGTCAACCGCCACGGCGGCGCGGTCAAGATCGGTGCGATCGAGGAGCGCTGCGTCGACCGCGACGGCAACGGCATCATCGACACCTCGACCGGTCCCGCGGACATCAAGCCGTGGGGCGAGGACGAGTGCGTGCTGTGGTCGGTCGAGCTGCCGTTTTTCCCCGACGACGAGGGCGGCAATCGCTGGGGTCCGCGACCGGTCGCGTGGGACGGCGGCACGCCCGATCCGGACGACTCGTGTCGCCGCACCGACGCGCGCGTGTGGGTCGGCTGGTACACCGGCATCGACACCAACACCGGCGAGTTCCGTCGCCTCGACGGTGCGACCGGCACCACGCTCGACACCGTCGTGGTGCCGGACTGGGCGCAGATCCCCCTGCCGCAGGTGCGGCCGTACGGCGGAGCGACCGACGTGTCCGGCAACTTCTGGGTGCTGGGCAAGAACAACCAGCTGGTGCGCATCGACGGCACCACGCTGGACTACGAGCAGCACTACGCGCCGCAGTGGGTCGACTTCTACGGTCTCGCGCTCGACCAAGAGGGCGAGCCGTGGATCGGCGGCTGCGACGGCGACGTCTACCACTTCGACGGCGATTCGTTCGAGTCGGTCGGCGGCATCATGGGCTGCGCGCGCGGGCTCGCGGTCGACGATCAGGGTCGCGCATGGATCGCTGGCAACGATCCCTGCCGGCTGAGCCTGGTCGACACCGAGACCACGACGCTGCTCGACGATGCGATCGCGCTGCCCGGCTGCATCGAGCCGGTCGGCGTGAGCATCGACGTGCAGGGCTACGTCTGGGTCGTCGACAATCCCGCGAACATGGCGTTCAAGGTCGACCCCGACACCCACGCCGTGGTCGCGACCGTCGGCGGACTCGTGGGGCCGTACACGTATTCGGACATGACCGGCGCGGGCCTGCGGCTGGTGTTCACGCCCGAGGGCTGAGACGCCGAGCGCGGATGCTGACGGGGGAACCGTTCAGACCGGCAGCATGGGTGACACGCTGGGGCTGGAGCGTCGGTGCCATGGATGCAGCGGCGCCGCGCGACCGGGGCGCCGCCGGGGCCGCACGCGCGCGCTGGGCAACTTGCCCAGCAGTGAACCAAAGCTGACCTCGTGGCACCTTGGGGGACCCACCGCCATGCGTGCGCCCGTTCTCGCCCTCGCCACCCTCGTCGCCGCGCTCGCCGGCTGCGACGCCGACGCGTCCGCGGACGAGGACGACGACAGCAGCGACGGCGGCAAGGCCGACGATCTCGACCCGACCACCTTCGGTTGCAAGCAGGTCACCGGCATCGCGCTCGCGGACCTCGCCGCCATCGACGATCCCATCGCGACCTTCCTGATCAAGCGAGCGCCGCGCTGCGCCAGCGACTACGGCGAGCTCGTGGCCCAGCTCGCGCAGGTCGACGCCGACGGCTGCGCCGGCAAGCCGCAGCTGACCACGCGCCTGGTCTCCGACGACGCGCGCGTCGATCCCAAGCCCGACAACTACCGCACCGTGACGACGCGCGCGTGCGGCTCACGACCGCCGCACGCACTGCTGTGGACGCTGCTGGGCGTGAACGACCGCGAGGACATGGCCAAGCGCAGCTTCGTCGAGATGCAGGCGCTCGACCGCAACTCGGGCCTGTACGACTACTGGGTGTTCCAGGGCGGCGCGTTCGAGTTCGTGGGCAACTCGTTGCAGGCGCGCGACCAGGCCATCCGCTGCGGCGCGTGCCACCGCGACGGTGGCGTGTTGATGAAGGAGCTCGACGATCCGTGGCTGCACTGGGAGGCCGCGGCTCGGCCGTTGCCCGGTGCGGATGCGATCTTCGCCCGCCACGGCGCGCTGATGGGCAACCGCGGCGACGGCAAGGAGCTCGAGACCCTCGTGCGCGCCGGCAACGATGCGATCATCGCGTCGCGCATCGCCGCCGATCGCCGCCCCGAGGCCCGTGCGGTGCGCAAGCTGTTGCGACCGCTGTTCTGCAGCGAGCAGGTCAACCTCGACGCCGGCGGCACGCAGGTGGACGCGCCGCTGTCCGGCCTCGATGCCGACGCGCTGGTCGACCCCAGCCTCGGGGTCACGCAGGTGCTCACGCTCGATCCGGCGGCCTACACCGCCGCGCTGGCGACCGTGGGCCAGCGCCTCGATGGTGTGCCCGACCGCGTCGACACCGAGTTCGCGTTCGCGTTCCCGGAGCGCTCGGGCTTCGAGCACGCGTACCTCGCTGCGCTGCAGCGCGAGGGCCTGGTCGACGAGGACCTGCTGCTCGACGTGCTCACGATCGACTTCACGCGGCCGCTGTTCTCCGACGCGCGCTGCGGCCTGCTGCAGTTCGTGCCCGAGTCGCTGCCGCAGATCGACGCGGCCTCGATCCGCGCCGGGCTCGACGCTGCGCTCGCCGCGAGCGCGCCCGCGACGGGCTCGGCCGCCGCGAGCCTGCGCGAGCACCTCGCCGACACCGCCGACGCGCCGGCGCACCGCGAGCGCGTGCGCAGCTTCTTGGCGGCGTGCAACGCACGCGACGACCAGCCCTTCCTCGAGGACCTGCTGCGCTACACCTCGCTCACCCGCGACCTCGTGCGCAGCACCACCTCGCTCATCGAGCACGCCGAGCAGCTGCCGCGCGCGAGCGTGCAGGTCGCGAGCGCGGCCCACCTCGATCCGGCGACCTGCACCCTGGCGCAGTGATCCCGCCGGCCGCGCCGGCCCCGACGATCGGGGTCCGGCGTCGCGGCCTTGCCAAAATATACACCGTCGTGTATATACACGTCCATGCAACTCGACACCTTCCAGGTCCTCGCCGATCCCACGCGGCGGCGGATCGTCGAGATCCTCGCGAGTGGTGAGCACGCCGTCGGCGATCTCATCGATCGCGCAGGCGTGCATCAGTCGGGCGTCTCACGGCACCTGCGGATCCTCGGCGACGCAGGCTTCGTCACGATGCGGCCCGATGGGACGCGGCGGTTGTACTCGCTGCGGCCCGAGCCCTTCCGCGAGCTCGCGGGTTGGTTGGATCGCTACCGCGCGTTGTGGGATGCGCGGCTGGATCGCTTTGCTGCCGCAGTGGAGCGGCGAGAACGACGGAGGAATCGACAATGAGCGCGCAGAAGCACAAAGTCGTGATCGAGCGGACCTACGCGACCGACCTCTCGGTGCTGTGGGATCTGTGGACCACCAAGGACGGCTTCGAGTCGTGGTGGGGCCCCGGCGGTTTCCGCGTCGACGTGCACGAGATCGACGCACGGGTCGGCGGCGTGCTGCGCTACGACATGATTGCGGATGCACCGGAGATGATCGAAGCCATGCGCAAGATGGGCCAGCCGACCTCGCACCCGGTGAGCAGTCGCTTCACCGAGGTGCGCCGTCACGAACGCCTCGCGCTCAGCAGCGTGATCGACTTCCTGCCCGGCGTCGAAGCCTACGAGTCGACCATCGCGGTCGACTTCCACGCCACCGGCAAGCGCGCGACGATGATCGTCACGCTCGATCCCATGCACAGCGAACAGTTCAGCAAGATGCAGGTCGATGGCTTCACCAGCCAGCTGGGCAAGCTCGACGCTCGCTTCGGCTGGACCGGCTGATCGCGCACGATCGCAGTTGACAACGCGCCCGCGATCCGTAGACTGGCGCGTCGTCCGAGGATCGCCGTGTTCACCCGTCGCAACGATCGCCAGGCCTCGAAGCAGGATGCGCCCATGCGCGCGTTCCTGCTCGGCTTGCGTGGTTTGCGGTGGCCTGGCGTCCTTTCGCTCCGGGGCTGAATTCACGGCCCCACGCGACGCCAGGCGAGCCCAGCGAGCACTTCGTGGGTCGGCCCAGGGCCGTCCCGCGCGCTGGTCGAGCGCGCTTCGACCCCGGCGACGCCGGGGCGACGCACGGGTGCGCCCGCAGATCGGGCCAGCGAACACGTCGCATTCGATTCGATCGCCCACAACGAGAAACGAGCAAGTGTCATGACCACCAAGATCCACGTCAACGTCGGCACCATCGGTCACGTCGACCACGGCAAGACCACGCTGACCGCTGCGATCACCCACGTGATGGCGACGCGCCACGGCGGCAAGCCGCTGGCCTTCGCCGACATCGACAACGCCAAGGAGGAGCGCGAGCGCGGCATCACCATCAACGCCTCGCACGTCGAGTACGAGTCCGATCTCCGTCACTACGCCCACATCGACTGCCCCGGGCACGCCGACTTCATCAAGAACATGATCATCGGCGCGTCGCAGATGGACGGCGCGGTGCTGCTCGTCGACGGCTCGCAGGGGCCGCAGCGGCAGACCGTGGAGCACATCCTGCTCGCGCGCCAGGTCGGCGTGAAGCACCTGGTGGTGTTCATCAACAAGGTGGACATCGCCGACCCGGAGCTGCTCGAGATGGTCGAGATGGAGGTCAGCGAGCAGCTGGCGAAGTTCGACTACGCGTCGCACTTCGTCCGCGGCTCCGCGCTCGGGGCGCTGCGCGCCGTGGAGCAGGGTCGTCTCGACGATCCCTGGGTGCAGGCCATCGTCGCGCTGGTCGCGGCGATGGACGAGCACATCACGGTGCCGCCGCGTGATCTCGACGGACCGTTCCTCATGCCCATCGAAGCGGTGCACACCATCGAGGGCCGGGGCACGGTCGTCACCGGCCGCGTCGAGCGCGGCCGCGTGAAGGTCGGCGATCGCGTCGAGATCGCGGGTCGCAACGACGAGGGCCGTGCCGTCGTCGTCACCGGCACGCAGGCGTTCCGCAAGGACATCCCCGAGGCGGTCGCCGGACTCAACGTCGGCCTGCTGCTGCGCGGACTCGATCGCGACGAGGTCGCACGCGGCCAGGTCGTGATCGCGCCGGGCAGCCTGCACGCGCACCGCAGCGGTGAGGCGGAGATCTTCGTGCTCACCGCCGCCGAGGGCGGACGGCACACGCCGTTCGCCACCGGCTACGCGCCGCAGCTGTACTTCGGCACGACCGACGTGTCCGCGGTGCTGCAGACCGACGCGGCCGTCGAGCCGGGTGACCGCGCGACGATCCGCTTCGAGCTCGCGCGCCCCACCGCCTTCGAGCCCGGCATGCGCTTCGTGCTGCGCGAGGGCGGCAAGACCATCGGCGCCGGGGTCGTGACCTCGGCCCGGTGATGACATCGACGTGGCGCCGGGGGCCTCCCCCCCGGCGCCACGATGCTCGGCTTGCGCGCCGCCGTGGTACAGTGACGACCGTGGTTTTCGTGGAGGTCGTGATGCGACGCGGTTGGATGGTGGCGACGACGATGGTGTGCTTCGCGCTCGGGTGTCCGAGCGGCGACGACGACTCGAACGCCCAGGGCTCGGGCTCGGGCTCCGACTCGGGCTCGGCATCCGCTTCGGCATCCGCTTCGGCGTCGAGCTCGGGCAGCGCATCGGGCTCGGGCAGCGCATCCGCGTCGGGCTCCGCGTCTGCATCGACCAGCAGCGACGACGGCGGGCCCCCGCCGCTGGGCACGTGTTGCTCGGCGTGCCCCGACGGCACCGTCGCAGGCGACGACTGCGTGTCGTACTCCGGCTTGCCGCCGTGCTGCACGGACACCGAGCTGTTGGTCTGCGCAGACCTCGCCTGCGGCAGTCAGTCCTGTGTCGGGACCTGGACCCCGGGCTCGTGCGACTGCGACGTGCAGCTGTCGTTCTATGTCTCGCTGCTGGCCGCGGCGAAGGTCTGCGATCCGCAAGGCGGCGGCGCCACGTGTGCACTGAGCGACACGCTCATCGACGGCTGCGGCTGTCCAGCCGTGGTCGACACCGCGGCCCCCGGTCTCGACGAGGCTGCAGCGGTGATGCAGGCGTGGATGAACGCCGGCTGCGGCCCGGTCGACTGCGACGCGCCCTGCCCCACCGGCAGCACCGGCGCGTGCGTGGGCGACGAGCAGTTCGGCTACTTCTGCTCGGTGATGTGAGCATCGGGCTCAGCCGTGCGGCGGCGGCTCGAGCTCGTAGCTGCCGATGCACTGCGTCTGGCACGGGCCTTCGAAGTCGACGGCGGCGTAGTCGAAGTGGACCTCGCCCTCCGCGACGAGGACGCCGTCGTGACGCACGCGCATGCGCACTGCGTCCGGCGCGTGGCCGAGCAGGCCGAGTTCCTCGGTGCACTCGTCGCGCACGACCTCGGCGGGCCCGGCGTCGTCGTTGCGCCGCACCTCGAACGCACAGGCGCGCGTCGAGCCGTCGGGCAGTGTCACCGCGAGGTCCCATCGACCGCGGGGCCACGACGCTGCGTCGTAGCGGATCGCGGCGCTGGGGAGGATGAAGATGTCTTGGCACGCGCCGGTCCAGTGCCGCGGCGTCGCGGCCGCGAGCGCGTCGTGGCAGCTGTGCACGGGCGCGTCGGGGAGCCGCGCGACGACCGGGACCTGCGGCACCACGGGGCCGGCCACGGCGGCGGGCGGCGAATCGGGGGCCGGGTGATCGAGCACCTCGAGGTGGCCGCTGCAGGCGATCGAGCACAGCGGCAAGGCGAAGCGGAAGCGAGCGAGCAGCGTCATGCCTGCGAAACGCGGACGCGACGCGCGGACTTACGCCGCAGCGACGATGCGACAGATCGCCGGTCGCGGCGTCGGATCGCCCTGCGGCTCAGCGCAGGTCGGGATGCGCCGCCGCGCCCCAGCACTCGTGCGGTGCGGTCGCGATGGCGGAGCCGGAGCCGTCGATCGGATCGAACACCGAGATGCCGCCGAGCTGATCGCACATCACGAACACGAGCGAGTACCCCACCACGCCCCAGACGCCGAGGTTGGTGGCGGGCAGACCGAGCTCGCCCAGCACGGTGCCGGTCGCGGGATCGATCGACACGACCACGTCGCCGCCGAGGTTCGACGGGCTGGTGAAGACCGTGATGCCCGATCCGTTGGTCGCGATGTCGCCGCTCGACGAGTAGCCCGACAACGTCGAGATCACCTGCGGACGCACCTGGGCGCCGCACAGATCGACGCGGGTCCAGTCGGAACCGGCGAGCGTGTAGAGCACGTCGTCGTCGTCGTCGACCAGGCCCTGCGGGATGAAGCCCAGCGAATTGCTCGCCAGCGGCGCGAGCCGCCAGCAGGCCGCGGTCGCGGGATCGCAGGTGTACAGCTGCGCCGACACCTGCGCGTAGAGCACGCCGAAGCGATCGATCGCGATGTCGGTGACCTGACCGCCGGGATCCTCGGGGAACGAGAACTCACCCACGGTCGAGAAGGGCTCGCCATCGTCGAGCAGCAGCAGCGTCAGCGTCGTCGCCGACTGCAGGTAGATCGCATCGGCGCGCGCGCGCCCGGGTCGCGCTGCGTCGTCGGCGAAGGGATCGTCCGCGTCGGGGATGCCGTCGCCGTCGCGATCGGTGACGTGGTCGCTCGGGTCGCACGGTCGCTCGCCCGGCCCGCCCACGTCGGGGCGACCATCATCGGCGCCGCGATCATCGGCGCCGCGCTCGTCCGCCGCGGCCGCATCGCCGTCGAGGTCGTCGACGTCGGCGCCGAGCTCGGTGCGGCCGCAACCCCAGCAGCCCACCGCCCACGCCACGGCCCACGCGCGCGCCCGCATCGGCTCCGATGCTATCAGCCCCGCGGCCCGGTGGTTTCGCTCGATTCGCGCGCGAGCGCCCGCGCTACCATGCGCGCGACGATGAACCCACGGCGTCGCGCCAGCTCGGCTGCCGACCACGCGATGGTGCGGGTCCGTGGCGCCCGCGAGCACAACCTGCGCGACGTCGACGTCGATCTGCCGCGCGATCGGCTGGTCGTGTTCACCGGCGTCTCGGGCTCGGGCAAGTCCTCGCTCGCGTTCGGTACGCTCTACGCCGAGGCGCAGCGGCGCTACCTCGAGTCGGTCTCGCCCTACGCGCGGCGACTGTTCCAACAGATGGAGGTCCCCGCGGTCGATGCGATCGAGGGCCTGCCGCCCGCGGTCGCGCTGCAGCAGCAACGCGGTGGCAGCAGCGCGCGCTCGAGCGTGGGCAGCGTGACCACGGTGTCGAACCTGCTGCGCATGCTGTACTCGCGCGCGGGTGTCTATCCCCGCGGCGCACCGATGCTGCACGCGGAGGCGTTCTCGCCCAACACGCCCGAGGGCGCGTGCCCGCAGTGCCACGGGCTCGGACGCGTCTACACCGTGACCGAGGATTCGCTGGTGCCCGACGATCGGCTCACGATCCGCGAGCGCGCGATCGCAGCGTGGCCGACCGCGTGGGGCGGTCAGAACCTGCGCGACATCCTGGTCACGCTGGGCTACGACGTCGACAAGCCCTGGCGTTCGCTGCCCAAGCGCGAGCGCGAATGGATCCTCTTCACCGACGAGCAGCCCGTGGTGCCGGTCTACGCCGGCTACACCGTCGCGCAGACCCGCCGCGCGCTCGCGCGCAAGGAAGAGCCCAGCTACATGGGCACCTACAGCAGCGCGAAGCGCCACGTGCTGCACACCTTCGCCAACAGCCCCAGCGCGAAGATGCGGCAGCGCGCGCAGCAGTTTCTCCGCGCGGCCGACTGCGCGCAGTGTCACGGCAAGCGCCTGGGTCGCGACGCGCTGGCGGTGCGCGTGCTCGGACACGACATCGCCGAGATCGGTCGGCTCACACTGCATCGGCTGGCGGCATTGCTGCGTCCGCTCGCGGACGGACGACTGCCTTCGCGCGGCGTCGCCAGCTCGCCCGAGCAACGGCTGGTTGCGCAACGCATCGCCGACGATCTGTGCCGCCGCCTCGACACGGTGCTGGCGCTGCGCCTGGGATACCTGACGCTCGAGCGCAGCACGCCGAGCCTGTCACCGGGCGAGCTGCAGCGGCTGCGCCTCGCCACCGCCGTGCGATCCAATCTCTTCGGCGTGGTCTACGTGCTCGACGAACCGTCCGCGGGCCTGCACCCCGCGGACACCGAGGCGCTGCTCGCCGCGCTGGTGCAGCTGCGCGACGCCGGCAACTCGGTGTTCGTGGTCGAGCACGAGCTCGCCCTCGTGCGCCAGGCGCAGTGGATCGTCGACGTCGGTCCCGGCGCGGGCGAGGCCGGTGGCCGCGTGCTCTACAGCGGACCGCTGGCCGGGCTCGCTGGCGTCGCGGACTCGCACACCGCCCGCTACCTCTTCGCGCCTGCGACCGCGGTCGCGCGCGAGCCACGGACGCCGCAGGGCGAACTGCGGCTGCAGGGCGTGCATCGCAACAACCTCGTCGACCTCGACGTCGCGCTGCCCAAGCGCGTGCTCACCTGCGTCACCGGCGTGTCGGGCTCGGGCAAGTCGAGCCTGGTCAGCCAGGTGTTGGTCGAGCTGGTCGCGGCGGCGTTGGGCCAACAGCTCGACGCCGACCAAGCCGAGTCCAGCGACGACACCGCGCTGCTCGACGCGCCGCGCGTCGTGACTGCCGGCGGACGCATCGTCGCGGGCATGGACGGCATCGCACGGCTGGTGGTGGTCGATCAGCGCCCCATCGGTCGCACGCCGCGCTCGAACCTCGCGACCTACACGGGCCTGTTCGACGCGATCCGCCGCCGCTTCGCCGCGACCAAGGCCGCGCGCAGCCGCGGCTTCGATGCCGGCCACTTCTCGTTCAACACCGGCAAGGGTCGCTGCCGTCGCTGCCAGGGCGAGGGCTCGGTGATGGTCGAGCTGCTGTTCTTGCCCAGCGTGCGCACGCACTGTCCGCTGTGTCACGGTGCGCGCTACGACGCGCGCACGCTCGAGGTCCGGCTCGCGGGCGCCACGATCGCGGAGGTGCTCGGCATGACCGTCGCGACCGCGTCGAGCTTCTTCGCCGACGATGCCGCGCTGCACCGCGGACTCGAGATCGTCCGCCGCGTGGGCCTGGGCTACCTGCGCCTGGGCCAGCCTGCGACCGAGCTCTCCGGTGGCGAGGCGCAGCGCATCAAGCTCGCGACCGAGCTGCAGCGCAGCGCGCACGGCGACGCGCTGTACGTGCTCGACGAGCCGACCACCGGTCTGCACCCCGCCGACGTCGCGACGCTGCTGCGCGAGCTGCATGCGCTGGTCGACGCCGGCAACACCGTGATCGTGGTCGAGCACGATCTGCAGGTCGTCGCCGAGGCCGACTGGATCGTCGATCTCGGACCGGGCGCCGGCGACGAGGGCGGCCGCGTGGTCGCAGCCGGTCCACCGGCGACGCTCGCCCGCGCCCGCGGCAGCCGGACCGCGGCGTACCTCGCCGCGCATCTGGGCCTGCGCCGCGCGGTCGATCGCCGCGCGTGATCGAATCCGCCGCGGTCGGGTCTGCCCGGCGCCGACCCGGGTCCGGGCGAGGTCGATCCGACCGGCTGAGCCCGCTGCGGTGCACCGTGATCGCGCGCCGCGATCACGGTGCGTCGCTGAGGCTCTGCGCGAACGCGTCGTTGCCGTCGGCGTCGATGAAGCGCACGTTGACGGTGTCGGCGGCGGGATCGAGCGTGACCAGCACGCCATGCGCCGCCGAGGAGCCGAACGCGAACTGCGGCCCCAGCAGCAGGTCGCCCAGCACGCTGGTGTTGCCGCTGGTCAACGCGATCTCGCGCAGTCCCGCCGCTCGTCCGTCGCCGCTGGGCTCGAGCCGCGACACGAAGCAGACGTGGAAGTCGCCGGACAGAAACCACACGTTGCGCAGGTCGTGCTGGTCGATGAACTGCAACAACGCGTCGCGCGAGGCCTTGTAGCCCTCCCACCGATCGGCGGCCGCGACGTCCCACAGCAGCGGCATGTTGGTGATCGGCACCGAGTTGACGACGATCTTGAAGTGGCAGGGGCTGTTGCGCAGGCGATCCTGCAAGAACGCCATCTGATCGGCGCTGATGTACGTGCCCTGCGACGGGCGCCGCTCGTAGCGGCAGTCGAGCACGATGATCTCGGCGGTCAGGCCCCAGCGATGGCTGCGCCACAGTCGACGCGAGCCGTCGTCGGCGATGGGCATGACCTCGAAGAACGCGGCCAGGGCGTTGTCGCGCTTCTCGACCTGCTCGGGCTCCATGGTCTCGCGATCGAAGTTGCCGTTGTCGTCGACCTCGTGATCGTCCCAGGTCGCGTACAACCCCGCGCCGGCGTAGAAGCGCTTGTAGCCCTCGGTGCCGAGCCAGCTGCGCCACGCCGCGCGATACTCGTCGCGCGTGAACGCACCGTCGGCGTAGATCTGATCGCCCAGGTGCACGATCATGTCGTAGGGCTCGTCGCTCATCACGTCGAGCGCGCTCCACGTCCACGTACCGCCGACGTCGCCGTTGCACGCCGCCAACGCCAGCACCAGCGGCTCGGTCGCGTCCTCGGCGATGGCCGTGCGCACCTGGGCCACGCGGCTGCGCGCGGTGAAGCCGTCGGCGGGACCATCGAACACGCCGTAGTGGTACCAGGTGCCGGGGCACAGGCCCTCCACGGTGACCTTCACGAAGCCGGCGTCGTCGGGCGCGACGTCCTCGTCGAACGCCAGCGCGACCATGTCGTCACGCTCGAGCGCACGCCACACCCGCAGGCGCCGCGGCGCACCGTCGGGGATCCAGATCGCGACCATGAACGAGCGCGGCGTCATCTCGCCGGCGATGATCGCCAGCGGGAACATCGTCGCGTCCTCCGGGATCGCGTCGGCCGCGAACACCACCGCCGTGCCGGGCTCGCACGTCGGCACCTCGCCCGTGGTGGTGTCGTCGGCACCGCCGCTGCTCGAGGAGCCACCGCCGCCGGTGCCATCGAGTGCGCCGCTGCTGCCGCCGTCGCTCGACGAACTGCCGGCGGGCTCGCCGGTGCTCGACGACTCGCCGCCCTCGCCACCGGCCGCGGGATCCGAAGCGCCGCCGCATCCCAGCAGTCCGCTCGCGGCCGCGCCACCGGCGAGCTCGAGGAACTCCCGCCGCGAGGGTCCGCCCCTGCCCTGTCGAACCGCCATCGCTGCCTGCGCCTCGGAGGTGCTCGATACCGCGGCGAACTGCTCACGGCAACGCGCGCGATCGTGGGAAATCGCCCGGGCGGGAACCGGTGCCGGGATCGCGGCACCGAGCCGGCGGCACATCACGCTCGACGATCACGCGGGCCGATCACGGCAGGGTGAAGCTCTCGAAGCGCAGGTAGCTCGTGCTCGCGTCGTCGCGGCGGGTCGAGACCACGCCGAGCGTGTTGCCCGACACCGCCGCCGACACGGTCGCCGGCGCGAAGCCCGGCGCGAGCGTCGACTCGCCCTCGGGCAACGCAGTCCACGCGCTGCCGTCCCAACGCCGGGCGCGGGTCACCACGTCGGTCGCGCCGGCATAGAACGCGTAGACGACCACCGGTCGCTCGGCGCCGTCGACGACGATCGCGGGATCACCGATCACGCCGGCATCGCTGGCCGTGTCGATCACGCCGTCGGGATCGCCCAGCGGTGCCCACACGGTGCCATCGCCGCGGACCGCGGTGAGCGTGTGCGTGTCGGGTCGCGCGCGCGCCACGACGCCACCGTCGGCGGACCACGCGAACGCACCGTAGTCCCAGTACTGTCCGTCGGTGGTCTGCGTGCCGAGGGTCCACTGCGTGGTGCCGGCGACGTTGCTCGCGATCGCGAGGCCGGCGGGGATGGTGTAGGCGACGGCCACGGCACCGCCGGCCGCGGCGGCGATGCGCGGGGACGCGGCGAACAAGCCGGGTGCGGCACCGTCGGCCTCGGTGAGCGCGGTCAGCTCGGCGCCGTCGTAGCGGCGTGCATGGAACGGATCGATGCCACCCGCGCCCGACGCGACGACCCACAACACGCCGTCCCGCGCGGTCGCGTGCGCGAAGACACCGCTGGTGCCGGGGATCGACCACGGCGATCCATCGACGTCCGCCCAGGCGGTGCCGTCGTAGCGCTCGATGTGGATCCCCGCGCTCGCGTCGACGCTCACCAGGTGCAGCGCGTCCGCGACGACGAACAATCCCAGGCCGTTGCCGAACAGATCGCGATCGGGGCGCGCGTCGCCGAGGGTCTGCCACGCATCGCCGCTCCACCGGCGCACCTGGACGCCGGCGTCGTCGCCGTACGCGACCGCGGGGTGATCGACGCCATCGAAGGTGATCGCGGTGCGCACGCTGCCGACCGCGGCCACGCACGTCTGCTCGAGCGCGGCGCAACCCTCGGCACCCCCGCTGCTGCCATCGGCTGCGCTCGCGGCCTCGCCGGTCGCGGCGCCGGTGGTCTGCGCGCCGGAGGTCTCCGAGCCCGCCGCGGGCTCGCCATCGTCACCGCAGCCTGCGCAAGAGAGCAACACCACGGGCACGAGCAACCCTCGAAGCGTCATGACGCAGGCGTACACGACGGTCCTCGTGCACGGCCATGGTGGATTTCATGAGTCGCGCAGCCGACGGGCCAGTTCCGCGCGCGAGCCGACGCCGAGCTGGGCGTAGATCCGACGCAGCTGGTTCTCGACGGTGCTGATCGCCGTGTGGCGTCGCCTCGCGACCTCGGCGTTGCTCGCTCCTTCGATCACCAACCACGCGACCTCGCGCTCGGCCGGGGTGAGCGCATCGATCGCCGGCCGAACCCGCGGCTCGCTGAGCACGCGCACCGCCGCGCCCGGCAGCTCGAGCGCGGCCCAACGACCGTCGCGCGGACCCGCGAGCAACTCGGCCAACACCGCGCGCGAGCGCACGCCGAGCTTGCGCCGCAGCGAGGCGACGTGCGCCGCGACCGTGCCCTCGGCCATGCCGAGCTCGGCGGCGATGATCTTGTTGGGGAGGCACTGCGCGACCAACGTCGCCACGCGGCGTTCCTGCGCGGTGCAGCAGCGCGGATCGGGTGCGTGCGTCGGGTTGTGCAGCGCCACGACGTAGCGACGCCCATCGCGATCGAAGCGATCGACGAGCGACCACCGGCCGGCGACGACCTCGCGCCACGCCCACAGGCCGGCATCGGGATCGACGCGGCGCTGGTCACCGCGCGCGCGATCGATCGCGATCACGGCGGCGCGGAGCTGCTCGAGCGACGACGCGGGCACATCGCGATCGACGTGGCACAGTCGACCTGCGGCGGTGAACACCACCTCCGGCTGCGCCAGCGTCCGGCGCAGCCGCAGCGCCGCGGCCAGGTGCGCGGCGACGCGGCTCCAACGGCGCATCCGCACGCGATCGACCTGGGTGATCCGACGCAGGGGCACGGCCAACACCACGCCGACACCGGCATCGGCCCAGGCCTTGATGCGCAGTACGTCCGCGACGCCGAAGCTCGCGGCGATGCGGGCACCGATCTCCCGCGGTGCGCCGTCGCGGGCCGCGAAGACCTCGCTCGCCGTCTGCACCGCCGCCGCACGATCCGCGTAGGGCAGCGCGCGCGTGCGCCCCGAACGACGCCGATGCACGGCCACCAACGCGTCGGCGAACGCGGGGTCGGCCCCCAACGCGACGGGCTGCTCGATCCACTCCGAGGACGGACGTCGCCGATCGACCACGTGCGCGATCAGACCGAGACCGTCGTCGAGCAACGGCCGCGCCGCGGCCCCGACCGCGGCCAACCAGGCCGCGAGGTCGCCCTCGAGCCGGTACCCGGCCTCGACCACGTCGACGACGTCGGCGCGCACACCCGCAGCGTAGGGAAGCCGGCGCACGGTTCGCAACCGCCGCGGCGCACGCACGCCCGCGCCCGCGCCGGCCGCGTGCAGCGCGGCCTCGCGGTCGATCGCGAATTCGCCTGCGTCCTTTTGCCGGGACCGCCGTCTTCGGGGCAGAAGGTACGAACCCCATGGAAGAACGAAACGAAGACGAGGTCCGCGCCGCGGTGCGCCAACACTATGGCTCGGTCGCGCGCACCACCGGCAGTTGTGCGCCGGGTTGCTGCGGGCCGGTGCCCGAGGCGAGCCTGGGGCTGGGCTACTCCGCGGACGACCTCGCGGCCGTGCCCGAGGGCGCCAACCTCGGGCTCGGCTGCGGCAATCCCCAGGCCATCGCGGCGCTGCAGCCCGGCGAGCGCGTGCTCGATCTGGGCGCCGGCGGCGGATTCGACTGCTTCCTGGCCGCGCGCCAGGTCGGACCCACCGGGCACGTCATCGGCGTCGACATGACGCCGGAGATGATCGCGAAGGCCCGCGCGAACGCGACCCGCCTCGCGACCACCAACGTCGAGTTCCGCATGGGAGAGATCGAGCACCTGCCGGTCGCGGACGCGTCGGTCGACGTGATCATGTCCAACTGCGTGATCAACCTCAGTCCCGCCAAGGGTGCGGTGTTCACCGAGGCGTTTCGTGTGCTCGCGCCGGGCGGTCGTCTGGCAATCTCGGACGTGGTGAAGCTGCAGGCCCTGCCGCCCGCGATCGCGCGCAGCCTCGACGCGCTGACCGGCTGTGTCTCGGGCGCAGCGAGCGTCGACGAGGTGCGGGCGATGCTCGAGGCCGCCGGCTTCACGGCGATCCGCATCGACCTCGAGCCGGGCAGCCGCGCGTTCATCCAGGAGTGGTTGCCCGGCAGCGGCGTGGAGGACTACGTCGCGTCGGCGCGGATCACCGCGGTGCGACCCGGCGGCACGCGCAGCTGCTGTGCTCCGAGCTGCTGCGCTCCGGAGCGCGAGGCATGATCGAGTCGCGCGTGGGTTGGCGGGAGCTGGCGGAGCAGCTGCGCCCGTTCGTCGCGCGTCGCGTCGAGTCGGCCGCCGATGTCGACGACGTGTTGCAGGAGGTGTTCTTGCGCCTGCAACGCGGCATCGACGGCCTGCGCGACGATCAGCGCTTCGGTCCGTGGGTGTACCGCATCACGCGCAACGCGATCGTCGATCACCGGCGTGCGCTCGCCCGCCGTCCGGTGGTCGACGACGACGGCGACGACCTCGCCACCGACGACAACGACGACGACGGCAACGAGGCCAGCGAGCGAGAACTCGCGCGCTGCATCGCGCCGTTCGTCGCGATGCTGCCCTCGCCGTACCGCGAGGCGCTGACGCTGACCGAGCTCGAAGGCCTGACCCAACGCGAGGCCGCCCAGATGCTGGGCGTGTCGCTGTCGGGCATGAAGTCGCGGGTGCAACGCGGACGCGTGCAGCTGCGCCGCGCGCTCGAGGGCTGCTGCGACATCGCAGTCGACGTGCGCGGCCGCGTGATCGGCTACACCCCGCGCCCCGACGGACGCCTGCCCGTGGGCGTGCAGACGCGACAGTTCCTGCCGCAGGCGCGCTGCGACGGCCGCACCACCGTGCGCGCGCCGGCGCGGCTGGCCGACGAGCCCTCGGCCTGGCGCGCCGCCGACGTCGCCGACGCGTCGCGATGGACCCACGTGCTCACGCGCGAGGAACACGACGAACTGCTCGCGACCGTCGCGCGCCTCGACGAGCGCCCGCTCGCGGCGATCGATCGCAGCGCGCTGCCCGAGCACGGTGCGCTCGCCGACGCCGCCCGAAGCTGGCGCACGACGCTGCAGCACGGCCTGGGCTTCGTGCGCGTGCGCGGTGTCGACGTCGAAGCGCTGCCCGGCGACCGAC
Organism: Nannocystaceae bacterium; assembly: GCA_019694555.1. Classification (GTDB taxonomy): domain Bacteria; phylum Myxococcota_A; class Polyangia; order Nannocystales; family Nannocystaceae; genus Xiheibacterium. The sequence continues at coordinate 52,525 of JAIBBS010000014.1, forward strand.
TCGCGCGCGCGTTCGTGGTGATGGGGCTGTACCTGGGCACGCCGGTGCCGCAGAACCTCCGCGGCGAGCTGCTCACCGACGTGCGTGACACCGGCGCCGATCCGCAGCTGCCGAGCACGCGGCTGTACACCACGCGCGCCGAGCAGGACTTCCACACCGACGGCGCCGACATCATCGGATTGCTGTGCCGTCGCAGCGCCCGCGCGGGCGGCACCAGCCAGATCGCGAGCTCGCGAGCGATCGTCGCCGAGATCCAGCGCACGCAGCCCGAGCTCTACGCCGCACTGTTCGACGACTTCCCCTGGCGCTACGAAGAACCCGGCGCACCGCCGGTGGTGCTCACGCGCCCGATCTGCACCGCACCGTCGCTCAGCGACCGCGGCGCGCGTCTGAACACGTTCTTCATCCCGTGGTACATCCGCCGCTCCCAGGAGCTCGCCGACGCACCGCGACTCAGTGCGATCCAAGCAGAGGCGATCGCCACGCTCGAGCGCCTCGCCCACGATCCCCGCTTCCACCTCGACATGACCTTCGAACCCGGCGACATCCAGTGGCTCGAGAACGCCGCGATCCTGCACCGCCGCACCGCGTATGAGGATCACGCCGAGCCCGAGCGCAAGCGGCACCTGTTGCGGCTGTGGCTCAGCGCGCCGGACTTCGACGACGGCGACGCACAGCTGCGCGCCGGGGTGACGACGCAGCTGCGACGGTGAGGCCGCGCGTCACCGCTTCGCCCCGCGCGAGTGGCCCGGGTGCTTCGCGTGCACCACCTCCACCGTCGCATGCGCCGTGTGCCCCCGCCGCTCCGGTGCATACATCGCGTGCGCGACCGCGGCCGGCATGCGGAAGCTGCCCGGCGTGGTCGCGCGCAGGAACACCGTTGCGACGTGCTCGCCCGGCGCGAGCGCGTCGGCGAAGAGCAGCGCACGGTCGCGCCACAGCTCGCGATGGCTGACCCAGCCGCCGCCGCGCGGCGCCAGCACGCGCGCGCGCGCGCCCTTGCCGAGGGTCTCGTCGACGGCCTCGAGGCCCGGCGGTAGCGGTAGCTCGATCGCGACGTAGCGCTGCGTGCGATCGACGGTCACGGTCACGTCGAGCGCGACCAGCTCGCCCGCGGTCACGCGCGAGACGTCGCGGCCGTCGGCGGTGCGGAGCTCGCGGGCGATCGCGATGCCGTGCGCGTCGGCGCTGCGGCCTGCGTCGCGCGGCGTCCACGACATGCCCACGCGCCAGTACATGCGGCCCTGACCCTTGCGCTCCAGCGTCACGCGCGGCGCGGCGCCCTCGCTCGGCGGCGCGACGTGGCGATGTTCGTGCGCGGACGCAGGTGTGCGTCCGCGCAGCGCGACCTCGCGGCCACGGTGCTCGCCGATCCACGCCGAGGCGGTGAGCGCGGGCACCACCGTCTCGCGCGCGCGTGCGTAGCGGGACAGCGCCAGCAGGGCGTATGCGCGCTCCTGCGTGTTGGCCAGGCGACCCGCACCGCGCAGCTCGCCGAGCCCGCGTGCCAGCGGCTCGATGACCGCGTCGTCGGGCGCGACGCTCAGCAACGCCAACAGCACCATCGCGTCGGTGCGCGCGCTGGTGTCGAAGTACTCGTCGTAGAAGCTCGAGCCCGGCCGCACCGTCGCGGTGCCCTCGCGCTCGTCGATGCCCTTGCGCAGCTCCGCGAGCAGGGTCTTGCTCGCCTCGCCGCCGGGCTCGAGCGCGTGCGCGGCCATGAGCAACAGCGCCTTCGCGAACGTCGGCAGCTGCTCGCGATGCTCGTGCAGCGCCGCGACCAGTGCGACCGGCCGATCGCCCGCGGCCACCAGCGCGTGGGCCGTCATCGTCGCGAGCACGGGATCGACCTCGAGTCGATCCCACACCGTCGCCGGCGTGGTGCCGGCGGTGGGCTGCGCCAGCTCGGCGCCCACGCGCGCGCGCAGCTCGTCGCGCATGCCGTCGGTCAGCGAGCTCGGCACCTCGTAGCCCTCGGCCCGCACTTGCTCGAGCACCCACAGCGCATACGCGGTGCCCCACAGGTGCACGTGCATCGCGCCGGGCCAGTAACCCAGACCGCGACCGCCGACCTGCATCGCGCGCAGGCGCGCGACGCCGGCGGCGACGTGCTCGTCGACCGCGACGTCGAGGAAGCCCTGGTGCGAGAGCCCGCGCAGCGCCACCAGCGGCAGCAGGCCGCTCGAGGTCTGCTCGACGCAGCCGTAGGGATACTGCGCCAGGTCGCGCGCCATCGGCTCGAGCCCTGCGAGCATGGTGCCCGCGAGCTCGACGTCGACCTCGAGACCGCCGCGGCCGAGATCACGCGGCCGCGCCAGCGCGACTGCGAAGCTGCCGTCGTCCTCGAGCGAGCCATACGCGGCCGCGAACTGCCGCAGCTCCTTGGGCTCGGCGATCTCCAGGCGCGCGCGCACGGCGTCCTGCAACGGCGGCTTGCCGTCGCCGGTCGGCAGACTCGCGCGCAGCTCGAGCTCGACCTCACCCGCAGACTTCGCCCGCACCACGAACGGCAACTTCGCCTGTCCGCCCGCGACCATCGACATGCCCAGCGCCGGCGGCTCGACCACCTCGACGTGCTCCTTGCCGTCCACGATCGCGAGCGAGAGCTCCGCCTCGCCATCGGGGCCGCCGAGGTTCTGGATGATCGCGGCGAGCTCGGCACGATCGCCCGGCCGCAGGATCCGCGGCGTCACCGCGCGCACGATCAGCGGTGCCGTGACGCGCACGCGCGCATCGGAGTGCCCGAAGCGCGCCAGGCCCGGACCGCTCACGCCGTCGGCGGAGGCGATCGCGGTGACGCGGAACGTCGTGAGGTTGTCGGGCATCGTGCCGCGCACGAGTGCGTTGCCCTTGGCATCGATGGGCGCGTCGCCGATGAAGATCGGCGTGCCCTCGAACTTCTGCCGCGCGGCCGGCGTCGCGACACCGCCGGCACGCACGCCCAGGCCTCCGGCGCCGTGACCCGCACCCATGCCGCCTCCGCTGCTGCCCATGTGCCCCCAGCTCAGCGAGAACGGATCCTCGCGCGTCTGGTACGGCCGCAGCACCTCGGAGTAGGTCTCGAGGAAGCGCGTGGGCACGTGTCGCGACGCCGAGAACGTCGCGACCAGATCGGGGATCCGCGGTGCCACCAGCGAGTGCAGCGCCTCGTCGACCGCCCAGATCGCCACGCGGCCGGACACCGGCTCGCCGTCGGGTCCCTTCACGTGCACCGCGATCGGTAGCTGTGCACCTGCGTGCGTCACCTCGGGCACCTCGACCGCGACGTCGAGGCGGCGGCTCTGCGAACCCACGAAGACGTTGGCCGAGTCGGTGTAGTGGCGCGGCGGCGACTTGGCGTCGGGGCCCGGCGCGACCACGAATGCGTGCAGCGACACCTGGGGAATCCACGCGTCGGTGACCGGCAGCTCGATCTTCGCCTCGCCCTTGACCAGCTCGAACGGCACCGTGCGGCGCAGACCCAGGTGCGAGAACGCGAGCACGCCGTGGGCATCGATCGTGGGTCCGCGCGCGTGCACCACCAGCGTCTGTCCCACCGCGGGTGCGTTGGTGGAAAGCTGCAGCTCGAGCCACGTGCGCTCGCGCGGCTCCTCGGCGACGATCCGCTGGGGCTCGTCGATCCAGAAGTCGCCCTCCCACGTCACCGGCGTCTCGTCGATGGTGGCGGTGATCACGGCGCGATAGCGGCCGGGCTCGAGCTTGCCGCTGTCGCAGCGCGCGTCGTCGCCGCTGGTGCGGGTCTCGCCGCGGCAGCGCTTGACGTGCACGGCCACGTCGGTGACGACGTCGTCTGCGCCGCGCTTGGGCTGCATCCGCGACAGCTCGAGCTTGTACGCCTGCACGCGTCGCTGTTTGCCGTCGCGATCGACCGCGCGCAGTCCCCAGCTGCGGCCGTCGGCGCGCGCGTCCCACTTCACCGCGAGATACTGCGTGGGATAGACGAACCACGTCGCGGTCGCGCCGACCTCTTCGAAGCTCGAGTCCTGCACCGCCACGTCGGTGGTGCACAGGTAGTCGACCCCGCGCAGAAGCGCGTCGGTCGCGACGCGCGTGCGCACGGTGCCGTCGCCGGCGATGACCGCGGCGCCGTCGAGTCGCTGCGACCACGGCAGCTCCGGATCGACCTGCGGTGTCGCGGTGGACCACGCCTCGTCGAGGCCGGGCGGACGCACCGCGCGGCGCTGGCAGCTGCTCACCGCGCGCGCCTCGGTCGCGTGGACCTGACCTCCGAAGTAGTAGTTCGCGTGCGTGACGATCTCCGCCGTCTCGCCGCGGACCCGCGCGTCCGCGACCGCGGCGGCCTGGACCTCGAAGGCCGGCGCCCGCACGTCACGGAGCTCGAACGACGCCGTGAAGCGACGCTCGTCGATGACTGCGACGGCGTCGTAGCGGCCCAGCGACGCCGTCGGCGGCAGCCGCAGTCGCCCCGAATACTTGCCGTGTGCCGTCATCTTGACCGTGCGGCGCGCGACCACGTCGCCGCGGGCATCGCTCAGCTGCAGCTCGACCTTGCTGCCGGCGCGAGGCCGCGCGAGCCCGTGCTCGGTCGTCGGCGTGCTGATCGCGGCCCAGCCCACGATCGAGACCTGCTCGCCCGGCAGGTAGATCGCGCGCTCGGTCGCGATGTCGCTTTGCAGCTCGTCGTACGACGTCGTGCTGGTGCGCAGCGGCACCAACGTGCGGTCGTCGCCCTTGCGCACGATCACCGAGGCGTCGGCCGGCAGCGCGCCGTCGCGGGGTAGCTGCGCGAAGCCGTCGTCGGCGGTGCGGATCCGCTGCGTACGCTTGCCCGCGCCGTCGATGACCTCGAGCTGCGCACCCGCGACCGGCGTGAGGTCCTGCAGGCGCCGCACCTGCAACCGCGAGGTCCCCGGTGACAGCCACGCCGCGAGCCCGAGATCGGTGACCTGATACAGCCCGCGCGTGGCTCGGGGTTGCGGTCGACCGCGGGCCGCATCCATCACCGTGCCCGGCACGATCTCCACGAACAGCGGTCGCGCCTTGCCGCCGGCCAGCGCAGCGACGTCGAGCGCGATCGAGGACCACGCGAAGCTGCCGCTGGGCCCCAGATCCAGCTTGCGCTCGATCGTCTGCCCGGAGTCGCGCGGGAACTCGACGGTGGCGAAGTCGGCCTTCTGCATCGCGATCCACTCGCGATCGCTGGGCACCGCCGCGCGCAGCGTCGCGTCGTGCAGCCACCGCGATTCGAGCCCCACGGTGGTGGAGAGACCCGGACGCAGGGTGCCGCGATCACCGACGAGATCGATCGACGGCGGCGGCGGCACGATCGCGACCTCGGTCGGGATCGGCCCCGCGAGTCGCTGGCCCACGCGATCGCGCAGGTCGGCGGGGATCTTCACGCGATAGCTCCGCAGCCCGAAGTCGCCGTACAGCGAGACCGAGTTGTCGCTCCAGGCCTCACGACGGAAGTGCTTGGGCCGCGGGCTGATGTCGATGCGCTCGAGATCCCGCTGGGAAAACGGAGCATCGAACTGGAACGTCACGCCCAGCGGACCGCAGCCGTCACCGTGATCCTCCATGCACTGCATCGTCACGCGCGGCCCCTCGGACACGCGGAAGCGCGTGACCGCGGGCGCACCCAGCGGGCCGGCACCCGGCGGTGCAAAGCGTTCGTCGATCACGACCTCGACGTCGTGCCCTGCCGGCCACCGCGTGGCGGGGTGGATGTGCAGGCCGCTCTCGCGCGGATCGAGATCGTCGGGCAGCGGGTGGCGCTGCTTCTCGCCGTACACGCGCACCGGCACCGGCACCGCGGTGGTCGGATCGGCGCCGCGCTTCCACGCGCGCGCGCGCACGTGGCCGCGCAGCGCGTTCGCAGACGTGGGCAGCTCGACGCGCACGTCGACCGGGGTCTTGGCGTGCACGAGCGGCAACGTCGACTCGAGCACCTCGCCGCTTTCGTCTTCGCTCTGCGACTGCGACCACTGCCACGACGGCAGCGGTTCCAGCTCGGCCCACGGCGCGCGCGTGCGCAGCGACCACGACTGATCGACCGCGATCGTGGTGCCATCGTCACGCTGCAACGTGCCGCGCGCGCGCACGCGATAGCTGCGACCGAGCACCAGCGCTTCGCTGGGCACGAACCATGCGCGGTACGGATCGACCCACACGGTCGCGCCCTCGACGTGCGGCTCGAGCTCGAAGCGCAGCGCCTCCGCCTGTGGGCGCATCGGGCGGGTGAAGTGCACGTACGGTTGCGCCGACTCCGACACCGCCGCCGACGCATCGGGACCGACGGCCGCGACCTCGGCCGGCGCATCGCGCAGCTGCGGATCACGCTGCGGCGCGTGGCCGGCGGGATCGACCGTCGCGATCACCTCTGCGGACGGCGGGCCCGCGGGAGCCTGCGGCGCGAGCGGTCGCGGTCGGCCGTGGCACGCCGCGAGGGTGGAGAGGATCAGGACCCCGTGGAGCTTGCGGCGCGACCAAGGCATGCGAAGACGAGCGCGAGCATGACAGCTCGCTGCCGCGATGGTTCCCCGCCTGGGCGGACCGCGGTTTCGTGCCGGCTGGCCGCGTGTGGGCGCGCGCACGCGAGCGCCACGGCAGCGCGCAGCGCTTGCCGGCCGCGCTGGTGCCAGAAGCGTCGCGCGTCAGCCCGACTCGGAAAAGGGACTGCCGTCCTTGTGGGTGAACAGCGCGCGGCCGTCGGGACCCTTGCGGTAGGCGAGGTCGACGTCGGGGTACTCGGCGCCGTCTTCGAGATCGCGGTTGCTGATCTCCAGGTAGCGCGCCGGTCGGTCGCTGCGATTGACGAGCTGGTGGCCGTCGCGCGAGCCCGCGGCGAAACCAGCACACATGCCCGCGGTCAGCCGCTGCTCGCCCGCGTCGGTCACGAGCACGACCTCGCCCTCGAGCACGTACACCAGCTCGTCCTCGCGGGTGTGCCAGTGACGCATGGCCGACTCCTTGCCCGGTGGCAGCGTGGTCAGGTTCACGCCGATCTTCGTCAGCCCCAGCGCATCGCCGAGCGCCCGCTTCTCGCGCGGCAGCACGCGCGAGCGATAGGGCTCGGGATAGCCGGAGCCGGTGCGGGCGGAGAGCGTCGCGGGATCGAGGGCGGGCAGCTTCAGTGGCATCGTTGCCGTCGTACCATGGCCCAGTCCCATGAGCACGCTCGCCGAGATCCGCGCCGCGCTGCGTCAGGCCGCGTCCGCCGAGCGAGCGCAGAGCGCCGCGCGGTTCTTCAAGACCGGCAAGGGCGAGTACGCCGAAGGCGACGTGTTCATCGGCGTGCCGGTGCCCGGCGTGCGCGCGATCGTCCGCGAGCATCGCGAGCTGCCGCTGGCCGGCGTCGATGCGCTGTTGCGCTCGAAGGTGCACGAGGAACGACTGACCGCGCTGCTGTTGCTGGTCGACCGCTACAAACGCGCGCGACGGGACGCGTCCGCGCGCGAGCAGCTCGTGCAGCTGTATCTCGATCGGCTCGCGCACGTGAACAACTGGGACCTGGTGGACAGCAGCGCGCCGCAGCTGCTGGGCGCGTGGCTGTTCGATCGCGACCGCGGCCTGCTCGATCGGCTCGCGGCCTCCGAGTCCTTGTGGTCGCGACGCGTGGCGATGGTCGCGACGCAGTACTTCATCCGCAAGGGCGAGGCCGCCGACGCGTTGCGCATCGCCACCGCGCTGCTGGGTGACAGCCACGATCTCATCCACAAGGCCGTCGGTTGGATGCTGCGCGAGGTCGGCGAGTCGGTCGACCTCGCGACGCTGCGGGGCTTTCTGCGCGAGCACGCGGCGACCATGCCGCGCACGGCGCTGCGCTACGCGATCGAGAAGCTGCCCGCGGACGAGCGCACGCGCTGGCTCGACGCGCGCAAGCGCAGCTAGTCCCGCGCGCGACGGCGCCAGATCGCCAGCAACGCCACGCCGAGCCACAGCGCGGTCGCGCCGCGATCGTTCGCGCTCGCGCGACACTGACAACCGCTGGGCTCGATGTAGTCGTCGTCGCCGGCACCCGCACTCGCCGTGCTCGCGCCCGAGCCACCGCCGGCCGAGCCGCCGCCGCCTCCGTCGGCGGTGCCATCGCCCGAGTCGCCCGCGCCGGTGTCGGCACCGCCGCTGCTCGCGTCGCCCGTGTCTGCGCCGCCGGTGCCGCCGCTGCCTTCGCCGCCGGGATCCCAGTCCCCGCTCGCGCGACGGTTGTTCGCGGTGAAGGTCTCGGCGGCGAAGTACGCCAGGTTGAGCCCGCTGTTGGCGACGTACACCGTGCCGCCGCCCATGCCCGCGCCCGCGGGCCAGTTGTGACCCACGCCCATCGAGGTGACGAATGCGATGCGCTCGCCGTCGCCGTCGTCGTAGGTGAGGCCGGTGCCGGCGGGATTGGTGCCGGGCAGCGATGCGACGTCGAGCTCGCCGGTCGTGAGCATCGCGCCGCCGCCGTACAGCGTCGCGTACATGTCCGCGTTGATCTGCGCGTAGCCCTGCGCGACCGTGAAGTCCTGCGTATCGGTGAAGGTGATCGCCAGCTGGGTCGCGAACTCGCTGGCGTGCGTGCCCGCGAACTGCTGGCACAGCGCCACGGTCTGCTCGACGGTGGTGCCGACCTGCGCGATCTGGGCCACGGTCGTGCCCAGCGACGGACCCGCCGAGATCGCGACGCCGGCGTAGAGCTCGGGCGCGAGACAGCCGACGATGAGCGCCTGGCCGCCGCCCGACGAGAAGCCGGTGAGATAGACCTGCGCGGGATCGATGCCGTAGCTCGCGTCGTCGCGCAGGGTCTCGGTCAGCTCGAGCAGCGGCGCGTTGTGGCCGGTGGTGCGATCGTGGGCAGCACCGTAGTAGTCCCAGCAGCCCGCGATCACGCCACCGCCGGGCACCGTGGGCAACGCGAGCACCATGCCGAAGTCCTCGGCGGTCTGCTCGAACGCGCCGTACTGCCGCAGGTTCGCGCCGGTCTGCGCGCAGCCGTGCAGACCCAGCATGAGCGCCCGACCCTCGCCGATCGGGCTCTGGCCCGCGGGCGTGTAGATCTCCACGCTCATGCCCGCGATCTGCTTGGTCTCCCACTGCGCGTGGGCGATCGACGGCAGCGCCACCGTCGAGACGAGGATCGGAATCAGCCTGCACGATCGCATCAGCGAGGACCTCCGTCGTCGTGGCCACCCAGGCCCAGGCCGGCACGGATCAGCGCGAAGACGTCGTCGATGGTCTTCGCCGGCGGCAGGCGGCCTTCCCACAGCACCCAGCGCATGCCCATGAAGTCGAAGATGCCCATGAGCGCGTACGCGATGGCCTCGGGATCGAGCGCACGGATCTCGCCGCGCGCCATCGCCTTGGCCAGGCCGTCGCGGTAGCCCTGGGCCAGGCGGCGGTAGTACTCGCGGTGCAGCGCCTCGTCGACGAACTCGGCCTGGCGGATGATGCGGTAGAGGTTCTTGTGCTCCTGCACGAAGTGCAGGAACGCGACCAGGCCCGCGCGCTCGATCGCGAGGCGATCGTCGAGACCCTCGACCGCAGCCGCGAGCGTGCGCCGCAAGGTCGCGCCGAGCTCGTCGACCAGCTCGGCGAAGATCGCCTTCTTGCCGCCGAAGTACAGGTAGAAGGTGCCCTGCGCGACGCCGGCGGTGCGCGTGATGTCGACGATCGACGCGGCCTCGTAGCCGCGCTCGCCGAACACCGCCTCGGCGGCCTCGAGCAGCTTCTGCCGCGTGCGCTGGCCCCGGGCCGTGACCGGCTCGGCGATCGCATCGTTGGACGACGACGATGCCATCAGCGCGGCTCCAGGCTCGCGACCGCGCCGCGCGTGCGCGCCAACAGCAGCACCAGACCGACCATCATGCTGACGAAGATCGCCGCGCACGCGGAGACCGCGGGGTTGTCGACGGTGCCGTGCCACAGCAGGCCCACGTGCGCGACCAGGGCCGTGACCGCGGCGGTCGCGACGATCCACGCCGGGATCGCGCCGCGCACCATCACGCCGAACACCACCGGCACGAACGACGCCGCGGCCAGGGCATAGACACCGCGCTGCGCGAACAAGCCCACCAACGCCGGCGGATCGAGCGCGAGCACGAACGCGACCAGGCCCACGCCGACCAGCGCCAGGCGCGAGGCGAGCAGGCCGGTCTTGGCGTCGGCGTCGCGACGACGACCGCGCAGCACGAGATCGTGGGTGACCATGGCCGACAGCGCGACCAAGATGCCGTCGAGCGTCGACATGCCCGCTGCGAGCATGGTCACCAGCGTGATCGCGGAGACCACCTCGCCCGCGGTGCCGCCGCCGAACGCGAGCGTCACGTAGTCGGTGACCACGCGATCCTGCTGCTCGGGCCCGTAGCTCATGCCGTCGAGCCGCGCGTAGAGCCCGGTGAACAGGCACAGCGAGAACACGCAGCCCAGCGCCACCGCGGTGAGGATGAAGCGGTTCACGTCCCGCTCGCTGCGCAGGTACAGCACCTTGGTCAGGATGTGCGGCTGCAGCATCAGCGCGAAGGTGACCACGAAGGCGCTGACGAAGACCGAGAACACCGAGCCGTACAGATCGCTGTCGGGGTTCACCGGCGCGGCGAAGTTGCTCGAGACCCGCGCGAACGCATCGACGATGCCGTCGCCCAGGTGCTCCGCACCCGAGGCGAACATCGCGACCGCGATCACGGCCATCATCGCGGCCTGCACCACGTTGGTGTACGCGTGCGCGTAGGTGCCGCCCAGCAGCACGTAGCTGAACACCACCACCAGCGTGCCTGCGAGCGCGACCTCGTAGGAGACGCCCAGCAGCGCCACCACCAGCAGCGCGCAGCCGACCATGATGAGCACCACGAAGCTGATCGACAGCAGGTTGAGCACCGCGAACGCGCGCGCGAGCGCCTCGCTGCCGTAGCGCGCGCGGATCCAGTCCGGCACCGTGAGGCTGCCGTGACCGTCGCTGACGCGGCGGAAGCCCTTGCACACCGCGAGCAGGCCGAACGCGACGCCGGCCTGCGCCGCGACGCCGTAGTGCAGCAGCGCCGAGAACCCGTGGGTGTAGACGAAGCCGGGGTTGATCACGAACGTCGCGGTGGACGCGATCGACGCGGCCATCACCACGCCGACCAGCACCGGGCCCATGTCGCGGTTGCCGATCGCGAAGCCCACCAGCGAGGTGGTCTTGCGCATGCCGATCCACGACAGCCAGTAGACCGCGACGAGGTAGACCGCGAGCAGCGAGAGCTTGACCAGCAGGATCATGGCGAGGCCTCCGGCGTGGTGCGGCTGCGACGGGCGCCGCGGGCCGCCACGGGTTGCTCGGGCGGCGTGGTGGTCGCGGGCGGCTCGGCCGGCGTGGGCTCGGGCTCGGGCTCGGGTTCTGCCGGCGGCGTGGGCTCGCTGGGCGCGATCGCGGGCGGCTCGGTCGCGGGCGCTCGCGCGTCGGGATCGGTGCCGGGCGCGTAGAGCGGCTCGACGCTGGCGCCGGGCGCCGCGGGCCGCAGCCGACGCGTGCGCTCGCCCTTGGGCGCGTGCACGTCGTCGAGGAAGCGCAGCACCGCGCTGTTCCACGCGTCGGCGGCCTCGTACTGCGCGAAGTGACCCGCGCGCTCGAGCATCACCAGCTGACCGTCGCGCATGGTGTCGACCGCCTTCTTGGCCAGACGCTCGGTGCTGCCGCCGTGCAGGAACGGGTTGGGGATCAGGTTGTCGTACTCGCCGAAGAGCACCAGCGTCGGGAGCTCGAGGTCACGCAGTCGATCGGCGACCGGGCCGTCGAGCATGCCCGCGACCGAGCGCGAGACCGCGTTGCAGTAGGCCTCGAAGTCGGGCCCGCCCACGACCGCGAGGCGATCGCGGACCATGAACTCGGCCGACTTGGGCGCGCGGTGGAAGTTCTGCATGTGGCGCAGCCACACCGCCTCCGCGTCGGCCTTGCAGGTGAACTCCGGCGTGGTCGCGCTCGCGAGCCAGTGCGCCTCGCCGTCGGCGAAGCGCTCGAGTCCGGCCGGCGACGAGAGCACCAGCGCGTCGACGTCCTGCGGGTACTCGAGCGCGTAGGTCATCGCGATCTGGCCGCCCATCGAGTGGCCCACGAGCACCACGTGCGACAGCCCCAGCTCGCGCACGACGCCGCGCACGGCCTTGGCGAAGAAGGCCATCGAGTAGTCGTAGTTGCCCTTGGAGCTCTTGCCGTAGCCGGGCAGATCGATCGCGACCACGCGGTGACGGGCCGACAGCGCCGCGAGGTTCTCGCTCCACGCCGGCATCGAGCTGCCCAGGCCGTGGACGAGCACCAGCGTGCGCGCGTCGGCGGGCGCATTGGCGGGCGCGCCGCTGTCGTGCACGGCGATGCTGGCGGTGCCGACCGCGAGCTGCTGCGTCGCCATGGGGTAGTGCAGCGCGGAGAAGGCCACGCCGGACTTGGCCGCGCAGCCGCCCGCGAGCATCGCGGTCAGCAGCAAGCCGGGCAGCATGCGACAAGGGCGCTTCATCGGAGGCCTCACAACATCAACCACTTCAGCGTGAGCATGGTGGTCCAGGGATCGCGCGGTCGCTGGCTCTCGCCGGTGCTGCCGGCGACGATCTCGGGGCTGGCGAAGTAGTCGCCCAGGCGCAGGTACGCGGCGTGGGCCTCGAGCGAGAGCATGGGACGGATGCGCCACGACACGTTGCCGTTGACCTCCGCGCCCATGAAGTACGCGCCCTGCACCGGTTGCACGTTGGAGCGCGCAACCGCGGCTCCCAGGCGCGCGGACACCTTGTTGCGCACGATGTCGCCCGAGACGCCCAGCGACACCGCGGTCATGCCGTAGCCGGCGTTGGAGATGTCCGCGGCCGCGGCGTAGTAGCGGTTGACGACGTTGGCGTGGGGCAGCAGCAGGTAGGTACCGAAGCTGGTGAACGGCGCCGCGGGTGAGCCCCAGGTGTTGCCCGTGACCACGCCGGTGTAGCTGCCGTCCTGCAGGCCGTTCTTGTCGCCCGAGGTGTAGAGCACGTCCGCGGTCACGGCATCGCGCGCGCTGCGGCCCCATCGCGCGGCCAACCGCACGTTGGCTGCGAGTCCGAGCACGTTGGTGAGCTTCTGGAAGTCGCCGGGCTGGTTGGGGATCGCGGTGACGATCTGCCCGAAGTTGCCGACCATGAACGCCGAGCCGCCGAAGCGGCCCGCCACGAGCTCGGGGTTGAACGAGGTATCGCCGGCGAGCCACAGGAAGTGGCCGCGCCAGCTCGGCGCGGTGTCCGGGATCGTGAAGCGGTAGCCGCCGTTGTAGTCGACCAGCACGCTGTCGGGGCCCTGGCCGAGGATGCCGACGCCGCCCTGACCGGTCGACGTATCCCGCAGGTAACGCAGGCTGCCGCCGACGTGCCAGGTCTTGCCGAGGTGGCGATCGGTCGCGAGCTCGAACAGCGCGACGTCGTCGTCCTTCTGGATCAGGTTCTCGTAGAGCTGGTAGGCGCCGAGCTTGAAGCGCTGGCCCGCGGTGGTGCCGTGCAGCACGGCTCCGACCGCGTCGGTGCCCCAAAAGGCCATGCGCGTGCCGGTGAGCTGCATCGTCGGCACCGGCGTGCGGTAGGGGTCGTAGGTGGTGTCGTAGAGCCGCTGCAGGCCGACGTCGATCGACCAGCCCTTCCACAGATCGATCTCGACGGCGAGGTTCTGCGTCTGCAGGTTCACCTGGTCGGCGGTGATGGCCGAGCCGAAGTTGCCGCCGGCGGCGTTGGAGGTGTCACCGAAGGTCCAGTCGAGCTCGAACGAGGCCCGCAGCCGCGCACGGTGATCGAGCAGCGCGGGCTCGACCACGGCGAACGGGATCAACCGCTGCTCGAGGAACACCGCGCGTTCCCTCGACGTGGTCGTGGTGTTGGGCCCGAACAGCCGCCCGACGATCTGGCCCTTGAACAGGTCGTTCTGCGGCGAGACGTTGGTCATCTCGGCGCGGGTCATGAAGTAGCCGTACAGCTGGAACGCGCGCCACTGTCGCTTGGTGCGCTGCAGCTGCTCGGGGGCCTGCTGCACCTGCACGTCGGGCATGGGCGGTGGGGAGGGTGCCCACGCGGTGGTGAGCGCAGCCAGCAGCGTGGAGGTGAACATGGCGGGACCCCGACGCGCCTACTGGCGGACGAACACCTGCGTGAGATCGGCGCCGAGCGAGGTCGCACCGAAGCCGCCCTCGGCGGTCGGCGCGACCGCACCGACGCTGGGCTCGGTCTGCACGACCTCGTAGCGCAGCACCGCCGGGCTCACGCTGTCGTCGATCTCGAAGATGCCCTCGACCGTGATCGCCTGCGGCATGGTCTGCTCGAGCGTGATGTCGAAGATCTCGCCGACACCCGAGGGCGTGGCGGTGTAGACCCCGACCTGCTGCACCTGCTGGCCCTGATCGTCGATCGTCACGACCGTGAAGGCCTGTGGCCCGAAGGTCGCGGTGATCGAGGTCGCATGCGTGAGCTCGACCAGCAGCGGCGCGACGTCGTCGCCCTCGCTGAGCCACGCGCCCTCGAGCGTCACCGGCTGCGCGGCGGTGTCGTCGCCCGCGGAGTCGGAGCCGGCGTCCGCAGCACCGGTGTCGACCGCGGTGTCGCTCGCGGCCTCGCCCGCGCTCTGGGCTCCGCCCGAGTCGGCCGCGTCGTCGGCCGCGTCGTCCGCCGCGTCGTCGCCGGCATCGTCCGCGGCGCTGGCAGCATCGCCCGCGCTCACGTCGGTGTCGCCGACGCTGTCTTCGGAGGTTCGCGCGGTGGTGGAGACACCGGCACCGCTGCAGGCGGACAGCAGTGCGAGCGCGACGATCGGAGTGGTTCGCATGGCAGGAGTCCCCGTCCGCCGGCCATGTCGCAGTGCAACATGACGAGCGATTCAGGTCTCATACTCGACGCCTGCGGGCCTGTCAAGGCGCCCTGGCGGGGGATTTCTCCCGCCGCCGGCCTTTCGCAGCGCAACGGACGGCCGGCCGGCCCGCGGCTAGCGACGACGGCGACGTTGCGTCGCCACGACCACGATCAGGGCCCATGGCCAGCCGGCGGTGCGGCTCGTCGTGCAGCCGCAGCCACCCGCGCCATCGCCTTGCTCGCCGACACCCGTGCCGCTGCTGTCGGCACCGCTGCCGCCACCACCACCGGTGCTCGCGCCCGTGCCCGCGGTGCCATCGCCACCGCTGCCGTCGGCGCCGGTGTCGGTGCCCGCGGGATCGGGCGGCAGCGGCGAGTCGAGCAACCATCGCACCGTGCGACGCAGCTCGGTCTCGTTGCCCGCGAGATCCTTCACGCGCGCCATGACCTCGACCTCGGGATCCGACAGGCCGGTGGCGAGCGGGATCTCGAGCACGTCGTGGGGCATCGCGCCGCCCTGCGCCAGCATCATCGCGCAGTTGCCGGATGGATCGAGCACGCAGACCTCGAGCGAGTCGACGTCGATGCCGCTGGGGATGTCGACCGTGCCCACGCGCAGCGCGGTCACGGTGTCGCCGTCGTACAGCGCGGCGAGGTTCAACGTCGGCTTCTGCGTGTCGGTCAGCTCCTCGGGGCCGCCGGGCGCACCGATGTCGATCCACCGGCCGAGGATGCCGAGCTGCTCGGGCGTGATCGTGGTCGGGTGATCGGGTCCGAAGTCGAGGTCGCGATCATCGGGCGCGGAGGCGTCGTCGAAGGTCGCGTCGGTGTTGCCGTCGGTGCGCATGCCCGCGGCCTTCCAGTACAGCGGGCTGCCCAGGGAGTTGAACGCCCGCACGTAGCGCGTCAGCTGCGGCCGGCGGAAGGTGGTGCCGTTGGTGGTGGCCATGCGTTGCGCCTCGGGCACGCACGACTGGCCGCGGTCCGCGACCAGACACCACCACGTCGAGCCCTCGTCGCTGCCGGGTCGATCGAGCGCGAGCGCGCCGTCGGGCGCGTCGCCGGCATGGCACTGCGCGCAGTGCTCGTCGAAGATCGGCATGATGTCGCGCTCGAAGTCGATCTGCAGCGCGTAGCCCTCGACCTCGCGCACCGCCGGCCCCTGCTCGCCCGCGCCCGCGAGCAGCGGCACGGTGCCCTCGCCCAGCGGAATGACGGGATAGTCCGGCTTGGCGGCCCAGGTCTCTTCGAAGGCCACGCGCGAGTCCTTCGAGTGCACGTGGCAGCCGCCGCAGGTCTTCATCTCGCCGGGGCGCAGGCTCTGCCAGCTCTGGTCGGTGTTGAGCGTGTGGCCGTCGCAGTCGATGCCCTGCATGAGATACGGCGTGTTCGCGGGGAAGCGCACCAGGAAGCTGGTGTCGGGGTTGCCGCTGGCATCGATCACCGGCGCGCCGTCTTGCTGGTTGCGCACGCCGAACTCGCCCAGGATCACCACGCGCTCACCGGCGACGTTGGCGATCTGTTGATAGACGTTGTCACCGCGGTTGGGCAGCACGCCCAGGATGCGGACGCCGCAGAGGTCGTCGTCGCCGTACTCGACCGTGTCGGTGCCCTGCAGGTTGAACTGGTGCTCGCCGACGAAGTGGATGCCGCCGACCGGGTGGGTCTCGCGGTCGGTGATCGAGGCCGCGCCGAGCAGACCGAAGGGCGTGCCGACCGAGAGCTCGGGGCGCGAGACCTGTCGATCCGCGCGCGGGATCTCGGCCGGGGTCTCGACGCCGTGGATCGCCGCGTAGGGCACGACCGCGCGCGCCATGATCTCGTGCCACTGCAGCTCGTCGACCACGCGCTCGAGGTCGCTCGGATGCGACGAGGGCATGGTCGTGACCTCGTAGATGCCGGCATCACACGCGGGCGTGTCGAGCTGCAGCTGCGTGAAGACGTTGGCCGCGACGCCCTGGCCCGACCCCGAGGTCGCCGGCGGCACCGGCAGCCCCAGCGCGTCGAAGATGCCGTTGTCGGCGACGGTGCCGCAGGCACCCTTGCCCCACGTCGCGAGCATGCCACCGTCGGGCAACGCCGCGGCGTGCCCGAGCTTGCCGGCGAACACCACCGGGTCGGCGTAGCCGGGATCCTGGTACTGCGGATCCGGCATCACCGCGGCGAACGAGTCGCTGCTGCTCGACCACGAGGCCAGGCGCACGATGTCGTGCGGCGCATAGAGATCGGCCAACGGCGCCATCGGATCGAGCATGCCCTCGTGGCCCTCGGGCTCGGGCATCACGCCCACGAGGTTGCCCAGGCCATTGTTGTTGCCGCGGTAGTAGTCGGTGAACCACACGCGGCCATCGCTGGTCTGCGCGAGAAAGTGCGCAGCCTTGTGATCGACGCCGGCGCTGGTGATGGGCGAGTGGTCGCCGCAGTGCTGGCCGTAGAACGCGAACGGGTGCGCGCCGTCGGGCGCCTGCACGAAGATGTTGAACGCGTTGCCGATGGTGCCGAAGCCGCCGGGACTGCCGTTGGTGTAGCGGAACGTGAGCCCGCCGAAGATCTGCCAGCTCGAATAGGCCACGCGGCCGTCCGCGAGCACCAACGGGTGCTGCTCGAGCGACAGCGAGTGGTGACTCGCGAGATCGAGGTTGCGACCGTCGGGGTCGACGGTCCAGATGCGCGAGCCGGCGCCGGCGCTGTTGGTGCCCCACACCATCGTGGTGCGATTGCCGTCACGCGTGGAGGTGAACGCGAGCCGACCGTCGGGCAACCACGCCGGGCCCGCGTCCCAGGTCGCGTCGAGCGACGGCATCTCGGTGATCTCGCCGGTCGCGACGTCGACGACCATCAGCTGCGCTCGATCGGCGAGCAGCAGCTTGCCCGGCAGGTCGTGGTACGCGTCGTCGCCACCGACCGCGGCGGAGAAGTTCTCGCTGTTGGGCGTCAGCGTGCCGCGGAACACCGCGAACGCGATGCGCTCGCCGTCGAACGACACTGCCGGATCCATCGCCGCGCACGCGGCCGCGTCGGTGCTCTCGCTGCCGCAGTCGTACAACAACGACTCGGTGCCGTCGGGCTGCCGCAGCACCAGGTCGCACGGCGCACTGAAGCCAGAGTAGAAGTGCGTGACGTCCGGCAAGATGTCGTAGATGTCGATACCCAGCATGGTCGTGCCGCCGGGCAGCTGCAGCGGCTCGGTCGTCCGCGGGCAGCGGACGTACGCGATCGGGTGATCGAGCGCGTGGGCCTCGTCGACCAGCAACCACGGCGCGGCCGCGGCGGCCGCGATCACCAGGGGCGAGAGCACCCGCGTGCTACGGCCACGGGGTGCGAGGCGGGGGCGACGACGGCAGTGATCCATGGCGACTCCCCAAGGTCGCGCGAGCGGCCCCGAACGGCTCACCGGGGGTGACGACCCCGCGGATTGCGCGTCCGATCACGTCAGCGCGCGGATCGTGACCACGGTCGGCCGCAGGCCCACGTCCGCGGCCAGGCACCACCGCGGCGCGGCCTTGCCCATCGCGCGCCAGCCCGGTGCCTGCGTCAGCGCGAAGCTGCCACGATCGAGCGCCAGCTCGATCGTCTCGCCGCGGGGCGTGAAGACCAGCGCACCGTTGTCGGTGGTGCGCACGCGCAGCGCGTCGGGCACGAAGTAGCGCACCACGCCGGCGACGATCGGCGGCGCGAGCTCGTCGGCGATCTGGATGCGCGTGCCGTCGAAGCTCACGCGGCGTCGGTGCGTCGCGACGCCCTTGTAGCCGCGGACCTCGGCGAGCAGGCGACGCGCGCTGGCCTCGAGCTGGTGCGGCAGCGCGCGGCCACCGATGCGGTGGCTCTTCCACAGCTCGTGCTGATCGCGATCGCCCACGGTCACGGTGTTGTGCGCGGCGGTCGATCGCGCGTAGCGACGATCGTCGCCCTCGACGTAGGTGCCGACGCCGGCGTCGACCAATACTCGCGTGCGCCCGTGCGACAGCTCGATCGACAGGCAGTCGCCGTGGATGTGACCGGTCTGCTGCGGCATGCCCACGCCGCCGGTGTTCCACAGCAGCGTGAACGGGCCCCACTGCCGCCGCGCGAAGCCGCTGTCGCTGGCATCCGCGTCGCCCTCGACCAACGCCACGCCGCAGCGCTGGGCCAGGCGCGAGGGCGTGACCGGAGCCTGCAGCTGGCTGTCGCCCCACAACGCGACGTCGCCGTCGGGGTGCGTGAACGCGGGCACGGCCGCGAGCATCTTGCTCAGCGCCACGCGCAACGGATCGGCCAACCCCGGCAACCGCGGCTCGGCCAGCGCGACCACCAGCGACAACTGCTCCGCCAGCAGGCAGTGATAGCTGGGCGTGCGCTCGGCGTGCACGCCGTCCTCGCCGAGCTGCGCGTGCACGCACTGCAGCAGCGGCGTACCGAAGCGCTCGAGCAGCGACGCCGGCACGTGACCACGCAGCGCCAACCCACCCGCGACCAACGCGACCAGGTTGGTCCACAGGTGATTGCCGTCGAGGTGGACCTCGACGTGCGCTGCGAGGTGTTGCAGCTGCGCGCTCATCGACGCCAGCACCAGCTCGAGCTCGCCGGCGTGCAGGTGGGCACCGTCGCGCGAGAGCCAGCCCAACCAGTGCAGCAGCCGCTGCGAGCAGGGATACGGCTCCCAACCCACGCCCTCGCGGTGCTCCTCGATCCAATCGAGCACGCTCGCGCGGGCCTGCGCGCGCGTGCACGCTGGATCCGCGAGCCAGCCGTGGTAGTGCAGCGTGTAGACCCACAGCGGATCGCCATCGCCGGTCCAGCCGAAGCGCACCGGATCGTGCGCCGGCTGCCCCAGCAGCACGACCCCACCGTCGGGCTCGATGTGTCCCTCGGGCGAGGGCCCGACGAAGCCCTCGGGCAGCTGCAGCGCATCGCAACCCGGCGCGCGCGACTGCGTGGGGCTGCGCGCGGGCCCGCGGGATCGCTGCCGCACGAACGCGAGCAGCTGCGTCGGCCGCAGGTGCGCAGCCGAGCGCAGCGTGGGCCCCAGGGTCTCGATCGCGCGGCGCAGGCGGGTCATCGCGTCAGCAGCCCCACGGTATCCACGACCGCGGGGCGATTGAACCACTCGCGACGCAACCGCGAGAACGCGCGGAGGATCGCCGCAGCGACGCTGGCGGCGCGAGCACGGCCGCGGCGGCGCGGCGACGCGGCGGCTGCCGGCCGTGCGAGTCCGCACCACCTAGCCGCGCGGGAGGTCGCGCAGCTTGGCGTCGAGCAGCGTGTGCGCCGAGGAGCGCATCAGATCGATCGCGGCTTCGCGATCCAGCCCGGCGATGTCGGTCAGCCAGACCATCGGCTCGATGCCGATCACGGCGCGGATGGAGATCGCGAGCTTCCGCAGCTCGGCGCGCTTCAGCCGTGTGCGCAACGGCGAGAGCGCGTCTTCGATCCATCCGATCACTCGGCCCTGGCGCAGCGGCAGTGCGTCGCGGTCGATCGGCTCGGTACCGAGCGAGAGCCGCAGCATCGCGCGCAGCTCGGGCTCGTGCTCGAGCAGCG
>JAIBBS010000171.1 GCA_019694555.1 Nannocystaceae bacterium
CGCGCGCGGCGGCTGCTCGCGGCCGTGGCCGAGCCGGCGGCCCCGGCGACGTCGCGCGACGACGGACCGCTGGGTGCGGTCGCACCGCTGCCGGTCACCGCGCCGCTCGAATCGCCGCCGCCGGGCACCCCGATCACCGCGACGCCGGTGCTGGCCGGCGCGGTCGCGGCGCTGCGCGAGGGCGCGTCGGCGCCCGCGGCCGCGATGGCCGTGCCGCGTGCCGAGGCCAGCGGTCCCACGCGGCTGCACAAGCTGGCGGTCGCGCGGCAACGCGGCGGCGCGTCGCTGTCGATCGCGGCCTCGCGCGGCGTGCTCGTCGGCGTCGCCAGCCAGCCCGAGGCCGGGCTGGTGCGGCTGGTGCTCGACGACGTCGTCGCCGCGCCGGCGGTGCTGGCGTCGCGACCGGGCGTCGCGGGCGTGCGCGTGCGCGACGTGGTCGCGACGCGCTCGAGCGTCCGCATCACGCTCGCGCTCGAGCCCGGCTGGAGCTTCGCCGGCCTGCAGCGCACCGGCGCCGGGGCGAAGGTCCGGCTGCGCGGACCGTGATCGCGGCCGCGGCGGGCGGCGCAATCGCGAGCCTGTGGTAAAGACCGGGCGCCGCCGTGTCCTACGCCAGCCTGCGCGAAGCCGTCGTCGATCTCGAGCGCACCGGGCAGCTGCGGCGCATCGCGGTCGAGCTCGATCCGCGGCTCGAGATGCCGTACCTGCACCTGCGGGTGTGCGAGGCCGGCGGGCCGGCGCTGCTGTTCGAGCGCGTGCGCGGCTGCGGCCACCCGGCGGTGTCGAACCTCTTCGGCACCATGGCGCGCGCGCGCTACCTGCTGCGCCACGGCTACGATCGCGTCGCGCGGGTGATCGAGGCCCGCGCGGATCCAGCGGCGGCGCTGCGCGACCCGCTGCGGCACCTGGGCACGCCGCTGGCAGGGTTGATGGCGCTGCCCAAGCGCGTGCGCACCGGACCGGTGTTCGAGCACCGCACCCGCATCGGCGCGCTGCCGCAGATCCAGTGCTGGCCCGACGACGGTGGCGCGTTCGTCACGCTGCCGCAGGTCTACACCGAACACCCCGACGAGCCCGGCGTGATGCGCAGCAACGTCGGCATGTACCGCATCCAGCTCGGCGGCAACGACTACGTGCCCGATGCCGAGGTCGGGCTGCACTACCAGCTGCACCGCGGCATCGGCGTGCACCATGCCGCCGCGCTCGCGCGCGGCGAGCCGCTGCGCGTGAGCGTGTTCGTCGGCGGTCCGCCGGCGCACAGCGTCGCCGCCGTGATGCCGCTGCCCGAGGGCCTCTCGGAGCTGACCTTCGCCGGCATGCTCGCGGCGCGCCGCTTCCGCTGGGCGCGTCGCGATGGCCACGTGGTCTCGACCGAGGCCGACTTCGTGATCACCGGCACCGTCGTGCCCGGCGAGACCAAGCCCGAGGGACCCTTCGGCGATCACCTGGGCTACTACAGCCTGGAGCATCCGTTCCCGGTGCTGCGCGTCGACGGCGTGTGGCACCGCCCCGACGCGGTGTGGCCGTTCACCGTGGTCGGCCGCCCGCCGCAGGAGGACACCAGCTTCGGCGCGATCATCCACGAGCTGACCGCGCCGATGGTGCCGCGATCGATCCCGGGCCTGCGGGCCATGCACGCGGTCGATGCCGCGGGCGTGCACCCGCTGCTGCTCGCGGTCGGCAGCGAGCGCTACGTGCCGTGGGGCGAGCGTCGGCCGGCGGAGCTGCTGACCATCGCCAACGCGGTGCTGGGCTTCGGTCAGGCGTCGCTGGCGAAGTACCTGCTGATCGCCGCCGCGCAAGACGGCGCACCTTCGCCCAGCGACGAGGCGGCGTTTCTCGCCCACGTGCTCGCGCGCTTCGATCCGCGCCGCGATCTGCACTTCCACACCCGCACCACCATCGACACGCTCGACTACAGCGGCACCGGCCTCAACGAGGGCAGCAAGCTCGTGCTCGCGGCCGCAGGTGCGCCGCTGCGCAGCCTCGGCACCGCGGTGCCGACCGCGTTGCCGCTGCCGCCGGGCTTCGGCCCGCTGGCGCTGGCGCTGCCGGGCGTGCTGGTGATCGCGGGGCCGGCCGCGGCGCAGCAGCGCGACGCGGCGGCGCGGCTGTGCGCACACTGGGCCGACGCCCGCGTGCTCGACGATCCCGCCACGCCGTGGCCGCTGGTGATCGTGGCCGACGACGCGGAGTTCTGCGCCCGCAGCCTCGCCAACTTGCTGTGGGTGACGTTCACGCGCAGCAACCCCTCGCACGACGTGCACGGCGTGGGCGCGAGCATCGAGCACAAGCACTGGGGTTGCACCGGTGCGGTCGTGATCGACGCACGGCGCAAGCCCCACCACGCGCCGCCGCTGCTGCCCGATCCGCAGGTGGTCGCGCGGCTCGAGGCGCTCGCGGTGCGCGGTGGACCGCTGCAGGGCCTGCTGTGATCGCGGCGCCGCGGCGGTGCCACGGCGGGTCCGAGCCGCTACAATCGCGGCCGTGATCGCCGCGCACCGTCTCGTGTCCCTGCTGCTGGCCTCGTCGCTGCTCGCGGGTTGTCCTGCACCGGGGCCCGAAGGCGGCGACACCAAGCCGCCGGGCGGCGAGACCCCGCCCGCGGGCGATCCCATCGAGCGCGCGGGCAAGCTGATGGAGGCCGGCGACCTGCGCGGCGCCGAGGCGGTGCTCGACGAGGCGCTGCTGCAGCACAAGGACGACCACGAGCTGTGGTTCAGCAAGGGCGTGGTGCGCCAGGCCTCGGGCGACGACGACGGCGCGGTGCAGGCGTGGACCAAGGCGCTCGAGCTGCAGCCGCAGTTCGTGCCGGGCATCTTCGGCATCGGCTCGATCCTGCTGGGCAAGGGCGACTTCGACGCCGCGATCGATCGCTTCTCGGAGGCGCTGCGGCTGCAGCCCGACTACGCCGACGCGCACTACAACCTCGGACTCGCGCTGCTGGGCGCCAAGCAGCGCGACAAGGCCATCGTCGCGCTGCAGCGCGCGGCCAAGCTCGCGCCCGACGATCCCGCGATCTTGGTGCAGCTCGCCGATCTGTACGTCATCGACGAGAAGCTCGCCGACGCGATCGCGCTGCTCGAGCACGCGGCCCAGGTCGCGCCCAAGGACGCGACCGTGCGCGTGGTGTGGGGCAACGCGCTGGTCAAGCAGGGGCAGTTCGACGCCGCCATCGCGCAGTATGCCGCCGCGCTGCAGGTCGATCCCAACGACCTCGACGCACGCCTGGGCCTGTCGCGCGCGCAGCAGCGCGCGGGCAAGCTCGCCGAGGCCGCCAAGCAGCTCGAGCTGCTGACGCAGGTGGTGCCGGATTCCGCGGTGGTGTGGGCCGAGTGGGGCAGCGTGCTGGCGAAGCAGGGCGATCTCGCGGCGGCGTTGACCAAGTTCGACCGCGCGCTCGCGATCGACCCCAAGTTCGAGGCCGCGTACGTGCGACGCATCGGCGCGCTGGTCGAGGCGCGGCGCTGCAAGGAAGCGCGCGTGGCGTTGCAGGCGCTGCGGGACCTCGAGCCCGACGACGCATCGATGGACGCGGGCATCGCGGCGATGGGACGCTGCAAGAAGTAGGTGCGTCCGCGCACGTCCGCGCGCAGCGGTGGCGGCAGCCGCGGCGCGGGCGCGTCTCTATACTTCGCCATGGCCGAGCGAGCTGCCCCCGAGATCCGCGACGCGCTGACCTTCGACGACGTCCTGCTGGAACCCGGCTACAGCGACGTGCTGCCGAGCGAAGTGGACGTGTCGACGCGGCTGACCCGCGCGATCACGCTGCGGGTGCCGCTGCTGTCGGCGGCGATGGACACCGTGACCGAGGCCGCGACCGCGATCACGATGGCGCGCGGCGGCGGCATCGGCATCTTGCACAAGAACATGTCGCCGGCGGAGCAGGCCCGCGAGGTCCGGCGCGTGAAGAAGGCGCAGAGCTGGATGGTCCGCGACCCGCTCACGGTCGCGCCCGAGCAGAGCCTGCGCGCCGCGCTGTCGCTGATGCACACCCACGGCTTCTCGGGCCTGCCGGTGGTCGACGCGGGGCGCCTGGTCGGCATCCTGACCAGCCGCGACGTCCGCTTCGAGATCGATCTCGATCGGCCGGTGCGCGAGGTCATGACCAAGCAGCCCATCACCGCCGAGGAGGGCGTCTCGGCCGACGAGGCCAAGCGCGTGCTGCACAAGCACCGCATCGAGAAGCTGCTGGTGGTCGATCGCCAAGGCGGCCTGGTCGGGCTCATCACGGTCAAGGACATCCTCAAGGCCGAGGCCCAACCCGACGCGGTCAAGGACGCGCAGGGGCGCCTGCGCGTGGGCGCGGCGGTCGGCACCAGCGCAGAGACCATGGAGCGCGTGGCCGCGCTGGTCGAGCAGGGCGTCGATCTGGTCGTGGTCGACACCGCCCACGGCCACAGCAAGCGCGTGCTCGAGGTCGTGGCGGCGATTCGTCGCGAGCACCGCGAGCTGCAGCTGGTCGCCGGCAACATCGCGACCGCCGACGCGACCGCGGCGCTGGTCGAGGCCGGCGCCGACGCGATCAAGGTCGGCATCGGTCCGGGCTCGATCTGCACCACGCGCGTGGTCGCGGGCGTGGGCGTGCCGCAGGTCAGCGCGATCCTCGAGTGCGCCGCGATCGCGCGCAAGGCCGACGTGCCGCTCATCGCCGACGGCGGCATCAAGTACTCCGGCGACGTGGTCAAGGCGCTGGCCGCGGGCGCGAGCACGGTCATGATCGGCTCGCTGTTCGCCGGCACCGACGAGGCGCCCGGCGAGCTCGTGCTGTACCAGGGCCGCAGCTACAAGGTCTACCGCGGCATGGGCTCGATCGGCGCGATGCGGGCCGGCAGCAAGGACCGCTACTTCCAAGGCGGCACCGAGGATCGCAAGCTCGTGCCCGAGGGCATCGAGGGCCGCGTGCCGTACCGCGGACCGCTGGGCGAGAGCCTGCACCAGCTGGTCGGTGGTCTGCGCTCGGGCATGGGCTACGTCGGCGCGCGCACCATCGGCGAGCTGCAGAGCAAGGCGCGCTTCCGTCGGATCTCGGCCGCGGGCCTGCGCGAGAGCCACGTGCACGACGTCATCATCACGCAAGAGGCCCCCAACTACCGCGTGGAGTAGCTCCCAGCCATGCAGCACGAAACCCTGCTCGTCATCGACTTCGGGTCGCAGGTCACCCAGCTCATCGCCCGCCGCGTGCGCGAGTTGGGCGTGTTCGCCGAGATCGTGCCGTGTCATCGCGCGAGCGAGCGCCTCGCGGCGCTGGGTCGCTCGGTCCGCGGCATCGTGCTCTCGGGCGGGCCGTCGTCGATCTACGACGACGGCGCGCCGACGATGCCCACGGGCGTGCTCGAGCACGGCGTGCCGGTGCTGGGCATCTGCTACGGCCTGTACGCGATGGTCCACGCGCTGGGCGGCCAGGTCGCGCGCGCCGACGAGCGCGAGTACGGCGCGTCGATCCTGCGCGTGATCGAGCCGCTGGGCCCGCTGGGCGGCTTCGATCCGCTGCGGGTCGAGCCGGTGTGGATGAGCCACGGCGACCGCGTCACCGCGCTGCCGGCGGGCTTCCGCACCGTCGGCAGCACCAGCAGCTGCGCGCACGCGGCGATCGTCGAGCCCACGCGCAAGCTGTGGGGCGTGCAGTTCCACCCCGAGGTCACGCACACCCGTCGCGGCGCCGAGATCTTCGCGTCGTTCCTGGTCGCCTGCGGCTTCGCGCGCGACTGGGGCATGGCCTCGTTCGTCGACGAGGCGGTGCAGACCGTGCGCACGCAGGTCGGGCCCGAGGGCACCGTGATCTGCGGCCTGTCGGGCGGGGTCGACTCGTCGGTCGCGGCGATGCTGGTCGAGCGCGCGATCGGCAAGCGGCTGCACTGCATCTTCGTCGACAACGGCCTGCTGCGGCAGGGCGAGCGCGGCGAGGTCGAGCGCATGTTCGCGGGCAAGCTCGCCAACCCGCTGGTCGCGGTCGACGCCTCGGAGCGCTTCCTCGCGGCGCTCGCGGGCGTCACCGACCCCGAGGTCAAGCGCAAGCGCATCGGCGCGACCTTCATCGACGTGTTCGACGCCGAGGCCAAGCGCCTGGGCGGCGCGGACTTCCTCGTGCAGGGCACGCTGTACCCCGACGTGATCGAGAGCGTCAGCGCCAAGGGCCCGTCGGCGACGATCAAGACCCACCACAACGTCGGCGGTCTGCCCGAGCGCATGAAGATGCGCGTGGTCGAGCCGCTGCGCGAGCTGTTCAAGGACGAGGTCCGGCGCCTCGGCGTCGAGCTCGGCCTGGCCGAGGACATGGTCTGGCGCCACCCGTTCCCGGGCCCGGGCCTGGCGGTGCGCGTGCTCGGCGAGGTCACGCGCGAGCGCTGCGATCTGCTGCGGCGCGCCGACGCGATCGTGATCGAGGAGATCCGCGCCGCGGGGCTGTACCGCGAGTTGTGGCAGGTCTTCGGCGTGTTGCTGCCGGTGCAGTCGGTCGGCGTGATGGGCGACGGCCGCACCTACGAGAACGCGCTGGCGATCCGCGCGGTCGAGAGCACCGACGCGATGACGGCGGACTGGGCGCGGCTGCCGTACGACCTGCTGGCCAAGCTGTCCAACCGCATCATCAACGAGGTCCGCGGCATCAACCGCGTGGTCTACGACGTCTCGAGCAAGCCGCCCGCGACCATCGAGTGGGAGTGAGCCGATGGCGCGCGTGCGGCACGATGGAGGCACGGTCGATCGCGGCGCGCTCGACCGCCAGGGACGCGACGAGGACGCCGCGCTGGGCTCCTCGCTGCGTCCGCGCACGATGGACGAGTACATCGGGCAGGGCGCGCTCAAGCGCAAGCTGCGGGTCTTCGTCGACGCGGCCAAGCAGCGCGGCGAGGCGCTCGATCACGTCCTGCTGCACGGGCCACCGGGGCTGGGCAAGACCACGATGGCGCAGATCCTCGCGGCCGAGCTGGGCGTGCGCATCCACGTGACCTCGGGGCCGGCGGTCGAGCACAAGGGCATCCTCGCGGGACACCTGACCGCGCTCGAGTCGGGCGACGTGCTGTTCATCGACGAGATCCATCGCCTCACGCCGGCGGTGGAGGAGAGCCTGTACTCGGCGATGGAGGACGGGCGCATCGATCTGCCGGTGGGCGAGGGCAGCCGCGCGCGCACGATGCCGTTCGCGCTGGCGCCGTTCACCCTGGTCGGCGCGACCACCCGCACCGCGCTGCTGGGCGCGCCGCTGCGCGAGCGCTTCCAGATCGTCGAGGGACTCGAGTACTACGCCGACGACGAGCTCGCCGCGATCGTGCGCCGCACCGCCGGCATCCTCGGCATCGCGATCACGGCCGAGGCCGCGCTCGAGCTGGGTCGCCGCAGCCGCGGCACGCCGCGCATCGCCAACCGCCTGACCCGGCGCGTGCGGGACTTCGCGCAGGTCCGCGGCCGCGCGCGCATCGAGCTCGACGACGCCACCTTCGCGCTGGGCGAGCTCGGCATCGACGCCGAGGGCCTCGACGCGATCGATCGCCGGATCCTCGGCGCCATCGTCGAGCTGTTCGACGGCGGGCCGGTCGGCATCGAGGCGCTGGCGGCGACCTTGGCCGAGCCGCGCGACACGCTCGAGGACGTCTACGAGCCGTTCCTGCTGCAGCGCGGCTTCCTGGTCCGCACGCCGCGGGGCCGGCAGGTCACGCGCAAGGCGCTGGCGCACCTGGGCAAGCCGGTGCCGCCGCGCTCGGGCGGCGGCGGCAGCGAGCAGGGCGAGCTGCCGCTGTGAGGACGCGGCGCGGCCGTCACAGCCGCACGTCTGCGCTCGCGCGGCCGCCGGTGGCCTCGCCGAACTGCGTCGCCATCGCGGTGCGCTGCGCCTCGACGATCGCGAGCGCCTGCGGATCGCAGGCCGCGGTGTCCTCGCACACCAGCACGAACGCGAAGCGCAGCTCGCTGGGTGCCTCGCCGAACGCCGGGCTGCGCACGCCGTTGGCCGCGACGACGTCGTCGATGGTGAAGTCCACGCGCGTGCCCGCGAAGCTGGCGTCCTGACCGTAGCTGCCGTGGCGCCACGGTCCGTCGAACGGTGGGCTCGGCGGATCGTAGTCGCTGGCGTCGCGCACGTAGAACATCGGCCCGACCTGCTCGGGTGGCAGCCAACCGGCGAGGTAGAGCTCGAGCGGCGAGAGCGTCAGCGGGTAGATCACGGTGAAGGCGAAGCGACCGCCGCCGAGGTCGGTGAGATCGCCGTAGCCGGTGGCCGAGGGCCCGCCGGTGTTCACGTGGATGTTCCAGTGCGCCCAGCCGTCGTCGAGCAAGAACGCCTCGGTCGGCGTGCCCGGCAGCTCGATGTACGCGCTGAAGTGGTGCACGGTCTCGTGGATGACGATGCTGGCGTCGTGGCCGTCGTCGTACAGCGCCGGTGCGTTCATGAAGTCGATCTGCATCAGCCGGCCCGCGCTGCCGGCGTCCGCGGGCGAGTAGGGCGCGGGGCCGTAGCCGTCGAGCCCGATGCCGTGCGCGTCGTCTTGCACCGCGTGCGCGTAGGCGCCGAGCTGGTCGTCGTCGCCCTCGGTGTAGACCACCAGGAAATCGTAGTCGTCGGGATGCGCGGCGTAGAAGGCCTTGCCGACGTCGTCCATCGCGCGCTCGCCCACGCGCCAGATGCCGCCGCCGGCATCGACGATCGAGTCGGGTCGCGCCACGATCGCGATGTCGGCGAAGGGCTCGTCGCTGCCGGTGGTCGCGACCCCGGTGCTGCCGGGCGCATCGCCGCTGTCGTCGCTGCTGCCGGGCTCGTCGCCGTCGTCGTGCCCCGCCGTGCTCGCGCCCGCGCTGCCGCTGGCCGGCGCGGTCGTGACCGCGGCGGTGGCCGCGAACGGATCGGTGTCCGGCGTCTCGCCGGCGCAGGCCACGAGCACCAGTCCCACGAGCAGTCCCTGGACGCGTCCCACGGATCGTGGCGTTGTCCTGCGCGGTCCCGCGGTTCCCGCCCGCCGCGCGACGGCCACCGGCGCACCGGCGCGACGCGAAATCCCGCTGCGCCCGCACGGCGACGCGCGGCTGCGCTACACCGCGGGTGCCATGAGCATCACCCTGTTCCACCACCCGTTCTCGCGCGCCGCCGGTACCGTGTGGGCGCTCGAGGAAGTCGGCGTGCCGTACACGCTGCGCTTCGTCGATCTCATGAAGGGCGAACAGAAGTCGCCCGAGCTGCTGGCGATGAACCCGATGGGCAAGCTGCCGGTGCTCGTCGATGGCGACACCGTCGTCACCGAGGCGGCCGCGATCGCGCTGTACCTGGGCGACCGCTACGCCTCGGGCACGCTCGCGCCGGCGCTCGACGCCCCCGAGCGCGGCACCTACCTGCGCTGGTCGTTCTTCAGCCCCTCGGTGGTCGAGCCCGGCGCCGCGGGCAAGCACTCCGGTTGGGAGTTCAGGCCCGGGCAGGTGGGCTGGGGCACCTTCGAGGCGATGCTCGCGACCATGCACGCCGCGGTGCAGCCGGGCCCGTTCCTGCTCGGCGATCGCTTCAGCATGGCCGACGTCGTCTTCGGCGCCACGCTGCGCTACATGGTCCGCTTCGGCATGATCGAGAGCACGCCGGTGTTCACGGCCTACCTCGATCGTTTGGCCCAGCGCCCCGCGCTGCAGCGGGCCGACGCGCGCAACGACGCGATCCGAGCCGAGCACGGCCTGGGCGGTTGAGCACCCGCCGCGCACGCGCGCGCGCGCGCAGCCAGGCGGATCCCGACCGCGTTGCTCGCCGCTTGCGCCGCGTTCGCGTGCGATCCGATACCCTGAGACCGTGGCCGAACCCCCCGCCGCGCCGCGACCTCGACCTGCGCCCGCACGGCCGCCCGCGGCCGTGCGCGAGCCGGGGCAGGCCACGATGGTCACCGGCGTCGCGCCGGTGCCACCGGTCGATCCGAGCGCCGCGCCGACGCGGCCGCCGCTGCGCGGCAAGCTGCGCGCTCCGACGCCGGCCGCCGGCGCCAAGCTGTGCCCGGTCTGCGGCGAGCGCTTCCCGCTGGACTACCGCGTGTGCCCGCGCGACGTGGTCACGCTCGAGCACCTCGCCGAAGCCGACGCCGATCCGCTCATCGGCGCGCTGCTCGCCGACGTCTACCGCGTCACGCGGCTCATCGGACAAGGCGGCATGGGCCGCGTCTACGAGGCGCGGCACGCCCGGCTCGCGCAGCGACGCTTCGCGATCAAGGTCATGCACGACGAGCTCGCGCGCAAGCCCGAGCTGGTGACCCGCTTCCGCCGCGAGGCCGAGACCGCCTGCGTCGCGGCGCACCCCAACGTCGTGCAGGTGTTCGACGTGCACGAGACCGAGCTCGGCACGCCGTACATCGTCGCCGAGCTGCTCGAGGGCGAGGACCTGGGCCAGCGGCTCGATCGCGTGGGCCGGCTCGACGTCGCGACGACGATCCCGATCGTGCGCCAGCTGTGCGCCGCGCTGTCGAGCGCGCACGGCCAGGGCGTGGTCCATCGCGATCTGAAGCCCGACAACGTGTTCCTGCTCGGCGGCGAGGCGCCCACGGTCAAGCTGCTCGACTTCGGCATCGCGCGCGTCGACGACACCGGCGCGGGCAACCGCACGCGCACCGGCGTCATCATGGGCACGCCGGCGTACATGGCCCCGGAGCAGGCCCGCGGCGCGCGGGTCGACGCGCGCGCCGACATCTACTCGGTCGGCGCGATCCTCTACCGCTGCCTCACCGGTCACCAGCCGTTCGAGGCCGAGGACCCGGCCGCGACGCTGACGATGGTGCTCACCCGCGAGCCGGCCCGTCCGCGCACGCTCGCGCCGGCGCTGCCGGAGTCGATCGAGCTGGTGATCGAGCGCGCCATGGCGCGCAAGGTCGAGGAGCGCTACCAGAGCCTGGCCGAGCTCGACGCCGCGCTCGCGGCGCTGCAGGAGGTCACCGGCGTCGTGGCGGCGCCGGCGTTGCCCTCGTCGAGCGCGCACGCGATCGCGGAGGTGCACCACGAGTCGACCCGTGCGGTCGCGCGCGCGCGGCCGCTGTTGGTGCTGCTGACGGTGGTCGCGGCGTTGGTGGTGGTGGGCTCGCTGTCGGTCGCGGCTGCGCGGGTGTTGGTCGCCGCGCGCGGTGAGCCGCTCGCCGGCAGCGAGGGCATGCTGCTGGTGCTCGCGACCGCGGGCGTGCTGGCCACGCCGGTGGGCTTGTGGGTGCGGTGGCTGCGACGCGGCGTGTGGGGCAACAGCATGCGCGCGATCGCGGTGGCGCGGCGGCTGGGCGCCGCGCTGGCGGCCGCGACCATCGCGTACGCTGCGATCGCGTCGCTGGTCGCGAGCGTGGACTTGTTGTTCTCCGAGGCGCCGACCGCCAGCCTCGGTGCCAGCGCGGCGCTGGCGGGGCTGGTCGCGGCGCTGGTCGCCGCGGTGGTGGTCGATCGCGCCAGCGCCCGCGCGACGCCACGCGAGGCCTGAGCGGCGGACAGCGGCGGCGGACGGTCTGTCGTCGCGGAGCGACCCGAAGGCCCGTGACCGGTCCGCCCACGAGGGCGGACCGGCGGCGCGCGTCAGCCCGGGCAGTTGCCGCAGTCGAAGGTCTCGATCTCCATCACGCAGAAGCTGTCCCAGCCGCTGGTGCAGCACGCGTCGTCCTGCGCGCACACGCACGACTCGACCGTGTCGACCTCGCAGCCGGTGCCCGCGTGCTCGCTGCAGCAGGGGCCATCGCCGTCGTCGGGGTCGCACGAGGCCGCGCACAGCAGCGAGCCGACCTTGGCCACGCACATCGCGTCCCACTCGGTCGAGCAGCAGAACTCGTCGTTGGCGCAGACGCAGGCCTCGACGGTGTCGTCGTCGCAGCCGGGTTCGCCGGTCACGCAGCAATCGTGATCGGTGCCACCGCCGCCGCAGTCGAGGCCGCACATCGACTGCGCCTCGGTCGCGCAGGTGTTGTCCCACTCGTTGTTGCAGCAGAACGCGTCGAAGGCGCAGACGCAGTCGGTGACGGTCGAGTCCTCGCAGCCGGGCATGTTGGTGTCGGTGCAGCAATCGCCCTCGCCACCGCCGCCGCCGCCACAGGTGCTGTCGTCGACGTCGACGCCGAAGGCATAGTCGCCGGTGGTGCTCGAGCTGGGCGCGAACACCCGCAGGAAGTAGGTGCCCGCCGGCATGCAGCCGGTCGAGAGCATCTCGTCGGACTGCAGCCCCGCGGAGCTCTCGACCAGCACGCCGTCGGCGTCGGTGAGCACCAGATCCATGTCGACGTCGGCGGGCCCGCTGAGGTGGGCACTGACCACACCGCCGTCGAGATCGAAGCGGTACCAGTCGTCGTTGTCGCTGCACAGCGAGCCCGACAGCTCCTGGCCCGCCGGGAACCCGCCCAGCGAGGTCGCCTGGTCGAGGTCGTCGTTGTCCTCGTTCTCGTCCTCGGTGCAGGCGTCGCCGCCACCGCTGGCGCACGAGCCCGAGGTCGGGATGCACTGCCGTGCGCCGGCGCCCTCGACCGATTGCAGCTCGGTCGGCGAGCACAGGTAGCCCTCGTCGCACTCGCCGTCGCTGGTGCAGCCGGTGCCACAGAAGTTGCCGCCCTGCTGCGGCAGGCACAGGTTGGACACGCCGCCGCACTGCACGTCGAACGAGCACGCGCCGCAGATCGGCGCCTGGCCCGAGCCGTCGTTGACCACGTGCATGCGGTGCGTGCCGTCGGCGGGGCTGTCGGTGAGGTGGTCGCAGTCACCCTCGGCGTCGTCGTTGTCGGTGACGCTGATCGCGTACCAGATGTCGGCCTCGGCGCCCTGACCCATCGGCGTGGTCGGGTTGGGGATGAAGCCGCGCCAGGTGCCGTCCATCATGTTGCCCGACGCGAGCGTCATGTCGACGACGGTGAGCTTGGTGTAGTCGATGGGGCTGCCGGGATCGGCGTAGGCGTAGAGCAGGATCGGCGCGTTCTTGAGGCCCTGGTCGTCGGTGACGTGCGCGTCGATCTGCAGATCGAGCAGCGTCATCGCATCCATCGGGCTGTGCTCGACCACCGGCGCCTCGCCGGGGCAATCCGAGCCCGAGCGGCGCCGCAGCACGATGACGTAGTCCTTGAGCGTGGCCGGGTTCTCCGGCAGGTCCTGGGCCGACAGCGTCAGGTCGTAGCGATCGGCGGCTTCGAGCTGCTCGCGGTTGGGGCACCAGCTCCACCGGCCGGTGAGCCCGCTGGTGTCGGCGGACAGCTCGGCGTCCTGGATCAGCGGCGGCGTCTGCGTCAGCGACACCGAGGTCGAGTCCTGATCCTCGATCTCGATCTCGAACTCGACGCACTCGGCCTGCTCGAGATCCAGCACCGTGCCGTTGCCCAGCGGCTTGCGGAAGATCGGCAGCGTGCCGTCGCCACCGGCACCGACGACGTTGATGTTGATGGTCAGCTTGCTGTCGTTGTGCCCGTCCGAGACGATGAAGTCGAACAGGTGCATGCCCAGCTGGCTCGCCAGCGGCGTGAACGTGAAGACGCCGTGGCCATCGGGTGCGACCGTCATGCTCGCGGTCTGGGCGAGGTCGGGCACGCCGTTGGCGGCGAAGCGATACTCGAGCGGGTCGCCGTCGGGGTCGGTCGCGAGGATGTCGATGGTCAGCTGCTGGCCGACCACCGCGGTCTGATCGCCGGGGTCGGTGATCTGCGGCGCGCCGCCGTCCTTGCAGGCCGAGAGGGTGACCGCGGCCGACAGCCACAGCGCAGATCCCCGCAGGCGGGAGGGGTCGAAACAGGCAAGGAAGCTCATGGTCGTCGTGGCGGCGGGCCGGCAGGCATTATGCGCCGGTGCCCTGCGGCGTCGCAACGCCGACTCGGCGCGCGATCGGCCGCCGCACTCGCGGCGGCCACGGCGATCCCGTCCCCCAGCGTGCAGTGACGGCCGCCGCCGATCGGTTCGCGCCGCGCTTTCGTGACCTGCAGCGATCGCTGCACGGACGCGCTCGCGCGAGCCCGCGCGGCGGGGGCTGCGGTGGACGAGAACCCGCACCTGGAGGCAGCAGCGCCCGAGCTTTGCGCTGAGGTGGCGCTGCGATAGGCTGCGCGAGTGCGTTCACTCGCGAAAGCTCGGCACGCGTGGGCGCTGGTCGCGGTCGCTGCGATCGGCGCCTGTCACGACGACGGCACGCCCGGCCGGCCGTCCAGCGGACTCGAGGGCGTGACGCTCACCAGCGTGTCGCCGTCGCTGGTGGTCCCGGGATCGACGATCGTGCTCGCCGGCGACGCGTTCCTCGACAGCTCGGTCGCGAACGCGTGGCTGCAGCTGACCGGCACGCTCGACGGCAGCAACGTCAGCCTGCAGCTGCCCGCGAGCTTCGTCGACTTCGACGAGCTGCACGTCGATCTCACGCCCGAGGTGCTGTCGCTGCTGCCGGCACCGACGGGCAGCTTCGCCGGCAACGCGCAGGTCACCGTCGAGTACCTGCCGACCGGCGAGCGCATCGCGTCGAGCCCCATCGCCGCGCCGCTGGTGTTCGCCGATCAGCTCACGCCCAGCCTGGCCGACGTGCAGGCCGCGGGTGAGATCTACGTCAACGACCCGATCCCCGTGGAGGGCGACGGCTTCCTGCTCGGCGGCGGCGAGGGCACCACCTGGGCGGTGCTCGAGGGCTGCTTCACGCCGCAAGGCGAGGCCGACTGCGTCGAGGTCGGCCCCATCGAGGTGCCGGTGACGCCGGCCGACCCCTTCGATCGCACGCGCGGCAGCTTCCCGTTCTCGCCGCGCATCGCCGGCATCTCGCCGGGCAGCTTCAGCGGCCTGGTGTACCTGCGCAACGAACACGCCGGCGGCGCGGTGGTCGACGACATCACCGAGGTCGAGGTCGCCTACGACCTGCGCGCGACCGAGATCCTCGCCACCGGCACGAGCTCGGGCACCGGCGCGAGCCTGGGGCAGTTCATCGACATCGACGGCGGCGGCTTCGTCGGCGGCGACGAGGGCCTGACCACGATCGTGCTGCAGGGGACGTACACGCCCGACGGTGCGCCCGGCGGCGCCCCGGTCGACCTCGAGCTGGTGCCGGAGTTCGTCGATGGTCGACGCATCCGCTACGTCATCAACGAGGACGACGGCCTGGGCACCGCGATCGACGTGCGGCTCGACTCGGGCACCTTCGACGGCACCATCTCGCCGATCGTCTCGTACGAGGGCGACACCATCACCGGCACGCCGACGCCGCTGGTGTTCCAGATCCTGCCGGTCAAGCAGGTGGTGTGGGTGCGGTTCTTGCCGTCGTACGTCGAGAGCCTGCGGCTGTTCGGCCTGCGCGCGCTCGACTCGATGATCCGCAAGCGCATCCTGACGGTGCTGCGTCGCGACTACGAGACCGTCAACATCGAGTTCCGCGAGGAGGAGCCCACCGACTTCGAGCTGTTCGCCACGCTCGACATCGCGGGCCCCGATCCCAACGGCCTGGGCCTGCTGGGCTACGACAACACCAACGGCAAGGACCTCAACAACGAGCGCTTGTTCGATCACATCGGCGGCGTGAACGCGCTGACGCAGGAGGACGGCTTCCCCGGCTTCGGCGGCATCTTCATCGAGTCGCTGTTCGCGTTCTCGACCCACCCCGCGGTGGGCAAGAAGCAAGACGTCGCCGATCCGCTGTTCGACCGCATCTTCGACCCGTTCCGGCCCGACACCGGCACGCCGTTCTCCTCCGCGGACGTGGCGATGGGCATGGTCCCGGAGCTGGCCAACGGCGGCGGCTGCCCGACCGACGACCGGCTCAACCAGGCCGGCTGCGCGGTGTGGGTCATCGGCTCGATGATCGGCACCACCGTCAGCCACGAGAACGGACACTCGCTGGGCCTGGCCGACCCGCTGGGCACGCGCTTCCACAACCTCGGCGACGCGCCCAACCGACTCATGGACGCCGGCGGTGCCCGGACCCTGCGCGAGCGCGCCGAGCTCGACGGCGAGGGGCCCGCGGTGTTCTGCGAGGACGAGTACCAGTACCTGCGCGAGATCCTGCCGACCACCGACCCCGAGACCACGATCGAGCGCCCGTACTGCTGACGCCGCGCCGCTGTCGCGCGGCGTGGGCCGACGGTATGCTGCCGCTCGCATGCAGCGACGGCGCTTGTTCGTGCTCCTGGGCCTCCTCGGTGCGATGACGGCGTGCGGCGGCGGTGCACCGCCAGCGCCGCGCGAGGCCAAGGGCGGGCGCGACTACGACAGCGAGGCCGCCGATCCCGGCGCGCGCGCGCCCGAGGTGCCGCCGGCGCCGTCGTTGGCCGAGGCGGTCGCGT
The DNA here is from genome assembly GCA_019694555.1 of Nannocystaceae bacterium. Classification (GTDB taxonomy): domain Bacteria; phylum Myxococcota_A; class Polyangia; order Nannocystales; family Nannocystaceae; genus Xiheibacterium. The sequence continues at coordinate 16,209 of JAIBBS010000171.1, forward strand.
CGCTGTCCCCGCGACGGGCGCAGCTGGCCGACACCGCCGCGCTGGTGGTCGATCGCATCCGCACGCTCGAGGTCCAGCGCGACGTCACCTGCTGGACCAGCTTCCGCCAGCTCGACAACTTCATCGCGTCCAAGAGCTACAGCAACTTCGCCGCGCTGACGAAGATCGTCGCGGCCAAGACCCTCGCGCACGGGCTGTGGCTGGCCGCGTCGCAGGCCGCGAGCGGGCCCGCGGTGTCGGTCGAGGACATCCGCAAGGTCTCGCACATCGACGCGAGCCTGCCGGTCGACAAGCAGCAGGGGCTCGCGAGCCTGCCGGCCGACCTCGACGCGCAGCAGTTCCGCGACTACCGCACCACCAGCGAGCACTGGCGCGTGCTCTTGTCGATCGCACAAGACGAGCTGCTGCTGCGCGACCCTCGGGTCAAGCCGCTGGCACCCGAGGCGCTCGACGAGCTCGCGGTGGTCGCGACCAAGCTTTCGCTCGCGCTGCTGACCGAGTCCGGCGAGGTCGCGACCGAGGCCCGCACGCCGTACATCGAGACCGAGCACGTCAAGGTCGCGTTCACCAACCTCAAGGCCCGCTTCCAGATCCCCGACGTGCCGCCGGCGCCGGCCGGCGAGGTCGACATCGCCGGCGCCCGGCCGGCGCTGGTGGTGCTCACGCGCCAGCTCATCGACGCCAAGATCGAGGCGCTGCGCAAGTTCAACAAGGCCGGCGACGCGCTCGAGGCCGAGCTCGACAAGATCAGCAAGATCCCGGTGACCAAGCAGGGCGCGGCCAAGCTGCGCGAGAAGCTGGCCCACTTCGCCGACTTCATCGCGCGCGGCTACGAGCCGATGCGCGCCGACAACTACCTCGCCGACGGCAACTTCGCCGACCACGAGATGCCGGGCAAGGACTACATCGACGCGACCTACGTCGAGAACGCGACGATGCAGCTGTTCCCGTACGTGATGATGCCCAACGGCGACGTCAAGCTGCGCTTCGAGCGACGCCCGGGCACGATCATCACCGAGGACGTCGAACCCGCCGACGTGCTGCTGCTGGATCACCAGATGAACGCGGTGCGCGACACCGCGATCCACTGGGTCGTGTTGCAGGATCTGTGGGCCAAGCAGCCCTTCGCGATGGATCCGTTCGCGGGCGAGTACCTCTCGGAGCTGACCTCGATCGTCGCGACGTTCTGGATGCGTCGCGCGCAGACCTTCGCCCGCGCCGGCTCGGCGCCGGCGCTCGACGAGACCCTGTTCGAGCGCGTCGAGGACAACCGCTGGGCCATGGTGATGCCGCACGACACCGAGACCCGCGTGGCCTGGTCGCCCGAGCGCCTCGCGGCCAAGCGGCGCATCCTGGCGCCGTACGGCGGGGCGCTGTTCGCCGACGCGAGCGCGGCGTGGGGGCTGCCGGGCGCGGTCGAGGCCACGGTCGAGGGCGCGGCGCATGCCGGCGGCGCGGCGCCGACGGGCAAGGACGTGGGCGCGCACTCGGGCAAGCAGGTGCCCGAGGGCAAGGATGTCGGCGCGCACTCGGGCAAGCAGGTGCCCGAGCAGGGCAAGGATGTCGGCGCGCACTCGGGCAAGCAGGTGCCCGAGCAAGGCAAGGACGTCGGCGCGCACTCGGGCAAGCAGGTGCCCGAGCAAGGCAAGGACGTCGGTGCGCACTCGGGCAAGCAGGTGCCCGAGCAAGGCAAGGACGTCGGCGCGCAC
>JAIBBS010000372.1 GCA_019694555.1 Nannocystaceae bacterium
GCAGCACGGGGCAGGCGAGCGACATGGGCGCGCAGCCGGGCGCGTGCGAGGGGCAGGAGATCGCGTTCGCGCCCGACGCGGTCGCCGAGGACCTGCAGCGCTTCCCGCTGGCGATCATCGCCGGGTCGATGCGCCAGGAGTCGGCGCTGATCCACTCGTACACGACGCAGCCGGGGCCGCTGCTGCTGCGCGTGTGGCAGCCCGGCGGGGCGCCGGGGACGGTCCGGCTCGTGCGCGAGCTCGAGGTGTCGCCCGACGAGAACGGCTACCTGCGCCAGGTCGTCGACGGGTTGTGCCCCGGCGAGTGGTTCCGCCACGGGTTCTTCGCGACGGAGGGCGGCGTGCCGGTCGCGCGCGGGGTGCTCGGCGAATTCCGCACGCCGCCGGCGGAGGGCTCGCTCGAGCCGGTGACGGTGGCGATCTCGTGCTGCAACCACATCAACAACACGCCGTGGCCGGCGCTGCAGCGGACCAGCGACGAGTACTACGACGCGTTCCTGCACCTCGGCGACATGGCCTACAACGACGGGGTGACGACGCTCGCGGAGTACCGCGAGAGCTGGAAGGCGTACCTGCGCGTCGACCAGGACGGCGACACCGGCGGGTTCGCGCTGGCGTACGCGCGCGCGGGGCTGTACTGCACGCTCGACGACCACGAGGTCACCAACGACTTCAACCCGGAGACGATCGACGCGGCGCGGCTGCAGGCGGCGCTGACGTCGTACTTCGAGGTGATCCCGGTGACCGATCAGCCGGACGGGTTCAAGGTGTGGCGGAGCTACCGCTGGGGCGACACGGCGGAGTTCATCGTGCTCGACTGCCGGACCGAGCGGCTGCCGTCGACCAAGGACGGCGACGGCGCGACGTACATCAGCGCGGCGCAGATGGCGTGGCTCAAGGACCGGCTGACGAACAGCCCGTGCCACTTCAAGGTCGTGCTCAACTCGGTGCCGATCACCGACATGCCGACGATCCCGTGGGACCTGCTGCAGGGCGACCGCTGGGAGGGCTACCCGGCCCAGCGCGAGGAGCTGCTCGATTTCATCGCCGCGCAGGACGTACGCAACGTCTGGTTCGTGTCCGGCGACTTCCACACCTGCTTCGTCAGCCAGGTCCAGCCCGGCGGCGCCGGCGTGCTCGGGAAGACCCGCGAGATCGCGGTCACCGGCGGCAACACCAACGTCCTCGGCGACTTCCTCGACCCGCCGCAGTTCGCGTTCGGCTCGTCGCGCGCGCACGCGTGCCTGATCACTTTCGACCCGGCGGCCGACGAGGTGCTGGTCCGCTTCATCGACGGCGAGAGCGGCGACGAGGCGTACGGCGCGACCCTGTCGCAGAAGTGACGCGCGATTTCACGTGCCTTGAGGATCCGCACTGGCGACCCGTGGGCCGACGCGCGGTGTTCGGACGCAGTTCACCGTGACGATGGAGCCCATGCACATCCCCGAGGCGCCCGCGCGGATCATGCCGACTTCGATGCTCAGCAGCGGCGCCGAGGACCTCGACGCGCTGTGCCGCGAGCTCGAGCTGACGCCGCTCGACGGACATGTCCCGGAGGACATCTGGGGCCACCTGTTCATCGCCGGCTCGATCTCGGCGCTCGGCCGCCCGGCCTTCACCGGCGAGGGCACGATCTACCGCTTCGACCTGTCGCCGGGGCGGATCACGCTGAAGCAGGGGATCATGCGGCCGCCGTGCCACTACGCCGACGCGGCGGCCGAGTCCTTCGGCGAGATGATGGAGTTCCGCGACCTCGGGCTGACGCGGATCTCGCCGCTGCTCGGGGTGCGCGCGGTGCTCAGCAACTCGCCGATCCCGCTGCGCGACCGGATGATCGTGACGACCGACGCCGGCCGCGCGTGGGAGTTCGACCCGGTGTCGCTCGAGCTGGTGACGCCGATCGGCAAGGCCGACGAGTGGATCGGCGCGCTGCCGGTGCCGTGGCCGTTCCCGCTGATCCTGAGCACGGCCCACCCGGCCGAGGACGCGCGCACCGGCGAGCTCTTCACCGTCAACTACGCGAACCCGGCGCCCGGCGGGACGAACGGGTTCTCGCACCTGATCCGCTGGACCGGCAGGTCGTTCGAGCACTTCAAGCTGATCGACGCCGAGGGCGACGAGGTGGTGATCCAGCAGTGCATCCACCAGGTGCAGGTGACGCGCCACTGGGTGATCGTGCAGGACTCGGCGTTCGTGGTCGAGATGCGGCAGATGGCCCTCGACGCGTTCGAGCAGGTGATGCCGATCGGGCCGCTGCGCAACTGGCTCGGGGCCGGGCAGATGCGCTCGCAGCGGCCGACGACGGTGTTCTACGCGATCCGCCGCCGCGATCTGAAGCCGCACTCGGGCGGGTACGCCGACAACCCGACGCCGGTGCGGGCGTACAAGATCGAGCTGACCGACGAGTCGGTCCACTTCTACTGCGACTTCGAGGACGACGGCGACATCATCAACATGATCGTGCCGCACACGCCGACGCTCGACGTGTCGGAGTGGATCCACGAGGGCGAGACGCTGCTCAGCGGCGACGAGGCGGGGGTCGAGGTGGCGGGGATGCAGATCCCGTGCGCGCTCAAGCGCGGCCGGATCGGGATCCACCGGATCCACGTGCCGAGCGGGCGGTCGGTGTCGTCGCGCTACGTGGAGGGCGAGGCGACGTGGGGGCTGGCCCTCGGGACGTTCGCGCCGCGCGACCAGAGCGCGCCGATCGAGGTGATGTACTTCAATACGAGCGGCTTCGCGCCGGAGCTGGTGCCGTCGCGCCTGCTCGAGGTGTACGGGTCGCGGGTCGACGTGGCGGGGCTCCCGCTGGCCGACGGGCAGCCGCCCCGGCTGCTCGAGCTCGACCTGACGACGGGGACGCTGAAGAGCTACGCGGCGCCGAACGGGTGGAGCCTGCTGTCGCCGAACTTCATCCCGCGCAAGGGCGGGCCGCACGGGCCGCGCGACGGCTACATCGCGGTGCTGGCCCACGCGTCGGAGACGGTGCCGCGCCAGCACGGGTCGACGGGCGAGGAGCTGTGGCTGTTCGACGCGCAGGACATCACGAAGGGGCCGGTGGTCCGGATGGCACACCCGCAGCTCGACTTCGCGTTCACGATCCACGGCTCGTGGGTGGAGGAGCTGCGGCCGAGCCGGCACGACTACCATGTCGATGTGCGGGGCGATCTGGACCTCGAGTTCATCCGGCAGCGGGCGCTGGGGTCGTGGGCGTTCACCGATCTGTTCAGCGATACGATCGGTCGGGTGATGCGCAGCGAGGATGTCGAGACGCTGTTGACCATGGCGGTGTTCCCGAAGTTCTAGATCGAGGCGCGGGGGGCCAGGCTCGGGGCGGGTAATTTGCCGAAGGCACCTCGCAGCGGGGTGGGCATGCGGGGGCGCGGCCAGGCTTCGGCATCGAGGTCGACTTCGTCGCCCTCGATCGCCTGCAGATGGCCGCGCCCCCGCATGCCCACCCCGTTGCACGGCGGACTTCGTGAATC
>JAIBBS010000172.1 GCA_019694555.1 Nannocystaceae bacterium
CCGCGACCGCCTCGTGCACGGCATACGCGGCGGCGAGCGAGCCGCTGGCCGCCGCGATGGCCTCGACCAGCCACGCCGCGCCGCGCAGGCCCACGCCCGCGCCGCCGTCGGCCTCGGCCGCGCTCACACCGAAGAGCCCCAGCTCGGCCAACCGCGCGCCCAGCCCGGGCTCGAGCGACTCGGCCGCGTCCCAGCCGGCCGCAGCCGGCTCGACCTCGCGGGCACACCACGGCCGCACCGCGCCCAGCAGCGCCTCGACCGCCTCGGGCGGCACCGCGGACGCGACCGCGATCAGCTCCGTGGGCGCGGACGTCGTCGACTCGCTCATGCCCGCCCCTGTTCCGCGAACCGCCGCACGATGTCGCGCGCGAGCACGATGCGCTGCACCTCGCTGGTGCCCTCGTAGATCGTCGTCACACGCACGTCGCGGACGAAGCGCTCGAGCGGCAGCTCGCGGTCCTGCCCGGCGGCGCCCAGCACCGCCAGCGCGCGGTTGCAGGACGCGACCGCGCGCTCGCTCGCCATCAGCTTGGCCATCGACGCCTGCTGCGAGAACGGCAACCCGCGGCGCTTGAGCCACGCCGCGCGGTGGGTCAACACCGCCGCGGCATCGAGCTCGGTCGCGTTGTCGGCGAGCGCGAACTGGATCGCCTGCGGCACCGCGGTGCCGAAGCGATCGCGCGCCCACACCGTGGCCGCGCGCGTGGCCGCGCGACCGATGCCGAGCGCCTGCGACGCGATGCCGATGCGCCCGCCGTCGAGCGCCATCATCGCGACCCGGAAGCCGCGACCGGGCTCGTCGAGCAGCGCCTCGGGCCCGACCTCGCAGGCCTCGAAGTCCAGCGGCACCGTGGTGCTGCCGCACAGCCCCAGCTTGTGCTCGGGCCGTCCGCGGCGCAGCCCGGGCGTGTCACCGGGCACGAGGAAGGTCGAGATGCCGCGCGCGCCGGGATCGTCGCTGGTGCGTGCCCACACCACGAACAGCCCCGCGTCGCTGCCACTGGTGATCCACAGCTTGCTGCCGCTGATGACCCAGCCGCGATCGGTGGGCCGCGCGCGCGTGCGCATGGCCGCGGGGTCGCTGCCGGCGCCGGGCTCGGACAGCGCGAAGGCACCGACGACGTGGCGACCGTCGCACAGCCGCGGCACGTGGTGCTCGCGCTGCGCCGCGGTGCCAAAGTGCGCCACGACCTCGGCGACCATGTTGTTCACGCACAGCGCGACCGTGGTCGACGCGCACGCGTCGGCGAGCTCGGTCACCGCGAGGCTGTAGGCCAGCGCGCCGGCCCCCCGGCCGCCCAGCTCGCGCGGCACCGCGATGCCCAGCAGGCCCTCGCGCGCGAGCGTGGCCAGGCTCTCGCGCGGGAAGCCGCCCTCGCGATCGAGCCGCGCCGCGGCCGGGCGCAGCACCTCGTCCGCGACGCGCCGCGCGATCGCGGCGACGGCGAGCTCGTCGGCATCGGGCTGGAAGTCGAGCATGGCGCGCGTCAGAAGGCTTCGCCGACCTGGCCCTTGTACGTGTGCAGGTAGTCGACCTCCGGCGCGGGATCGAAGACCCACTCGTCGATCGCGGCCACGATGCACTTCTCCATGCCGTCGGTGGGCACCTCGCCGATGTCGGTGCCCTTGGCGTTCTGCTTCTTGAGCCAGATGTCGAGCACCTTGGCCTCGCCGGCGTTGCCCTTGGTGTCGATCTTGAACTCGACCGAGAACACGCTGCGCATGAAGCGGGTGTCGGCGGTGTCCATCTCGTCCTCGAGGCAGCGCTCGAAGTCCTTCTCGTAGCTGGTGTGGATGGTGTCTTCGATCGCGCGCAGCGTCGCGGGCTGGATCGCGTCGCCTTGGTGCTCGTGCTTGCCGGTGTAGTCGCCGGAGACGATGTCCTGGTGGTACTTGCTGTTGCGGTACTTCGACGCGACGTCGGGGTGATCGGTGTCGGTCTTCTTGCACGCGCCGAGCGCGAGCGCGGCGACGGCGAGCGCGGCCAACGACGACAGGGTCCTGGTTGCGGTGGGCTGGGTCACGGCGGGTCTCCTCGTTGGTGTGGCGCGGGCGCTCAGGCCCGCAGCAGGTCGGCAGCGATCACCACGCGCTGGATCTCGCTGGTGCCCTCGTAGATCTCGGTGATCTTCGCGTCGCGGTAGTGGCGTTCGACGGGGAACTCGGTGACGTAGCCGTTGCCGCCGTGGATCTGGATCGCAGCCTTGGCCAGGCGGTTGGCGACCTCGGAGGCGTACAGCTTGGCCATGGCCGACTCGCGGCTGTGGCGCTGGCCGGCGTGCTTCATCGCGGCAGCGCGCAGCGTCAGCAGCCGCGCGGCCTCGAGCTCGGTCTCCATGTCGGCGAGCTGGAAGCCGATGGCCTGGTGATCGACGACGCGCTTGCCGAAGGTCCGGCGCACGCACGCGTAGCCGGCCGCGGCCTCGAAGGCCGCGCGCGCGATGCCCAGCGCCTGCGCGGCGATGCCGATGCGGCCGCAGTCGAGCGTCGCCATCGCGATCTTGAAGCCCTCGCCGACCTTGCCCAGCAGCTGCTCGCGGCCGACGCGGTGCTCGTCGAACATGATCTGCGACGAGTGGCTGCCGCGGATGCCGAGCTTGTCGTCCTTGTGGCCGCGGCGCACGCCCGGCGCGTTCATGTCGATGATGAACGCCGAGATGCCGCGGTGACCGGCGGCGCGGTCGGTCATGCAGAACAGGATGCCGGTGTCGGCCTGGGGGCCGTTGGTGATCCAGTTCTTGGTGCCGTCGATGACCCAGCCGTCGCCGTCGGGGGTCGCGGTGGTCTTCTGCGCGGCGGCGTCCGAGCCGGCCTCGGGCTCGCTGAGCATGAAGCAGCCCAGCCGTTCGCCCGACGCCAGCGGCACCAGCCAGCGCTGCTTCTGCGCCTCGTCGGCGAACTTGAGCAGCGGGTCGCAGACCAGCGAGTTGTTCACGCTCATGATCACGCCGGTGGAGGCGCAGGCCGCCGAGACCTCCTCCATCGCCAGCACGTAGGCGATCGGGTCGAGCCCGCTGCCGCCGAGCTCGACCGGCACCTCGATGCCCATGAGCCCCAGTTGACCCATCGTGGCCACCAGCTCCTTGGGGAACCGGGCCTCGCGATCGAGCTGCGCGGCGATGGGTTTGACGTCGCGGGCCGCGAACTCGCGGACCATCGCGACCAGCGCTTCGTGTTCGGGGGTGAGCGTCAGATCCATCGCACGCGGGCCGTGGCCACGGGCCGCGGGGAGCTTACCACGTCCGGTGCAGCCGCCGCGGCGGCGCCGCGGGACTTCTGGCACGCTGCGGCGCGTCGGCCATGCTCGTGACACGTCGCTGCGTTGCCCTGCTCGTGCTCGCCGCATCGGCGAGCTGTGATCGGACCCCGACGCCCGCCGCGGCGCCGGCGAACGCGACCGCGGGCGACGCGGCACCCGCCGCCGACGCGGCGCCGGAGCACGGGCCCACTGCGCGCGCGAACCCACCGCCGGCTGCGAGCCCGCAGCCGGCCGCGGTCGCGCCCAGCGTCGCCGCAGCCGCGATCGCGCCCCGCGTCGACGCGGCCGCGGTGACCAAGTCCAAGGCACCGCGCGCCGCCGATGCCCCGCGCTTCACCCGCGCGGCCCGCATGCGCGACGACTCCGGCTCGACCCTGCAGACGCGCTTCGCCCGGACCGTGGACGGCAAGCGCTTCGTGATCGCGGGCGCCGCGGTGCTCTCGCTGGGCGACGACGGCAGCGTTGGTTTCGATCCCGAGAGCCTGCGCGGCATCGACGACGTCGGCTTCGATCTCGAGGGCGTCAGCGTCGGCATGGTGTGGTGGTACGCGATCGCGATGGGCGGCGCCTCGGCCGAGGGCACGTTCCTGACGCTGGGCATGGGCAGCGGCAGCCGTGGGGGCGACGACGTGCCGCGCGTGTACAAGCGCACCGGCGGCGTGTGGTCGCGCCTGGCCACGCGCAAGCCCAGCTTCGACTGGTACTACGCCGAGTACGGGCCGTGGAAGGACGGCTCGCTGCTGGGACTCGAGCGCTATCAGATCCGCGGCCCCGGCAGCGAGGACGGTCCGTCGGCGGCGCAGCAGCGCGCGTTCGCGGCGGCGGTCGCGAAACAAAAGCCGCTGGTGGTCGTGCGCGGCGCGCCCAAGGCCCCGCTGCTGGGCAGCGGGACCATCGAGACCTTCGCGTCGCTGCCCTCGGGCGAGATCTTCGCGTACGTGCGCCACGACGAGTCGAACGAGCTGGTGGTGTGGAACGACGCGACCGGCACGCTGCAGCGCACGCCGGTGCCGGGCATGGATCCGGTCGCGCCGCGCCTGCTCGCGGTCGCCCCCGACCAGGCGTGGCTGCTGGGCGAGCAGAGCGGCGAGGCCCGCGAGGGTGGCGGTCTGCTGGTGCGCTGGGACGGCCACGGCTGGACGCAGCTCGCCACGCCGTGCAACTCGCAGATCACGGCGATGGCGGTGGCGGGCGATGGCCACGCCTACCTCACCTGCGGCGTCGACTCGGACGTGCGCGTCGGCAGCTCGGCGCTGCTGCGGCTGTCGGACGGCGAGCAGCCGGCGCCGACGTTCGAGGAGGTGCCGCTGCCGACCGAGTCCGGCGAGGGCCCCGTCGACGTGCTCGCCGGTGCCGACGACACGCTGTGGGTGCTCACCGGCGGCGACCCGCTCAACGCCAACGCCTTGTGGCGCACCGGCGCGGCCGCGACCGAGGTCGAGATCCCGTCGACCAAGCAGACGCTGCGCGCCGTGCTCGAGTGGGCACCGCCGCGCCCGCTGGACGCCACCTGCGAGCATCCGTGGGTGCCGCTGCCGCCGGGCACCGATCGCGTCGCGGCCGAGGCCGCGGTCGTGGCCGCGCTCGCCGAGCTCGACGCGTCGTCGTTCGGCGCGGAGCTGCTCGAGGCGCGCGTGCAGGGCCGCGTCGAGCTCGGCGTGCACCTGCCGATGGGCGGGGGCAAGGGCGTACGCCAGCGCGTCGCGGCGATCGGCAAGGCGCTCGCGGGCAAGGTCGGCGAGGCCACCTGCAACGAGCGACCGCCGGCGCAGGAGCCCCCGGACGAGCCGGTGCCCTGAGCGCGGCGGCACGCGCGGCGGCCGGCGCCCGTGCGCGCAAGCCTGGCTCAGGCGCCGCGGAAGGCCGCAGCGCGCTTGGCCAAGAACGCCGCCATGCCTTCCTTCTGGTCGGCGGTGGCGAACAGCTCCGCGAAGCTCTGCTGCTCGAGCAGGTTCGCGTCGGGCAGCGGCAGCTCGGCGCCGCGGTGCAGCACGTCCTTCACCTTGGCGATCGCCAGCGGCCCCATCTGCGCGATGGTGCCCAGGGTCGCCAGCGCCGCGTCGAGCAGCTGCTCGCGCGGCAGCACGCGGTTGGCCAGCCCGATGCGCAGCGCCTCGGCGGCGTCGACGATCGCACCGGTCATGCACAGCTCGAGCGCGCGGGCCAGGCCCACGCGTCGCGACAGCCGCTGCGTGCCGCCGAAGCCGGGGATGACGCCGAGCTTGACCTCGGGCTGACCGAACTTCGCGTTCTCGGCCGCGTAGACGAAGTCGCACGCGAGCGCGAGCTCGCAGCCGCCACCGAGCGCGAAGCCGTTGACCGCCGCGAGCGTCGGGATCCGCAGGCTCGCGAGCAGCTCGCCCACGGCGTGGCCGCGGCCGGAGAACGCCAGCGCCTGCTCGGGATCCATGGTGGACATCGCCGCGATGTCGGCCCCGGCGACGAAGGCCTTCTCGCCGGCGCCGGTGAGCAGCAGCCCGCGCAGCGCGTCGTCGCTGCCGGTCTGCTCGAGCACCGCGGTCAGCTCGGCGACCACCGTCGCGTCGATGGCGTTGAGCACCGCGGGCCGGTTGACGGTGACGATGCGGATGGGCCCGCGGTCCTCGACCAGCAGCGTCGCGTAGGCCATCACTTGCTCCCGTACTCGTAGAAGCCGCGGCCGGTCTTGCGACCGAGCCAGCCCGCCGCGACGTGCATGCGCAGCACGTTGGCGGCGCGGTACTTGTCGTCGCCCAGCTCGCGGTGCAGCACGTCGGCGATCGCCAGGCAGGTGTCCAGGCCGATCAGATCGGCGAGCTCGAGCGGGCCCATGGGATGGTTGAGGCCCTTCTTCACGCCCAGGTCGATGTCGGCGGCGGTGCCGAGGTTCTCCTGCAGCGCGAAGCAGGCCTCGTTGATCAGCGGGATCAGCACGCGGTTCACGATGAACCCCGGGCTGTCCTTGCTGGTCACCGTCAGCTTGCCCAGCCGCTGCGCGAGCGCCAGCGTCTCGGCGTAGGTCTCGTCCGAGGTCGGCAGCCCGCGGATGATCTCGACCAGCTCCATCACCGGCACCGGGTTCATGAAGTGCATGCCGATGACGCGCTCGGGTCGCTTGGTCCGCGCGCCCAGCAGCGTGATCGAGATCGAGCTGGTGTTGCTCGCCACGATGACGCCGGGGCGGCAGGCGGCGTCGATCGACGCCATCAACGTCTGCTTGAGCCCGATGTTCTCGGTCGCGGCCTCGATGGCGAAGTCCGCCGCGGAGAAGGCCGCGACGCTCTCGACCGGCTCGATCTTCGCCAGCAGCGCGTCGCGGGCCTCGGCGGTGACCTTGCCCTTCTCGACCAGCTTGCCCAGCCCCTTGGCGATCCGGGCCTTGCCGGCCTCGGCGTGCGCGCGGTCGACATCCGCGAGCAGCACGGTGAGGCCCTTGCCCGCGGCGACCTGGGCGATGCCGCCGCCCATCTGCCCCGCACCCAGAACTCCGATCGTCTCGATTGCCATGTCAGCCCACCTCCACCATCAGCGCGACCGCCTCGCCACCACCGATGCACAGCGACGCGACGCCGCGGCGCTTGCCGGTCTGCTGCAAGGCGTAGATCAACGTGGTCAGGATGCGCGCGCCGGAGGCCCCGATCGGGTGCCCCAGCGCGACCGCGCCGCCACGAACGTTGAGTCGATCCGACGCGATGCCGAGCTCGTCTTGGTTGACCAGCGCGACCACGCTGAAGGCCTCGTTGATCTCCCACAGATCGACATCGGCGACCTTGTGACCGGTCTTGGCCAGCAGGTTCTGGATCGCCTTGGCCGGCGCGGTCGAGAACCACTCCGGTGCGCCAGCGGCCCCGGCGTAGCCGACCACGCGCGCCAGCGGCGTGAGCCCGCGGCGCTGCGCCACGTCGGCGCCCATCACCACCAGCGCGGCCGCGCCGTCGTTGAGCGTCGAGGCGTTGCCGGCGGTGATCGTGCCGTCCTTCTTGAACGCCGGTCGCAGGCCCGCGAGCTTGTCGATCGCGCCGCGGAACGGCTCCTCGTCCTCGGCGAACACCGTGGTGTCGCCCTTGCGACCCGCGATCTCGACCGGCACGATCTCGGCCTTGAACAGGCCCTCGCGCACCGCCGACTGCGCGCGCTGGTAGCTGGCCGCCGCGAACGCGTCCTGGCGCTCGCGATCGATCTTGCGCTCGCTCGCGCACAGCTCACCGGCGTTGCCCATGTGGAAGTCGTTGTAGGGGTCCCACAGGCCGTCGAAGATCATGCCGTCGACGAGCTGACCGTGGCCCAGGCGGTAGCCGGTGCGCGCCTGCGGCAGGTAGTACGGCGCGTTCGACATGCTCTCCATGCCGCCGGCGACCACGGTGTCGACGTCGCCGGCCTTGATCGCGGAGGCCGCCATCATCACGGTGCGCAGGCCCGAGCCGCACACCTTGTTGACCGTGACCGCGCCGACCGAGTTGGGGATGCCGGCGTGGATCATCGCCTGCCGCGCGGGCGCCTGGCCCTGACCGGCCGGCAGCACGCAGCCCATCAGCACCTCGTCGACGTCGCTGCCCTGCAGCTGCGCGCGGGCGAGTGCGGCCTTGATCGCGGTCGCGCCGAGCTTGGGTGCGGGCACCGACGCGAGCGAGGCGCCGAAGCTGCCGATGGGGGTGCGGGCGGCACTGACGATGACGACGTCGCGGGACATGACGCCGGTTCGTCTAACACGCGCGCGCACCGTGGCCGATGCGTTTGGTCACTGCCCCCGCCCGCGTGCACGCGCGGATGCTGCGCGCCGATCCGCGGCAGCGCAGCGGTGCCTGCTGCCGCGCGCGCGCGGCCCGAACCGCGGCCCGACCCGCGGACCCGGCGAGCCGCTTGACGTCACCCGTCGCGGCTGCCATAACGCCGGCCCGTCCGCCGAGGTAGCTCAGTCGGTTAAGAGCGAGGGATTCATAACCCCTAGGTCGCCGGTTCGATTCCGGCCTTCGGCACCACGATCACGAGCGCCCCAGCGGCAACACGCCGACGAGCGCTCGGATCGTCCCCGCGAACCCGCGGGTCACACACAGACCGCGTTGTCCATGTCGTCGATCGGCGGCATGGCATCGCACGCGTCGTTGCTGCACGAGCCGTTGTCGTCGCAGAAGTCGCACACCGCCAGCGACATGTCCTCGCAGTCGAGGTCGGTGGCACCGCAGCCGCAGTCGCAGCCATCGCCGGCGCCGAAGTAGTCGCTCGCGCAGTTCCACGAGTCGGGCGTGACGTTGTCGACCGCGCCATCGACGATGTCGACGCAGCCACCGCCTTCGACCGGGGTCGTGTTGCCCATGTCGTCGATCGTGACCTCGATCAGGCGCACGCCGCTCAAGGCGATGTCGAGCGTACCTGCGGTCGGGTCGGCGTTGACCTCGAGCGTGCCCTGGCTCTGGAAGAACGTCACGGTCTGGTCGTCGGCGAACAGCGCCAGGCAGTGCGTGCAGGTGCCGAAGTTGTCGTCGGGCGCCATCGACAGATCGAAGCTGCCGGTGGACGCGTCGAGGAGGATCACGAGGTTGTCCTCGACGTCGGGGTCGACCACGTTGAACGCGGGCGAGCCGGTCAGGTAGAAGTCGTCGCCCATCTGCAGCGCGGCGTGGCTGAACGCGATCTGCTCGCACTCGCCCATGGCGCCGGTGCTGCTGCTGCCGCCGCTGCTGCTGCCGCCGCTGCTCGACGCGTCGGTGGTGGTGGCGCTGTCGGTCGCGCTCGCGCTGTCGGTCGCGCTCGCGCTGTCGGTCGCGCTCGCGCTGTCGGTCGCGCTCGCGCTGTCGGTCGCGCTCGCGCTGTCGGTCGCGCTCGCGCTGTCGGTCGCGCTCGCGCTGTCGGTGCCCGACTGCGAGCCCGAGTCGGCGGTGTCGCTGAGCGTGATCGTCAGCGTGTCGTCGTCGTTGCTGTCGTTGGTGTCGTTGGAGGTCGAGCCGTCGCTCGCCGTGCCGCCGCCTCCGGGCGAGGTGCAGGCCGCGAGCAGACACGCGCCCAGCGACGCGGGCAGGATCAGGGACAGGGCAGTCTTGGTCATGGTGTCACCGCGAGCGCGCCGCGCGTCGCACGCGAGACCGATACCGCGAACCCACCCGGCGCAGCAACGCGGCTGGGCTCGGTTCCGCGGGTGCGGGCGAACGGAGGCTCACTCGCCGGCGAGGAACGCCGCCGCACGCGAGAGCACGGCGCGGCGCCACTGCAGGGTGGCGTGCAGCCCGCCGACGAAGGTCGGCTCGACGCCGGGCAATCCCATCTCCGCGACGGCGACCACGCCGTCGTCGTCGCCGGGCAGCAACGGGTTGAAGCCGCGGGGGTCGCCGCGGCCGCCCGCGAGCACGAGCGCGCGCGCCGTCGGCGGCAAAGGCGGCAGCGACTGCGCGCGCTCGGGCACCAGCACCTCGGCGGCGCGGCCGTAGATCCAGCGGAACAGCGCGCGGTCGCGGTTGCGTGCGGCGAGCACCGAGCCGCGGTTGGGCGGCGAGAGCATGACCACGCGCTGCTCGGCGCCGAGCTCGTCGGCGAAGCTGCCCAGGTACATGCGCACGACCAGCGCGCCCATGCTGTGCGTCAGAAAGCCCAGCACCGGTGGCCGCGGGCCCAGCCAGTCGCGCACGAACGCAGCCAGGCGCTCGGCGTGCTGCAGCAGACCGTGGGCCCGCGTGGCGTAGTCGAAGCCGCGCGCGACCAGGCCGTGGCGCGCGAGGAAGCGCGCGGTGGGCCACATGCCCACCGACGAACGCAGCGCGCCGTGCAGCAGCACCACCGGGATCTTCGGCTCGCTCATCGCTTCGCCCCCGCCGGTGGCGGGCGCCCGCTCTTGGGCGCCGCGGCCCGCCGCGCCCGTGCCCGCGCGATCAGGACGAACACCACCACCAACACCGCCGCCAGCAGCTGCAGCCGCGACAGCGGTCCGATCGACGCCTCGCTGCGATCGGCACGCATCGGCTCCTCGACGAAGGCGCGCCACGCCAGCAGCTGCGCCGCGGTGATCAGCGCGACCTGGCCCGGCGCCTTGCGATGGCGTCGCTGCTGCGCCGCGACCAGCAGGCCGATCACGCCGCCCACCAGCGCGACCAGCTGCGTGGGATAGACCGGCAGCGACTCGGTCGCGCCGCGCGGCAGCAGGCCCGGCAGCTGCGTCGCGTGGGCGACGTAGGCGGGCGAGCCCAGCGGGAAGCGCATCGCGAACGCGGCGTCGGGGGCATAGCGGCCGAAGCCGGTGCCACCGAGCAGCGCACCCGTGGCCTCGAGCGCGACGCCGGCTGCGAGCACCGGTGCGAGCACGTCGAGCCACGCCGCCAGCGGCACGCCGATGCGCGAGACGTGCACCCACGCGACCAGCAGCGCGCAGGCCAGCGCGGCCGGGGCCGAGACCCCGCCCTGCTGCATCGTGATGAGCGAGATCCAGCCCTGCCACGCCGACGGGTTCATCAGCAGCCACGCCGCGCGGCCGGCGACCAGCGCGAGCGCGATGGTGACGACGTAGCTGGTGCCGAGGCGATCGACCGGCAACCCGTCGCGCGCGGCCAGCCGCAGCGCCGCGATCCAGCCCACGACCAGGGCCAGGCCGATGAAGAAGCCGTAGGCCGAGACCTCCGACTGGGTGCCCGGGATGGTGAACAGGACCGGCGACACGGCTGCGCACGGGCTTAGCGCACCGGTGCGCTCGGGGGCAAGCCCGACGGCCGGGCGACCGCAGCCCGGGCGCCGCGCTATCATCCGCGCGCGGTCGCATCGCCGACGCGCCCGACACCCGTGCCGTGAGCAACCGTCCCGAGTCACGCGCCAGCGACTTCGAGGCCTACCGCGCCGCGCGGCGGCGGGTGTTCTGGGCGCTGGTGCTGCTGGTGCTGGTCGTGGCCGCCGGCGCGATCGGCTACTGGTACATCGGCTACTCGCAGCAGCCGGGCCTGTGGGCCTTCCGCGACTGCGTGTACATGACGGTCATCACCATCACGACCGTCGGCTTCGGCGAGATCCTCGACTTCGAGACCATCCGCTGGGGCCGCGAGTGGACGCAGCTGCTGCTGGTCTTCGGCGTCGCCGCCGATCTCTACGTGGTCTCGACCATCACGAGCTTCTTCGTCGAGTCCGACTTCGTCAACATCCGCAAGTGGCGCAAGCTGGAGCGGCGCATGCACGACATCTCGAACCATCACATCGTCTGCGGCGTGGGCCGCACCGGCATCCACGTGGTCAACGAGCTGGTCGCAGTCGGCACCGAGGTCGTCGCCATCGACGCCGACGAGCTCGTGCTCGACGAGCTGCGCGAGCGCGGCATCCTCACGGTCCAAGGCGACGCGACCGACGACGAGGTGCTCGAGCGCGCGGGCCTACGCCGGGCCAAGGGCGTGGTCGCCACGCTCGACGACGACAAGACCAACATGTTCGTGGTCGTGACCGCGCGGCAGTCCAACCCGCAGCTTCGCATCGTGGCCAAGGCGCTGTCGCCCTCGGCCGCCGAGAAGCTGCGCCGCGCCGGCGCCGACGCGGTCGTGACGCCCAACTTCATCGGCGGCATGCGCATCGCCTCGGAGCTGCTGCGACCGCACGTGGTGCGCTTCCTCGACGAGATGCTGCGCGACAAGGACGCGCGCCTGCGCATCGAGGAGGCCACCGTCGCGCCCGGCGCGGCGCTGGTCGACAAGACCCTGCGCGAGGCCAACCTGCGCGAGGCCGCCGGCGTGCTGGTGCTCGCGGTGCGCTCGGCCACAGGCGGCGTCAACTACGTGCCGCCGTCGGACCTCAAGCTCGCGGCGGGTCAGACTCTCATCGCCATCGGTCGGCCCGACGAGATCGCGACGCTGCGCCGGCTCGTGGGCCACTGACCGCGACGGCTACTCCTCGGCGTAGACCGCCTCTTCGCGCTCCTGCGCTTCCTTGCACTGGATGCACAGCTGCGCCTCGGGGCGGGCCTGCAGTCGCTTGAGCGAGATGGGGTCCTCGCACTCCTCGCAGACGCCGTAGGTGCCTTCGTCGATCTTGCGCAGCGCGTGCTCGATCTTGTCCATCAAGAAGCGCTCGCGCCCGCGCAGGCGGAACGAGAACGCCTGCATGTACTCCGACGAGGCCTGATCGACCTCGTCCATGCGCTCGTCGGAGTCGATGACCATCTCGTGGTCCAGCGTTCGTCGGGCCTCGTGGAGCAGCCGGTTGCGCTTCTCCTGCAGGACGAGGCGGAAGTCTTCGATCTGCGACTTGTTGAGCGCCATTGTGAGTGGTCTTTCGAGGGTCACCCCGTCGTGTCCGGCCAGCGGGCGCGGCAGGGGACCGCGAAACATAGGCCCGCCGCCGGCCGGCGACAACAGGGAATCGTCGCGCCATCTGTTGTGGGGCGGGTGGTGGGGCGGGCTGTGGAGCGCCCCGCAGGGCATCGGCGCTGCGGCGGCTGGCGGGGACGCGCCGGCGCGGAGATTCGCTGCGCACGGGTCCATGAACATCGTTCCGCTGCGCGCGAGCCCGATGCTGCAGCGATGCCGACGCCCGTGCGGCCACCGCGTCGATCGCCGCGACCGTCGCCCGAGCGGCCGCGCGCGGGCCCCTGGCGCGCGGCCGATCCCTCTCGCGAGACCGTCGTGACACCGGCGAGGAATCTGCGCGAGACCGCATCCGGGACGCCAACGCAGCGTCGTCGGTTGTTGACAAGGTTTCGCACCCCATCCTACCCTCCACGCGCTGGGCGCCGTGCCTCGAGAGGCCTCGCCGCAGCGGTGGTGGACGCCGTCTGCCTCGCGCATCGGCCCCCGCGCCTTGCCGCTCCCCCTTCGTCCTTCGACCCAGAGAGCCCGACCCATGGCCAGTTCCGACAAGCGCAAGCAGAGCCTCTACTTCCCGGAGCAGATGTTGAAGGAGATCCAGGAGGAGGCGGCGCGTCAGGACCGCTCGCTGTCCTGGATCGTGCAGAAGGCCTGGAAGATCGCGCGCAAGGACATCATGAAGTACCCGAGCGTGAACGAGCTGGCCGACGACGCGCCCGACGACGAGCGCGGCCGCGACGAGTGAGCGACGCCGTCCGGCCCGGCGACGCCGGTGCATCCGACGCGGCGACCCGCACCGTCGTGCGCGACGGCGTGGAGATCTGGAGCAGCGCGCAGGGTCCGACCGACGGCCCTGCGGTGATGATCCTCGACGGCATCGGCTGCAGCGGCTGGGCCTTCCGGCGCATCGTGCCGCGGCTGGCCGAGCGGGTGCGCGTGGTGCAGGTGCACTACCGCGGCCACGGCCACTCGCCCACGCCCGAGCGACCGTGGCGCGTGGGCATGCCCGAGCTCGCCGACGACGCCGCGGCCGTGCTCGACGCCTGGGACGTGCCCAGCGCCACCGTGGTCGGCTTCTCGATGGGCTTCCAGGTCGCGCTCGAGGTGTTCCGTCGCCACCGCGCCCGCGTCGATGCGCTCGTCTCGATCGCAGGCCCGTCGGGCCGCGTGCTGTCGCAGTTCCAGGGCACGGACATCTTCCGCCACGTGCTGCCGCTGGTGCAGGCCGCCACGCGCCACGCCTCCGAGCTCACGCTCAAGCTGTGGCGCCGGGTGCTGCCGTCGCGGTGGCTGCCGCTCATCGGTCTGCACACGCAGCTCAACCCCATGCGCATCGAGCTGGGCGACCTCGAGTTCTACCTGCGACAGATGTCCGAGATCCATCCCGAGCTCTTCGCCGACATGCTCGGCGAGGCCGCGCGCCACTGCGGCGAGGACATCCTGCCGCGCGTGCGCGTGCCGGCGCTGGTGATCGCCGGCGGCCAGGATCGCTTCGTGCCGCTCGAGACCCTGCGCAAGATCGCCTTCAGCATGCCCCACGCGCAGTGGCTGGTGATCGACGAGGCCAGCCACGCGCTGCCGGCCGAGTACGGGCCCGAGCTGGCCGACCGGCTGCTGTCGTTCGTGGCCGAGACCGCCGCCGCGACCGCCTAGCCTACTTCTTGGGCGCCGGTGCCGGCGGCACGGCCTCGCGCGCGGCGTCGTCGGCTTCGATGCCCGCGCGCACGACCGACTTGAGCGTGCTGGCGCGCTCGATGTTGCCGAACAGCTTGACCAGATCGTCGTGGACCTTGCTGTCGCTGATGAGCTTGCCCAAGGTGCCCTCGCCGCGCTCGATCTTGCCGGCGATGGTCGCGACCTTGCCGGTGACCTTCTCGACGTCGTCGAGGATCTTCTCGAGGTCCGCGACCATCTTGCCGTCGGGGTCGCGCAGCAGCTTGGCCACCAGGCTCTTGTTCGTCGGATCCTCGAGGTCCTCGAGCAGCTCGCGGATGCTGCTGGCGACCTTGCGGCCGTCGTCGACCAGCGGCTGCACGTTCTCGTCGACCTTGCGCAGCGTGGCGTTGGCGCGCTCGACGAAGGCGTCGAGCCCCGCGGCGGTGTCTCGGACCTTGCGCAAGGTGACGCCGACGTCCTCCTTGAACGCGGGATCGTTGAACAGCGCGCCGATGAGGCCCTCGCCGCGCGCGACCTGGCCGGTGATCGCACTGAGGTTCTCCAGCGTCTGCTTGATCGCGCCGATGGTGCGCTCGTCGTTGAGCTCCGACACCAGCGTGGCGATGCCCGACAGGCTGGTGTCGACCTTCTCGGTCAGGCCCTCGAAGCGACCGCGGAACAGATCGAGATCCTCGAGCAGCGACGGCGTCGACTGGATGCGGCGGTCCTCGCCCAGCGGCTCGCGCATGCCCGGGGTGATGTTGATGAGCTGGTCACCGAGCACGCCGTTGCTGGCCACGGTCGCACGGCTGTCGCTGCGGATGATCTCGAGCTTGTCCTCGAACACGTTCATGGTCACCTGCACGCGGCGGTGCTCGGTGTTGAAGCGTGCGCACACGCCGACGGGGCCGTTCCACTCCGTGCGCGTGGCCCGGCGCTGGAACTCCGAGGTCACGCAGACCTCGTCCTCGCGGCAGTCCTCCGACGACAGACACGGCGCGTGCAGCCCCTTGGCCGCGTAGGGCTCGAGATCGCCGCACTCGCCCGAGGGCGCGCAGAACAGGAACTCGTCGCAGTTGTCGGTACGACCCGCGCCGTAGCGGCCGACGTCCTCGGTCAGCGGATCGCACAGGTAGCGGCGCGTGACGAAGTCGATCGACTGCACCTTGCCGATCTCGACGCCGGCCAGCTGCACCGGCGAGCCGCGGCGCAGGCCGGTGATGGTGCGAAAGTCGGTGTGGATGCTGGTCTTGGGCTCCCAGGTGCCCTCGCTCTGCCCGATCACGAACAGCGACACGAACAGCACTGCGCCCAGCATCACCACGAAGATGCCGACGACCATGCGCGCGCGGGCTTCGTTCCTACGCGCCACGGGGCTGCTCCTGCCGGCCCGCACCCGGGCCGACCGGGCGCCGCAGCGTGCCGTGGACGAAGTCGCGCACGTTGGCCTCGCTGCTGTGCCAGATCTGCTCGACCGTGCCGACGTAGGGGAAGGCGCAGTCGTACAGCATCGCGACGCGGTCGGAGACCTTGCGCGCGGTCGGCATGTCGTGCGTGACGACCACCGAGGTCACGCGCAGCTCCCGTTGCAGCTTCATGATCATGTCGCCGATGTTGGTGATGGTCTTGGGGTCGAGCCCCGTGGTCGGCTCGTCGTACAGGATAACCTCGGGCTCGATCGCGATCGAGCGCGCCAGCGCCACGCGCTTGCGTTCGCCGCCCGAGAGGTTCGCCGGCATCATCTCCAGCGCATCGGCGGGCAGCGCGACCATCTCCAGGCAGGTCCGCGCGCGGGCCCGGATCTCCTCGTCGCCCAAGCGGGTGTGCTCGCGCAGGGCGTAGCCGATGTTCTCCAGCACCGTCATCGAGTCGAACAGCGCGCCGCCCTGGAACACGTAGGCGACCCTACGTCGCAGGCGCCGCAGGCCGTCGTCGTCGAGGGTGTCGACGTCCTGGTCGAGCACGCGCACGGTGCCGACGTCGGCCAGCAGCAGCCCGATCATCATCTTGAGGCAGACGCTCTTGCCCTTGCCGCTGCCGCCGATGATGCTGAGCGTCTCGCCGCGCAGCACCTGCAGGTCCATGTCCTTGTAGACCACGTTGGTGCCGAAGGCCTTGGTCACGCCGCGGAACTCGATGATCGGCACGCCGGCGCGGACGGTCTGACCGCTGGCCGCGGTGCTCACGAAAACACCATCGTGAGATAGAAGTCGGCGATGATGATGCAGATCGAGATCGCGACCACGGTCTCGGTCGTCGACGCGCCGACCGCCTCGGTGCCGAACTTGGTGTTGAAGCCCTGGTAGCAGCCGATCAGGCCCACGAGCATGCCGAAGACCGTGCCCTTGACCAGGCTCGAGACGTAGTCGAGCGGCGCGAGCTCCTCGATGTACGTCTCGTAGAAGTAGCCCGCGGGCACGCCGAAGACCCACTCGCCGATCAGCATGCCGCCCAGCAGCGCGATGACGTTGCCCCACACCACCAGCAGCGGCTGGGCGAAGGTCGCCGCCACCACCCGCGGCCACGCCAGCTTCTTGATCGGGTCCGCGCCCAGGGCCGCGACCGCGTCGATCTGCTCGGTGACCTTCATCGAGCCCAGCTCGGCGGTCATGCCCGCGGCCATCTTCGAGCCGACCGTGAGCGCGACCAACGTCGGCACCAGCTCGCGCACCAGCGCCAGCGAGCTCGCGTCGCCCAGCGCCATCGTCGCGCCGAAGTCCTTGAGCGCGTAGCCGAACTGCCAGGCCAGGATCATGCCGATGAACAGCGACATGAACGTGGCGATCGGCAGCGAGCGGACGCCCTGGTGGACCATCTGCGCCGCGATGTCGTCGACGCCCCAGGGCCGCCGCGGCCCCACGCGGGCGATCGTCAGCGCCATGCTCGTGAGCCCGCCGAGCCAGTCCAGGCCCGACAAGACGATCTGCCCCAGCCGTGAGACGACGCGCATCGGTCCGCCCTCGCCCGGTCAGCCCTGCCCCTGCGGCAGGGGGAAGCGGAAGCCGCCCAGGACGCGGTCGAACGCCGGCAGGCCCTGGTCGTAGTGGTCCGGCGGCGCCGAGTAGCGCAGGTCGAACAGGCAGCCGTTCTTCTTGAGCACCACGAAGTCGTTGCGACGGGCGACCCCGTCGAGCGCGGCGTCGACCACGGTGCGCAGCGCCTCGCGCCGCTCGATCATGACCTTGGTCTGGGACCGCTCGGTCCAGCCGGTCCAGTCCAGGCGCAGGTGATCGGTGTACTGCTCGAGCGAGCTGTCGCCCTGGTCGTCGCACTGCGCATGCAGCTCGATCACGGCACCAAGGGTGCGCTCGATCCAGGCGACCTGCACGTGCTTGCCCCGGGTGATCGGCTCCCAGCCCGCGCCGGGGTCACCGAAGCCATACGAGGCCTCGCGCCGGGCGAGCGACGCCGGAGTGAGGTGCCGCAGGTAGCGGTCGTCCTGCCAGCCCCGGCAGGCGCTCACGCTCAGGAGAAGGACCAAGGGACCGACGCGACGCACGGGTCTCCCCCCGGCGCGCCGGCGTTGCCCGCGGCCCGTCGAGGCGCGCGCAGT
>JAIBBS010000015.1 GCA_019694555.1 Nannocystaceae bacterium
TCGACGCGCGACGGCGCGGGTCGCGACGGCGGCCGCGACGGCTCGGGCTGCGCCACGGCCCGCGACGGTTCGGGCTGCGCCGCGGCCCGCGGCGGCTCGGGCCGCTGCACGTGCATCGGCACGTCGCGATCGGCGTGCCGCATCGCCACGCACAGCTCGCCGTCGCGTCGCGAGATCTGCACCACGTAGGGCTCGCCCGCGTGCTCGTAGGTGATCGTCTTGGGCGCTGCGAGCTCGTGCAGCTGCGCCGGCGTCAGCAGACCCTCGGCGATCTGCGCGATGGCGCGGCCCGACACCGGCGCGCCACCCACGGCGGGCTTGCGGCCCTGCACCACGACCGCGACCGGCTGACCGGCCTCGAGCTGCACGAGGTCGGCGCCGGTCTGTCGCAAGATGTCGAGGTACGTCTCGAGCGTGGACATGGTCGGGCGAGCGCGCGCCGCTATCGTACACGACGCGGCTGCGGCAAGGATCCCGGCGGCAGGCTGACGTCGCGACCGAGCAACATCGGCAGCACCCGCGACGACGCGCCGTCCCAGAAACCCGCGGGGCCCTCGACGGTCTGGGGGTTGCGGAACGTGCCGAACAGCATGTCCCACAGCGGCAGGCCGTAGTTGTAGGCGTGCACGCCACGGTGGTGATGCAGCGTGTGTGCCTCGGGCCGCTGCACGAGGTAGCCGACCCACCGCGGCGTGCGGATGTTGATGTGATCGAACAGCGCGGTGAGGAAGCCGAAGAAGCCGGCGATGGCGGCGGCCTCGGGCGTCACGCCGAGCACGGCGACGGCGATCGCACCGACGAGTGCGGCGACCACGTTGTCGAACGGATGGCCGTAGGAGAAGCCCGCGAGGTCGACGCGCTCGGCGCTGTGGTGCATCTGGTGGAACCAGCGCCACAGCCAGTCGGAGCGGTGGGCCAGGCGGTGGAACCAGTAGTCCGCGAGCGTCACGACCAGCACCAGCGCGAGCGCGCCACCGGCCATGCCCAGGGCCGAGAGATCGAAGAGCGTGTGGCCCGCGAGCGCGCCGGCGATCGCGGCGGGGATCGCCGTGCGGATGAACGCGGTGAGCAAGAAGAAGATCGTGCCCTTGATCGCCCAGTGCCGGACGACCGGCTGGGGCCGCGCGGCGACGATGCGGTCGATCGCGAGCGCGACGAAGAACACGAGCGGAAACAGGTAGGGCGGGATGATGTCCATGGGGCGGTGGCCTTTCCCCCGCATGGCGTGACGACCGCGGGAACGATCGTTCCTTGGCCCCCTGGGCGGCTGCGTGGCTCGGATTTCCGCGGACTTGCGCCCGCCGTTCACGGCCGGAACGTGCAGTAGGTCCCGGTCCGGACCGCCGCCCGCAGGTACCGACCGAGCGCGGCATCGAGCCGCTCGATGCGGGCGATCGCGTCCTTGAGGCGCCGCTGCACGTTCACGCGCGCGCGCTCGGACGCGGAGCCGACCTCGCGCAGCCCGCCACCCAGACCCAGCGCGCGACCGAGCTCCTGCTGCAGGAACGCGCGCTCGCGCTCGAGCCCGGCGTCGGATCCCTGCGCGAGCGCATCGTCGAGCTCGGCCAAGCGCTCGCGATACTCGCGGATCGCCCGTCGATCGAGCGCCTCGCCGGCGCTCGAGTCCGGCAGCGGCGCCCCACCATCGGCGCCGAGCACCAGCACGTGGACCTCCTCGCCCGGGCGTTCGATCAGTCGCGCGAGCAGCTCGAGTCCACGCCGGTCCTCGACCGCGAGGCTGCGCTCGCCCCAACGCAGCGACCACCGCTCGCCGTCGCGGACCATGGTCAACGCCGGCGGGCCCGCGGGCGCCGGCGCCGGCGCGACCGCGACGCGCGGGGACGTACCGCCGAGCGCACGCGCGCGTGCAGCGAGGACCGGCAGCCCCAGCGCGTCGGCTTCGGCGATCACCTCCGCGAGCGCGCTGGCGACCTCGCGGCCGCGCGCCTGCTGCACGCGCGCGAGCTCGAAGCCGATACGCGCGACCCAGGGCCGTCGGCCGCGCGCACGGCAGCGCTCGAGCGCCTCGCGCAGGCTCTGCTCGGCCGCGTCCAGATCGCCCATGCGCTGCTCGAGCAACCCCAGCACGCGCGCGTGGGGTCCCTCGTAGGACATCGCGATGTGGCCGAAGTAGTTCTCGCGCCCGCGCAGCGGCGCGAGGCGTTGGTGCAGCGCGCGGCACTCCTGCACGCTGCCGAGCTCCGCATAGCCCTCGGCGAGCAGCGCGACCAGGCCGCAGTGCAGCACCGTGACCGCGACGCGGTGGCGATCGGGCGACAGCGCCGTGGCGATCAGGGTGTGGTCGCCCAGCCGCGCGCCGACGACCGCGGTCAGCGTGGCGACGATGATCGCCGGCTGCGGCAGCTCGCCCGACTGTGCCGCCGAGCGCAGGGCCACGCGCGTTTCCGACTCGCGCTCGGCCGCGAGCAGCTGCATCAACAGGTGCGCCCCCAGCGACAGCTGCAGCGCGGGATCGTCGGTCACGTGGGTGCACGCCTGCGCCTGCGTGGACAACCGCTCGGACTCGTCGAACTCGCCGCGCTCGAGCGCCCGCATCGAGCCCATCAGCAGCGCACGCCAGATCGAGCGCGGGTGGCCCACGCCGCGCGCGAGCTGCAGCAAGCGCTCGAGCGCGGCATCGAAGGCCTCGCCGTTGCCGAGCGTGCCCTCGTCGAGCACCAGTCGCGTGAGCGCGCGCAGGCTCGTGGTCACGTCGCCGCGCTCGCCTGCGAGCGCGAGCAACTCGAGCGCGAGTGATCGGGTCTCGAGCTCGTCGCAGTAGCCCGTCATCGCGGCGCCGGCGTGCAGCAGCACGTCGAGCACGACCGCGCCGTCGCCGAGCGCACGCGCATCCGCGAGGGCCTGTCGCGCCAGCGCCACCGGCTGCATCGGATCGGCGGCGGGCTGGCGCGCGGCGGCCAGCCGCGCCGCGACGCGACAGCGCCGCGCGGAGGTGCCCAGCCGGGGCAACACCTCCTCGAGCAGCGCGACCAACACCGGATCGACCTCGCCCGGTCGCAGCTCGCGGCCCAGCGCCAGCGCGGCATCGGCGAGTCCGTCGGCGTCGCCGTGCGCACGCGCGAGCGCAGCCGCCTCGAGGGCGCACGCACGGCTGTCCGCGAAGGCCCCGGCCGCGAGCGCGAGCTCGGCGGCGCGGATCCACTCCGCGACCGTGGCCGCGGACAGCTCGCCGCCGCGGCGCACATCGAGCAGCTGCCGTGTCAGCGCCCACGCGCGATCGAACGCGCCCTGCCGACACGAGGCCTCGATCGCGCGCGCGGCCAGCTCGACCACGGCCCCGGCGCGCTCGGGTCGCAGCGACGCGAGCTCGTGCACCGCACGCGCGGCCAGCAGATCGGGGCCATCGCCCTGCTCTGCCAGCGCCGCGGCGGCGCGCTCGTGGGCATCGCTGCGCGCGGCGGCGGTCTGGGCCTGCAACACTGCGTCGCGCACCAGTGCGTGACCGAAGGCGAAGCGTGCGGGCGCGAGCTCCTGCACGAGACCAGCGCGACAGGCGGGTGACAGCGCGTCGATGATCGCCGCGGTGAGCGTCCGCTGCATCCGCGCCAAGGTCGCGGCGGACCACTGCAGCCCCAGCACCGCGGCATCGCGCAGCACCGCCGCGGTGTCCTCGGGCAGCCGCGCGACGCGGCCGGCGATGGTGTGCACGACCGTCGCCGGCAGCACGCCGGTGCTGGCATGGACACCGGCGCTGCGGGCCGATCGCGCCAGCTCGACCGCGAAGAGCGGATTGCCGCCGCTGGCCTGCGCCAACGCCCGCACGGTGTCCAGCTCGAGCCCGCCGGCATGACTGCGCACCAGCGCGGTCGCGGCCTCCACCGACAACGGCGGCAGCGGCAACGCGTCGGCCTCGCGACGCAGCCGCGCGACGCGGGCGTCGGCCATCGCGACGTCGGGCCGCAGCGTCACGACCACCAGCGCCGGGATCGTGCGCAGCGGCTGGGCCAAGAACGCCAACAGCTCCAGCGAGTGCGCGTCCGCGGCGTGCACGTCCTCGATCGCCCACAGCACCGGCGCGGCGCGGGCGAGGTGCGCGAGCTCGCCGAGCACGCGCTCCCAGCCGTGGAAGTCGGCGCCCGCGTGCGCGAGGCCACCGTCGGCGTGCAGCTCGAGGCCCAGCGCGCGCAGACACGGCGCGAGGGCGAAGTACGGCGGCGCGCCCTGCTCCCACGCGCGCCCGTGCGCCACCGCGGCGCCGATCGAGCGCGCCTGTTCGAGCAACGCGGCCACCAGCGCGCTCTTGCCGACGCCCGCCTCACCCTCGATCGCGATGAGGCTGCCGCGCCCGGCCTGCGCCGCCGCGAGGGCATCGTGCAGCTGCCGCAGCGGCTCGTCGCGGCCGAGCAACACCGGCGTCGCCATGGCTCAGTACAACCCCGGCACGATGCGCCAGCGCACGCGGCGACGGTACTCGTCCCACAGCGGCCCGTACTTCGCCTGACAGCGACGATCGTCGTCGCGCTGCCGCGGCACCAACAGCAGCACGTAGTAGAGCGGGTACGACCACGGCACCAGCGTCGCGAGCCAGCCGAGCGGCCCGTCGGCGCTGCCCCACGACGGTGGCCAGCTCAGCGCGGCCGCGAGCGCGCTGGCCATGAGGATCTCGCCGAGGTAGTTCACGTGACGCGACACGCCCCAAAAGCCGCTGCACAGTACGCGGTGGGTGCCGTCCTCGATCACCACCGGCGTGAACAAGCCCAGGAACCGGTGCTGCGGGTCGCGCTTGAAGTGATATTTCTGCAGGTTCGCGCCGCGGGCGAGACACCAGCCGGCCACGAACGTGAGCGCGACGGCGACCAGCGCCGGCGTCGGCGTGGCGCTGGGCCCGTGCGCGACCGCGCTCGCGAGCCCGGCAGAATAGAAGAACGGATAGAACGCGAGGCAGCCCCAGCCGAGCTTGAAGCCGACGCGCTCCGCGAACAGGTCGTAGGTGTACAGGTGCACGTGCTCGAACGCGAGGTAGTCGAGCACGAACGCGCTGAACAGTCCCAGGTGCAGCATCACACCGGCGCGCGCGGCCGGGGCGACGCAGCCGGCGTGCGCGGCGTACGACAGCAGGTTGAGCTGCAGCATCACCGCGCCCACGAGGTACAGCAGCATCTTGAGATCGATGCGACCGCCCAGCAGCTGCGGGTTCTCGCGCCGACCGAGGTAGAGCTGCGCGAGCGCACCGCCACCGCCGCGCTGCAGCGGCAGCACCACCGCGAACGTGAACACCAGCCCCACGATCGCGGCGCCGATCGCCGCACCGTGGCGATGACGGAACAGCCAGTCGGGCGCGACCCAGCCGCGCGCGAGCGCGGCCCAGGCGACCACGGCGATCGCCAGCACCGCGATGCCGTTGAGGCGGTAGCGCAGCGGCCGGCCGGCGGCGTCGCGCACGTAGCCCGCGACGCGTCGTGCCGGCAGGATCAGGTGCAGCGCCACGATCGCGGCATAGATCGCTGGCACCGCCAGCATGCCCGCCACATCCATCACGACAACCCCCTGGTGCTGCCGGCCATGACCGCGATCGCGAGTCGCCGCGGCGCGAGTCGGCCCAGCACCCACGCCGCCACGCGGTTGATCCAACCCGGCACGAGCCGCGGACCCTGTCCCAACGCGGCGAGCGTGCGCGCGACCACGGCCTGCGCGGACATCGTGCCGGGCGCCGAGCGGCCGGCGGCGGCGCGATCGTAGCCCGGGGTCCGGATCGCACCGGCGCACACCGCCACCACGTCGACGCCGTGCGGCTTCAGCTCGGCCCACATCGCTTCGGCGAGCGTGAGCGCGAAGGCCTTGCTCGCACCGTAGGCCGCGAGCCGCGGCGTGCCCACCAGGCCCGCGAGCGAGGACATCAACACGATCGCGCCGCGCCGTCGAACCGTCATCGCCGGCGCGAACGTCCGCGCGAACAGCAGCGGCGCGCGCACGTTGGTGTCGACCACGCGGGCGAGCGCTTCGATCGGCGTGTCCACCAGCGGCGCGAGCGGAGCGAAGGCGGCGTTGTAGATCGCGAGCCCGACCTCGAGCGTCGCGGTGGCCCGCGCCAGGGTCTCGAGCGCGCCGGGCTCGGCGAGGTCGAGCGCGAGCGTGCGGATCTCCACGCCGTGCAGCTGCCGGAGTCGATCGGCCAGCGGCTCCAGCAGGGCTTGCTGTCGTGCGACCAGCACGAGATCGATGCCGCGGCGTGCGAGCGCGGTGGCGAATGCAGCCCCCAGCCCCGCCGACGCACCGGCGACCACTGCCCATCGACCGTACCGCTCGAACGCCGTCCCGCTCACGTCTGCATCATCGTAGCGGACGATGACGCATCGGTGATCGCAATGGGGCCTGCTGGCGACGAGCCGCTCGCACGCTGGGGTTCGATGCCCCCGCGACGTGAACCGCGACGAGCAACGTTGATCGAACACCGCACGGTTCGCTACCTTGGAGCAGGGGCGCGCGGCTCGAGAACAGCCGCCGGGGCATCATCCATGCGTACAGCTCACTGCTCGAGGACGTCGACGATCTGCCTGATGGCCACGATGTGGGTCGGTTGCGTCGCACCGGCACCCGACAACAGCTTCGGCTTCGAAGGCTCGGGCACCGACACTGCGACCTCCGGGGGTGGCTCGGCGGACGCCTCCGACGGCACCACCGGCAACGCGAGCATGTCGAGCACGTCGGCGACGACGGCCTCGACCACCGTGAGCACGACTGTCGATCCCGACACCGGCGTCGACGAGTGCGGCCCCGGGGCGCACTGCGGCGACCCGGTGACCGCGAGCTGGTTCGGCCCCGTCATCATCGCCCGCGCCGAAGGTGGCGCGGCGTTGCCCGACTGCCCCGCAGAGTATCCCGAGGCCGGCCCGACCATGCTCGAGGGCTACAACGATCCCGGCCCGGCGGTGTGCGACTGCACCTGCGAACTCAACGCGGCGCAGACCTGCACCTCGTACACGTACTCGTACGCGGAGAGCAGCTGCTACACGTACCAGAACTTCCTGCAGTTCTCGATGGACTGCCACGACTTCACCATCGGTGGCGGCACGTACTTCTACATGTACCAGGCCAACCAGCCCTTCTGTCAGCAGATGAAGACGGAGGACTTCCCCGAGGTAGTGTGGGACGCGACGATCCGCAGCTGTCGACTGCCCGACGACAGCGTCGCCTGCGGCACCGATGGCGCGTGTCAGCCCACGCCACCGGAGGGCTTCGAGGCCGGCCTGTGCATCTACAAGGAAGGCGACGCGCCGTGCCCCGATGGCCAGTACAGCGAGAAGCTGAGCTACTGGGCCGGCGTCGACGACCAGCGCGACTGCAGCAACTGCACCTGCGGCCAGGCGGTCGCGAGCTGCAGCGGCAGCATGCACGTGTTCGACGCGATGGGTTGCGGCGGCAACCAGGTCGCCGACGTGCCCAACAACTTCAGCTGCGTCGCGGCGACCGGTCAGTCGGTCGGGCTGAACTTCACCGGCGAGTCCAACTGCCCGATCCAGACCGCGCCCGAGCCCATGGGCACGATCGCACCGGCGGGCAACTTCACGTTCTGCTGCCAACCCGGCTGAGCGACGTGTCGCGTCGCCGCGCCCGACCCGGTCGTGGGCCGGCGCGGCCGACTGGGCAACGGGGAAGGGCCCGCCCTTGCCCTGCGTCGGGCCGAGCAACTCAGATCGACGTCAAGAAGCGCGGGATCTCGACGTTCATCCAGCTGCGCCACGTGTGCGTCGCGATGTGCGTGCACCACGTCGTCGGGCGCTCGCAGCCCTGGTAGTCGAGGCACTCGGTCGGCAGCATGTCCGGATCGTCGGGCACCCAGCTGGTGGTCTCGTCGCTGCAACCGTTGACCGCGATCCACTTGTTGCGCGAGGCCTCGCCTTGGTTGAGCGGCACCACGTCGTCGGTGGTGCCGTGGATGATCATCGCACCGGTCGGCGCCTGGCAGGTGTCACCGGGGTTGGGACCGCCGCCGGCAACCGCGGCGAAGCCGCGGATGTAGCTGCCGCGATAGCACGCGAGGTAGTTCGACATGTACGCGCCGAACGAGAAGCCCATCGCGAAGATGTGATCGAGATCGAGGCACAGCTGCTGCGCGAAGGCATTGGCCATCGCGTCGAAGAACGCGATGTCGACACCGTTCTCCGCGAGGTCCCAGCCGGTCTCGGTGCCGACCTGCATCAGCCCCTGGGGGTAGACCACGATCACCGGCTCGGGCCAGAAGTCCTCGAGCTGGTAGATGCTCTGCGCCAGCGCGCTGTCGCCACCTTGACCGTGGAAGCCGAACACGATCGGGTAGGCGTGGTCGCGATCGTAGTCGGGCGGCAACACCAACAGGTAGCTGCGCTGCGCCCCGTCGACGTCGATCGTGCCCGACAGCACGCTGCCGGGATCGGTGCCGCAGCCCGGCGAGGTGCCCAGGCCGCCCGACGTGGTCTCGCCGCTGTCGGCCATCGTGGTCGTGCCCGGCGCGGTGGTCGAGCTCGAGCCAGCCTCCGACGAACCGGTCGCGACGCCGCTGCTCGACTCCGCGACCGCGGTGGTCGAGTCGGCCACGCCGCTCGAACCATCGCTGCTGCCGGAGCTGCCGCCACCGCCGGGCGAACCACCGCCACCGCAGCCGACCGCGGTCGCGGCCAGCAGCGCGCTGCACCACCGCATCGCCACGCCTGTCGCGCTCACTGGCCCCACGTCGGCGGCACCATCGCCACTGCGGCGCGGGCCCAGCAGCTGAGATCGGTGCCGACGCTGGTGATGAACATGCGCTCGAGCGTGCCCATGCCGCGCGAACCGCAGACGATCATCGGCGAGCCCTCGACCTCCGCGATCGAGGTGAGCCGCGCGATGACGTCGCCGTGCGAGACGATCGCCGCCGCGGACTCGAGGCCGTGGTTGGCCATCCACGCCTTGAGGTCCTTCTCGCGATCCAGGCCCGACTGGCTCAGGAATTGATCGACGGTCGCGTCCGGCAGGTAGCGCGACATGTCCGAGTCCGCCGGCACGATGTGCGCGACCACCAGCGGCCGCCCGGTCGCGTGCGACAGACGCAGCGCGAAGCGAGCCGCCGAGCCCGCGGTCTCCTCGAGATCCGTCGCGAGCATGATCGGGCCCTTGCCCACCGCGTCGCGTCGCAGATCCGGCGGCACGACCACGGTCGGGCACGGCAGCTTTCGCACCAACCGGCGCGCGACCCGACCCAGGCGCACGAGGTTGCGCTCGGACGCGGGTGCCTGGCGACCGATGATCAGCGCGTCGCCGTGAACGGCGTCGAACTCGCGCACCAGCGCCTCGTCGGCCACCACGCCGCGGACGATCTTGGCCGGCTGCGACAGCCCACCGATCTGTGCGCGGTCGAGCTGGTCGGTCGCGGCACGCCGCGCCAGATCCTCGACCGCGTCGATGTGCTGGTGCCGCAGCACCTGCAGCAGGTACGACTCCTCGAGCACGTGCACGGGCACGAACTCCGGCCGCGCCGTGCCCGCGGTGTTCTCCGCCAGCCAGCCCGCGAAGTGCAGCGCACCCGCTGCGGTCTCACGCAGATCGACACCGATGATCCATTTCATGGCCGCTCGCTCCCGGCGCGCAGGATAGCATCGCGGCGGCCGGGCGCGCGCGGGCACGGCCGAGCGACCGCCGCCTGGCGGCGCCGCGCTCGCCCGCGGGCCTTGCCCCGCGCCGGCGGGTCTGCAACAAGTCCCGGGTGCCCGCGTTCGTGTTCGCGACCTGTCTGCCGCGCTCGGCCGCGTGGCTCAAACGCGACCTCGCGCGCACGCGGCCGGATCTGCGGTTGGCGTTCTCGCGGCCGGGCCTGCTGACGATGCGCACCGACGCCGCGCTGGCCGAGCCCGAGCCGGTCTCGCCGTTCGTGCGTGCGAGCGGTCACTCGCTGGGCTTCGCTGACACCGCCGCGGAGGTCGCCGCGCTCGCGGCCACGCTGCCGCACCCGTTGCGCGTGCACGTGTTCGCCCGCGATCCCGCGGATCCCGACCGCGATCCCGAGGACCCCGCGACGGTCGAGCGCGTGCGCGCCGAGGTGCTCGCCGCGCTCGGCGACGCGGCGCTGCCCGAGCCGCGCGCGCAGGCGGGCGAGCTCGTGCTCGACGTCGTGTTGCCACCGCCAGGCCTGAGCGACCGCATGCTGGTGGGCTGGCATCGCCACGACGCGCGCCGCGGTGATGCACCCGGCGGCGTGCGTCGTGTGTCGCTGCCGCCCGACGTGCCCTCGCGCGCGTGGGCGAAGCTCGAGGAGGCGCTGGCGTGGTCGCGGCTGCCGCTGCGCGAGGGCGACGTCGTGGTCGAGATCGGCGCCGCGCCCGGCGGTGCCGCGCTCGCGCTGCTGCAACGCGGCGCCGAGGTCATCGGCATCGACCCCGCGCGCATGGACCCGCGCGTGATGGCCTACGGCGAGCGGGGCCGCTTCCGCCACCTGGGCATCCACGCCGAGCGGGTCCGCACCGCCGACCTGCCGCAGCGCGTCGACTGGCTCGTGCTCGACGCGAACGTCTCGCCGCACCGCGCGATGACGGCGGTGACGCACCTGCTGGCGCTGCGCGGGCGCTCGATCCGGGGCCTGCTGCTCACGCTCAAGCTCAACGACGACGGCGTGGTCGACGACCTGCCGCAGCTGCTCGCACGCGTGGCCGAGATCGCCGGCGTCGACGCGCTGCGCGTCACGCAGCTGCCCAGCGCGCACCAGGAGGTCGTGGTCTGGGCCGCGCGTGAGCCCGCGCCGGGGTCCACGCCGCGTCGAGCTGCACGCGCGCCCCGGTGACGCGCGCGACCGCCAACCGCGTTGGCGCCGGTGCGCGCGCCGAGCCGCGTGCAGCCGCCGCGGCCGCGCGCGCGGGCCTCGGTTTTGCTTCCGGCATGCAGGCTGCAGCGCTACCCTTGCGCCGACGATGGACTCCAACGCGCTGACCGAGCTCGCAGCACGGCTGTGGCAACCCTGGGCCGCCGCATGGGTGCTCGCAATCGCGGCGATCGTGACCATCGCGACCATGGCGGTGCAGCTGCGCGGTCTGCCGGCCGGCGTGCGCGGTGTGCTGCGCAGCCACGGCCCCGCGCGCACCGGCACGCTCGCGGCGCTGCTGGTCGGCACCGGCGGTGGTGCGCTGGGTGCCGGCGCGCTCGCGGTGCAGTGGGGTGGTCGCGGCGCGATCGTGTGGATGTGGATCACGATGGTGCTGGTGATGGCGTGGCGCTTCGGCGAGGCCGCGCTGCACGAGCGTGACGGCGGTGCGAAGACCTCGACGCCGAGCAAGCCCTCGGCGGTGGCGGTCGCATCGATGCTGGTCGCGATCGCGGTCGCCGGTGCGATCGCGGGGCAGCAGACCGGCGCGCTGGTCGACGGGCTGTGGGACACCACGCCGCTGCGCGCCGCGATCGCGCTGGGCGTGGTCGCGGTGCCGCTGCTGTGGCTCGACGCCGGCCGACGCCTGCTGCTGCGGCTCGCGCCGCTGGCCCTGCTGGCGTGGGTCGTGCTCGCGCTGATGCTGCTGAGCCGCGACGAGCTGCAGCTGCAGCTCGCGCTGGGCGACGCGTGGAGCGAGGCCTTCGGCCTGCGCGCGAGCACCGTGGGTGTGATCGCCGGCGGTGCGGCGCAGGCGTTCGCGGAGGGTGTGCTCGCGGCGGCGATCGCCGGCGGCATCGGCCCCGCGGGTGCGCCGAGCACCGCGCCCTCGCGCACCGCCAT
The DNA here is from genome assembly GCA_019694555.1 of Nannocystaceae bacterium. GTDB lineage: Bacteria > Myxococcota_A > Polyangia > Nannocystales > Nannocystaceae > Xiheibacterium. The sequence continues at coordinate 11,672 of JAIBBS010000015.1, forward strand.
GCTCGCGCCGCTGCTGGGCGTGGGCCTGTGCGGCTCGCTGGCGGCGCTCGCCACCGCGACCGCGCCGCAGCGCGACTCGCTGGTGTTGCCCGAGCCGCTGCCGCTCGAGCGCAACCACTCCCGTGGGCTGCGACCGAGCCAGCAGGTGGGTCAGACCATCGTGCTGCCCACCGACACGCCGTTGCGCGACGGTGGCCACTACGCGTTCCGCATCCGCGGCAACCCCCGCGGCACGCCGTTCGCGAAGCTCGAGACCAAGGACAACGCGGTGATCCTGCCGGCGTGGGCGGTCGCGCAGGACGTCCACGAGATCGTCTTTCGCATGAAGGAGAAGGATCCCGCCTCGAAGCTGATGAGCTGGGACGTCCGCATCCCGTGCAATCGCGAGGTCATCCCCGGCAGCGGCGGCGCCGATCTCTTGAAGCTGACGCCGGTCAACCCCGACCTCGAGCTCAAGAAGCTGGTCGCGTACTACGAGCTGTCCGCGCAGCCGTACGTGCCGCTGGCCGACTTCTCCTTCATCGGCAAGGTCGACACCGCGCAGAGCCCCGACAGCGCGCTGGGCGAGCACCTCGCGATGTACGAGGCCGAGGGTGCCGACCGGCCCTTCAATCCCAAGCTGCACGAGTTCTTCCGCGGTGGCTTCCGCGGGCCCTACGCCGACATCGAGACCGAGCGTCCGCCGTGGGCGTGGATCACCGTGCCGGGCTTCGACGCCGAGATCGGCACCCGCGTCGCGCTGCGGCTGCCGGCGTCGCCGCGCGGCGAGCCGCTGCTGCGACTCAACCGGGCCGGTGGCGCCGAGTCGCCGCCGTGGGACGTCCTGATGGGCGCGCGCGAGTTGGTGCTGCGCCACAACACCGACCCCGAGCAGGACATCGTGGTGCCGGTGAAGACCAAGCTCGATGGCTACCGCATCCGCTACGAGCCGCTCGACCCGCAGTGGGAGGACTTCCGCAAGCTCGCGTCGATGACCCAGTACGCGCCCACGCCGTTCGTGCGCGTGCGCGACGTCGACTTCGAGGCCGAGGTCCACGGCGACACACGCCTGCCGCCCGAGCATGCGGGTCGACGCGCGCTGGTGCCGTTGCACGCGCTCGCCGAGCCGCAGGGCGCGTGGGGCGAGGTGTTGCCGTACCAGCCGCATCCGATGGAGCTCGTCGCTGCCGGCATGCACGGGCCGGTGCTCGCGCGCGACGGCGCCGCGAGCGTGGCCGGCCGTCTGCGCGACGAGTCGCCCGAGCAGCCGCGCTGGCTCGGACACCTCGCGGCGCTGGCCGGCTTCGTGCTCTCGCTCGGCGCGGCCGCGGCGTGGACCGAGTCGCTGGCGTCGCGGTGGTCGCCGCGACTGCTCGCGCCGGTGATCGGCGGCGCGATGGTGGCCGGCGGCGCGATGCAGTGGCCGGTGGCGCAGGCCTTCACGGCGCTGGTGCTCGCACTCGCGGCCGCGCTCGGCGGCGTCGCGGTGCTGCGCGGCCTGTCGGTGCTGCGGGCAGCGGCGCGCTCGCGCACGCCGTAGCGACGGTCAGCCCGGCGGCGACTCGCGCAGCAGCGCGGCGACATCGTCCGCGATGGTGTCGCCCGAGACGCGGCCCTGGTGGACGCGGCGGAGCTTGCCCTCGCGATCGAAGATGGCCGTGTGCGGGATCGGCCCGACGCCGAAGGCCCGCGCCATGCGACCGTCGTCGAGCGCGATGGGCACGCGCATGCGCGTCGACGCGCGGTAGCGCTGGGTCAGGCCGCGGACCTCCTCGAGCGACAACCCGCCGCCCTCGCGGTTGACCGCGAGAAAGCCCACCTGCGCGGGGTCGTAGTCGTCGAGCATCGCGTCGAGCTCGTCGAGCTCGTCGCGGCAGTACGGACACCACGTGGCCCAGAACGTCACCACGTGCACGCGCCCCACGAGGTCGGCCTGCGCGAAACGGCCGCCATCGAGCAGCAGCACCTCGAACGGCGGCACCGGCTTGCCCGGCGCCAGCGGGGCCAAGCGATCGTAGCTGCGCACGCCGTGCACGAGATCGACGCCCGCGGACGCGAGCACGAGCGCAGCGAAGCCGGCGGCGACGAGCTTGCGTGCGATCACGACGGTCGCTCCGTTCGCGCGGCGATGGCCGGCCGCACCCACGCCGCGAACGCGATCGCGGCGACGCCTGCCAGCAGCGGCGGCAACCAGCCCCAGCGCGGGTGCCACAGACCCACGGCAGCGCCCAGGTGCAGCGCGGCCCCGACCGCGATCATCGGCGCGAGCAGGGTCCCGGCCCGATACGCGCGCGCGCGCCCGAGCACCAGCTCGATGGCGAAGGTCGCGACGTACGGTGGCAGCAGCGCGATCGCGACATCGGCGACCGCGAGCAACGTCGCGCCCAGGGTGCGCAGCGCGGCCACGCGCGCGACGACCTCGACCAGATCGAACACCGCGGTCGCGAGCAGCCACGCCAGCAGCGCCCAGCTGCCGTCGCGCGCGCCCTCGTCGGGGCGCAGCGCCGCCAAGGTGGTGCGCGGCGCCGCGAGCACGCCGGCCTGCCGCCACAGCCACGCCACCACGCCGCGGATCACTTGCGCTGCTCCAACTTGCGCCGCGCCGCAGTCGCCAGCGCCGAGGGGATGTTCTTCGAGAACGCCACCTTCTTCACGTCGTGCGGGTACAGCCGCCCGAGGAAGCCCATGGCAGTGGCCATCGGCGTCTTGGGGTTGAGCACGAGGTGCAGCTGGATCGAGTACATCTTGGTCCACTCGCGCCGCTTCGAGATGTACGAGATGACCTCGCGCGCGAGCGTGCGGTTGGCGGCGTAGCCGACGACCTCGTTGTCGTTGACCTTGGGCGACTTGATCGCGCTCATGGCCACGGCCTTGTTGCTGTCGCGCACGAGCACGAAGCGCTCGAAGTTGCCGCCGATCAGCGCCAGCCGCATCTTCTCCATGGGCTTGAGCTTGGAGATGGTGAAGAACAGACCCTGGCCGCCGGTCGCACGCTCGACCGCGGCCACGGCCGCCTGCTGCACCGCCTCGTCCACGGGCTCGTCCTGCTCGGCGTCGAGCGGCAGCGAGAGATCGTCGGTCGCGCTCTGGGCCAGCAGCGCCTCGAGGTCGAAGCCGGCCGGCACGTCGTCGGAGATGCCGTCGAGATCGACCGTGTCGCCCACGCCGGCGGCGACCACCTGCTCGATGGCCTTGGCGTGGCTCTGCTGCAGCCCGGCGGTGGCCTGACGGAACATGTCGTCGCGCTCGGGGTCGGCGCTGGACTCCGCGAGTGCGGCGCGGATCTCGTCCATGTTGGGCAGGCGCACGTCGATGTTCTCGCGCACCGCGAACTCCAGCATGCGGTGCACCACGCTCATGCGGCAGTTGGGGTTCTGGTACAGCGCCTCCACGATGGCGGGAAATCGCGACCATCGCTCCTGGTTGTCCGCCAGCACGTCGCAGATCGCATCGGGGCAGATGCGCGCGATGCCGCCGAGGGTCTCGTCGGCGACCTGACGGTGACGCACCACGCGATCGAGCACGTCGACGTTGCGCGGCAGCTTGCGCCCGAGCAGATCGAGCACGCCCGCGGGCAGCGCGGGGTCGTCGAGCGCACCGTTGAGGATCGCCGGCGGCAGGCCCTCGAGGGTCTTGGCCGCCACGGTCGCGAGGTCCGGATCGTTGCTGACCCAGATCTGGTACAGCGCCACCAGCAGGTCGCGCGGGGGCAACGGCGCCAGGCCGCGCGCGACCATGCCGCGCAGCGGTGCGGGCGCGTCGGGACCGACGACACGCCAGACGCCGGGGCCGGCCTCGGCCTGTTCGAGTGTGCGGTGCGCGAACGCGGCCATGGCCCTCGCCTTTCGTGACTCACTTGCCGCGGTTGCGGGCGTGGATGATGCGAAGGCCCTCGAGCACGAGCGCATCGTCGACGCGATCGATGGCGTCGGTGTGCGCGGCGAGGCTGGCGGCGAAGCCACCGGTCGCGACCACGCGCACCGGGAAGTCGACCTCGCCGCGGATGCGCGCGATCAGGCCCTCGACCAGGCCGAGGTAGCCGTGGACCAGGCCCGACTGGATCGCGCCGACGGTGTTGCGACCGATCACGCGATCGGGTTTTGCGGTGTCGACCCGCGGCAGCTTGGCCGCGCGCGCGAACAGGGCATCGGCGCTGATGCCGATACCGGGCGCGATCGCGCCGCCGAGGTACTCGGGCGCGGGCGAGACCACGTCGAAGGTCGTCGCGGTGCCGAAGTCGACCACGATCACGCCGCCACCGGGCTCCGCGTGGTGCTCGTGGGCCGCGACCGCGGTGACGATGCGGTCGGCACCGACGTCCTGCGGTGGGTCGTAGCGGATCGGCATGCCGGTGCGCACGCCCGGACCGACCACCAGGGGTTCGAAGCCGGCGTAGCGCACCAGCGCCTCGCGCAGGGCCGAGAGCGCCGGCGGCACCACGCACGCGATGATCGCGTCCGCGACGTCGCGCAGGCTCAGACCCGCGAGCTCCAGGCCCTGCCGCAGCGCGATCGCGACCTCGTCACGCGTCCAGCCGTGCCGCGTGGACAGGCGTAGCTCGCAGCGCAGCTGGGTCTGCGCGAACACGCCGAAGGTCGTGTGCGAGTTGCCGACGTCGATGGCGAGCAACATCGTGGCTGCACGATACCTCGACCGGCGCGCATCTGCTACCGTCACAGGCCGTGGGCGACAGCGACACCCACGGCCGCGAGCCGCACGGCGCCGGCGCGCGCCCGACGGCGGGCGCGCCGGCGCAGCCGCCAGGCCACGACGACGGCGATTCCGAGCAGGGCGCGTCGCAGACCATCGCGGGTCGGACGCTGGGCGTGTTGGTGCAGTTTCGCCGTGCAGCGATTCCGAGCGCGACCTGGACCGTGCCGGTGCTGACGATCCTCGGCATCGCCAGCATGATCTACCTGCTGTCGTTCTGGCTCGACGTCGCGACCGCCGCGGTGCACCGCCAGGGCGACGACGGCGTGTCGGCCAAGGGCCTGATCGACACCGTGCTCGACCAGGACGTCGAGCAGGCGCGCAACACCCTGGGCGGCCTCGGCGAGGTCATGGCCGCGGTGCTGGGCCTGGCGCTGACGGTCTCGAGCATCATCGTGCAGTTGGCGGCGACCCGTTTCACGCCGCACATCACCTCGCTGTTCTTCCGCGCGCGCACCAACCTCGCCATCCTCGGCTTCTTCGTCACCTCGAGCGTGTACGTGCTGTGGGTGAACTTCTCGGTCGGCGATCACTACCTGCCGCACTGGGGCGTGCTGTTCTCGATGCTGCTGATGACGGCGAGCCTGTTGCTGCTGTTTCCGTACTTCGCCTACGTGTTCGACTTCCTCGATCCGGAGAAGATCGTCGGCCGCATCATGGATCACGGCCTCGCGGCCGCCAGCCCGCTGCGCGGCCGCGCCGCGCTCGACAGCGACACGCGGCAGATGCGTGCGGTGGAGGCGGTCGAGCACCTCGCCAACATCGGCCTCAACGCGCTGCAACAGAAGGACAAGGGCATCGCGTCGGAGTCGATCGACTCGCTGTGCGAGTTCGGCATCCGCTACGGCGAGACCAAGGCCGCGATGCGTCAGGACTGGCACCGCATCCCCGGCTGGAACCGCCAGAGCCCCGACTTCGTCAGCCTCTCGGACGAGGCCGTCGACGACCTGCGCCGGCGCGCGACGTGGCTCGAGTGGAAGATCCTGCGCCAGTACCAGATGCTCTTCGGTGAGGGCCTGGGCCAGATCAAGGACAGCTGCTACCTCATCGCGATCGACACCCGGCGCCTGGGCGAGGCCGCGGGGCGCCGCGGCGACGTGCATGCGCTCGATCTCGCGATCAAGTTCTTCAACACCTACCTCCGCGCGACCATGAACGCGTCGGACATCCGCACCGCGTACAACATCCTGCACCAGTACCGCCAGCTCGCGGAATTCGTGCTGGGCCACAGCCGCGAGGTCGCGAGCGACCGCGAGCGCCGCGAGAACCTCGAGCACCGCGCGCTGCAGATCGCCCGCTTCATGCGCTACTACTCCGCGATCGCGTACCAGCGCGGGCTGGCGTTCGTGACCGAGGTCATCGCCCACGACGTCGGCTCGCTGTGCGAGCTCGCGTTCTTGCAGGGCTCGCGCGCCCACGACGAGTTCCTCGCGGTGTTCCTCGCCGTCGACGAGCACGCCGAGACCAAGGAGCAGGAGAAGTCGCTGCGCGGCGTCCGTCGGGCGCAGGTCAAGCTCGCGACCACGTACCTGCGCAACGACGCGGAGCCGCTGGCGCGACGCATCCGCGACGACATGGCCGAGGAGCCGCTCGATCGCCTGCGCAGCATCTGGCAGGAGCTCGAGTCGCTCGAGAGCCGCGAGTTCTGGGAGGTCAACGACCGCGGCACCAACTTCGACTACCTCACGCCGGAGCAGAAGACCCAGCTGGAGGTCTTCTTCGGCTGGTTCCCCGGGCTCGAGCCGCCCGCGTCGCTGCGCTCGCGTCGGACCACGTCCGCGCTGCTGCCCGAGCCCGCGCGGCCGTCGAGCGTCGCGCGCTCGGGCTCGGGCTGATCCGAGCCCACGACGACGGCGGCCCGCGACGCGCGGACTCAGAGACCGTCAGCGAATGCGGACGGACTCGCGTCGCGCAGCGACCGGAAGGTGAGAGGTCCCGTGACCGGCTGCGCCGGGCACGGGGACTCAGCTCCCCGTCTGCGCCCGCGGCGGACGCAGCATCCGCGTCGCCTCCTGCAGCAGGCGCTTGCAGTCGAGCTTGCCCGCCCCCCACTGATCGAACGGCGCGCGCGGGTCCACCGTGCCTTGCAAGAACAGCTTGGCGTCGGCGGGTGTCATCGTCGGGTCGAGCTGCAACAACGCCGCCACCGCGCCGGCGACGTACGGCGCGGAGAAGCTCGTGCCCCGGTTCACGGCGTACGCAGACTGGCCCAGCTGATACAGCGGTCTGGGGCCGGAGCGGCTCGACTTGGCCATGCCGATGTACTCGCCTGGCGCGCTGAGGTCGGGCTTGAGCCGTTGGTCGCGCGTCGGCCCCTGGCTCGAGAAGGTGCTCGCCTGGCCCAGCTCGACGGCCGCAGCCTTGTAGATCCGCGACGTCGACGTCACCCACTCGTTGCGCGTGGCATACGAGCCGACCGTGATCGCACTGCGAGCCGCCCCCGGCGAGCCGACCTTGTAGCCCGGCGACGCGCCCCGGCTCACGTACGCGCGTCCTGCATCGAAGCTCCACGCGTGGACGCGCACGGGATCGGGCACGCTCGTGCCCGCGCGCAGCTTGACGTGCACCGTCCACGGCCCGCGCAGCAGCGCATCGTCCGACGAGATCGCCACGCGCAACACGTAGAACAGGTCGCCGGTGACAGCCTCGCGATCCTTGTCCCAGTAGCCGCGGTAGCCCGGCGCCGTCACGTCCTCCTGCTCTGCGACGTTGACGGGTGCCGCGTAGGCGAAGCCCCGTGGATCCTCGAGCACCAGCTGCAGGTGGTCGTGGCGCTTGCCCCACACCGAGAGCGCGAGCACGCCCTCGCGAACGCTCGGATCCGCGGCGCTCGCCTGCAGCACCGGCTGCACCTCGAATGCCCACACCGGCGCCGCGTCGCTGAAGTCGTGCATGGCGTGGATGTCGTCGCTGCCCTCGTTGCCGGCGGAGACCACGACGATTCGCCCCTTGCCCGAGATCTCGTCGATGTGCTGCGACAGCGCATCGTAGCCATCGTGGCCGTCGCTGTGGCCGCCGAGACTGAGGTTGATGACCACGGGCAGGCCGAGCTTCTCCGCCCGCTCGCACAGCCAGTCCACCGCGCGGATGAGGTCCGCGTCGGTGAACGAGGTCTTCACCATCGCGATCTTCGCCATCGGCGCGACGCCGACCATCGCACCGTCGGGCGACCCGCGACCGTTGCCCGCCGCGGCGCTGGCGACCGCGGTGCCGTGGCCGTTGGTGTCGGGCGCGTCGCGGGCGGCATCCGCGATCGGCTTGAAGCCCTCACCATATTTCTCGTCGGTCAGCTGATCCCAGTAGGCGACGATGCGCGTCGACTTGTCGACCTCACAGAACGCGGGATGGAGCACGTCGATGCCGGTATCGACGATTCCGACGAGCACGCCCTCGCCCAGCAGTGCGGGGAAGAAGCGCTCGCCACCCTCGTTCGTGAGCACGCTGGCCTCGTTGGCGAGGTTGAGGTGCCGCTCGAGCTCGGCGCACAGCTGCATGCGCACGATGCTGGCGTCGTCCGCGGCGGCGAACAGCTGATCGAACGGGATCCGCGCCGTGATCACGCGGGCCCCGGCCGCGGCGTGGACCACCCCGCCGAGCCGCTCGATGTGCTTGGCCGCGCGGACGGCATCGTTGGTGCGGATGACGACGTCGAGCTTGCCGTCGCGGCTGGCGTGTCGCGCCAGCTCGATGGTGCTGAAGAACTCCGCCACCAGCTCCGATCGGTCGGGCGCGCCGCGCGACTTACTCTCCTTCTCGGGAGTCGCGACGCTGGCGAGCCGGTGCACGATGTGGCGCAATGCGTGATCGAGCTTGTTGTGGGTACTCATTGGTTGCTCTTCCCGTGGGTCTTGGGGTCACCCGCGCGCGTGTTCTCGTTGAGCCACACACGGAGGCTCTCGATGTCACCCTGCGACAGCGGCAGGGTCTCGTGGAGATTGGTCGTGCCGACGATCGGCTGCGTCCCGGGCAGCGGGTTGGGCAGCTGCACCCGCACGTTCGAGAGGCTGACGGTGAAGAAGTAGGGCCCGAGCCGCTCCGTGCGGCCGTCGGTGCCTGGCGGTGAGACACCCAGGCAGATGCGGAGGCTGGTGCGGTGTTCGGCCTCGTCGTGGCCGCTGAAGCACACCAGGAACGTCGTGGTCGCGTTGCGTTCGGTCATCGGTCGGTCCCCTGCGTTGGTCGGCCACGGCCCTCCGTGCCGAACGTGTGCTCGAGTGAATGCATGATCGCGCCCAGCGAGCGATCGAGCGCCGCCATGCTGCGCGTGAGGAGGTCGGCGCCGGGCGTGGTCCGCGGCACGCTCGCGCTCGGCGGCAGCTCGAGCTGCGTGAGCATGTCGCGGAGCACCTGCTGCTGCTCCCGCAGCAGGCGGCGCTGCACGTGCAACACCTGCATCGGATCCAGCCAGCCCGCCGGCGGCAGCGCGCACGGTGGCACCTGCGGGTCCGCCTCGCGCGGCGCGAGTGCCTCGGGCGGCACGTGCTCGCGCGCCTCGACGTCGATGATCGGGAGGCTCGACATGGGTGCGACTCCTCGGGGTTCTCAGTTGGACTTGCCGGCCTCGGAGAAGCCCGCGAGCACGCTCGCGGCATTCGTGCCGATGGTGAGAAAGTCCGCAGCCGCGGTCTGGATCATGCCCTGCGCGGTGTCGATGATCTGCTTGTACAGCACCATCTCGGGGGTCTCGATCCATTTCGCGGCGGCGACGCCCATCGCCGTGGTCGCGATGGTCGAGACATTGCGCAGCATGTCGGTCGCGTCCTGGATCGCGATCGCCATCGACTGCGCGATCGATTGCACCGCCATCCCGCCGGCCTGCTGCGCCGGATATGTCACCTCGCCGGTGGGTGATTCGCCTGCGCCGCCGCCGGCTGGGTCGGCAGTCACGATCGCCCGGCCGGTCACGGCGGTGCTGATGAACGAGACGGTCTGCTCGGTCGGATCGTCCATGGCGGGCTCCTGCGCTGCGTCAGTCGTCGATCAGTTCGAGTAGCATCGCGACGGCCGCGGTCGTCGCCGCCTGGTGTGCGATGAATGCCTGCTGCTGGGCGAACACCGCGTTCATCGCGGCCATGGCCGCCGAGTTGGCCAAGGTCTGCGCCAACGCGGCCATCGCCATCGCCGGGGCGACGCCGAGCACCGAGGTGTCGACGGTGGTGACCTGGTCGATCACTGCACTCGAGACGGTCCGCGGTGTCGTCATGTCCGGCTCCGATCGCTCCGGTGGGCGGTGGCATCGACACCGCGGCGCCGGTCGTCCACGATCGCGGGGCACCAGACCCCGACGACCGCGGCGACCGGAGCCGTCGGCTCACCCGGTCACGTTCCGCTCACGAGGTGAGCGACCGCGATCGTGCTCGCGGTCTGGTAGGTGACGTTGGCCTGCTGCTGGGCGTAGACCGCGTTGGCCGCGGCCATGGCCACCGAGTTGCCGACGGTCTGGTACAGGCTGCCCATCGCCGTCGCCGGCGACTGCCCGATGACCGTGGCGTTGGTCGTGCTCACCGAGTCGGTGACCTGGGGATTGAGAATGGAGTTCGCGAAGGACGAAGTCGTGCCGTTTGCCATGAGATCTCTCCGTGGGATTCAGCGGGTCGTGACGGCCCGCGGTTGGGGTTGAGGTCGTCGTCGTCGAACCCCGATCAGGAGCCGATGAGCTTCTTCACCGCCACCGTGGTCGCGGTCTGGTAGGTGACGTTGGCCTGCTGCTGGGCGTAGACCGCGTTGGCCGCGGCCATGGCCACCGAGTTGCCGATCGTCTGGTACAGGCTGCCCATCGCCATCGCCGGGGCTTCGCCGAGGACGGTGGCGTTGGTGGTCGTGACCTGATCGGTCACCTGCGGGTTGAGGACGGGGTTCGCGAAATTGCTGGTCGAGCTGCTGTCTGCCATGGGTCGTACTACCTTCTCGTTGGGGTTCGAATCACGGGTGGAATCGATGGATCACGCGGTCACGGGCGCAGGATCGCGAGCACGTCGGCCACGGCGGCGGCCTGCGCGGTGACGTAGGCCTGCTGCTGCGCAAACACGGCGTTGTATGCCGCCAGCGTCTGTGCGTAGCCCAGCGTCACGAGCTGCGAGCCGGCCGCCACCGACGGGCCGATGCCGACGACCATGGCGTTGATGACGGTCAGCGCGTCGGCGACCTGGGGATCGAGCGTGCGATTCGTCGGTGACACGGATTGCTCCTCGGGGTTCTCGCGGGTGGCACCGCGTGGTGAGGCCGGGCGGCGCGAGGACGACGGCATGCTACGGGCGGCTGCCCGCGCTGGCGCCGGCGCGAATGATCTGACTGCACACCGCGGCGAGCGCCGCGACCTCGATCTGCTTGGCGCCGAACTGCGCCTGTGCGGCGTTGTGCATCAACAGCGTCAGCGAGTGCGCGAGCGACTCGTAGGTCACCGCCTGCGCCTCCGAGGGTGCGGTCGCGACGACGCCCTTGTTGACGTCGTTGACGCTGGCGATCGCGGCCGCCTGGCCGGCGCTGCGTTGCGTGCTCATGCGTCACCCTCGCTGGGCATCCACCACACCAGACGATCGCCCTGGGCGTCGTCGCACGCGACATCGGGATCGACGGTGGTGCCCGCGATCGCGATCGCGTCGCCCTGGAGCAGCTGGAACCCCCGCGGCACCGGCCACGGCACGCCGCTGGCCGACTTCCAGTACGAACGGAATGCAAGCTCGCCGAGCTGGACCCCGCCCAGCGGCAGGTTGGGACCGACGTAGAGACCCGCACGAAAACCGGCGGCCACGACCGCGTCGTGCCACGCGTTTGCGTAGGCGATGGTCGACGATGGATCGGCGGCGACGTCCGGCGCCCACTCGAGGTCGCACCAGATCGTGACGCCGACCGGGATGCCCAGCGCGGCCGCGTTGATCGCCGCAGCCTCGCCGACGGCGGTGCCGCCCGACGCGTCGGGCACCAGGGTGCTCGACCCGTACTGCACCGGGATCAACGCCAGGCCGCTCCCGAGCACCCCGTGGGCCTCGTCGAGCGTCAGCGCCGGCCCACTCGCCGGCGGCTGCTCGGAGGGTGTGCGCTTGAGGTAGCGCGCGCAGAATCCGAACCCGCTCGCGCGCAGGGACCGGGCCTGCGACGGCGACAGCGGCGTTGCCGTGTCGAAGCCGAGAATCGCCGAGGCGACGCTTGCGATGCCGATGGGTTCGACCATCGTCCACATTCGTGTGCACCGGCCGTGCCACCCGACGAACCGCGTGCTCGTCGAGCGCGGCGACGAAGCGGCGGCCACTCGCGGCCACCGTCGCGTCCATGGTGGTCGAACGCGACCACCGGCGACGCGCCGTCAGTCGGGCTCGATCGATTCGTCGTCGTCGCCGCCGAGCGCAGCGACGTGGTCGCGGCCGAGCCTGCGCTCGAGCACCTTGCGATGCACGCCCAGGGCCCGTGCGGCCGCGCTCTTGTTGCCACCGTACTGCCGCATCGCGGCGTCGATGAGCAGGCTCTCGACCGCGGCGAGCTTGTCGTGGCCATCGAGGCGCAGCAGCGCCGACGCCAGGTCCGGTGGCACGCCCGCGAGCGACTGCGGTGCACCGTGCAGCGCTTCGTCCGCGGGCTCGAGGTGCTCGTGGAGGTCGGCGACGTCGATGGACTCGGCGTCGCAGGTGACGGCCAGACGATCGATCGCGTTGCGCAGCTGGCGGATGTTGCCCGGCCATGCGCGCGCGCCGAGTTCGGCCTGCGCCGCAGCCGTGAAGCGCATGACGCGGGGCTGCAGCGCCGCGAAGTGTGCGACCAACAGCGGGATGTCCTCGCGACGTTCGGCCAGCGGCGGCACCTCGATGCCGAGCACCGCGAGGCGATAGTACAGGTCCTCGCGGAAGCGGCGCTCGACGCAGGCACGGCGCAGGTCGGCGTGGGTCGCCGCGACCACACGACCATGGAATCTCCGCTCTTCGGTCGAGCCGACCCTGCGGAAGCGTCGGGTCTCGAGCACGCGCAGCAGCTTGGCCTGCAGCAGCAGCGGCAGCTCGGCGACCTCGTCGAGGAACAGCGTCCCGTGTCCGACGGCACCGAGGTAGCCCTCCTGCGCCGCGTCGGCGCCCGTGAACGCGCCGCGGACATGGCCGAAGAGCAGCGACTCCATCAACGCCTCCGGGATGGCGCCGCAGTTGACGTCGACCAGCGGCGCCTCGGGGTGCAGGCCGAGCTGATGCAGCGCCTGGACCACGAGCTCCTTGCCGGTCCCGGTGGGGCCGTGGACCAACACCGCGCGGTCACTGGGCGCGATGCGTTCGATGATCCGGCGCAGTCGCCGGGTCGCGGGGGCGCGGCCGACGATCGCGGCCAGGGCCCGCGCGCCCGCGACCGCTGCGCTCGAGCCCGCCGCGCCCGCATCGGTGTGGGCCGGCGCGGCGGGCAACCGCAGCGCCCGCTGGATGTCCCCGGCCAGACCGGCGGCCGTGGAGACCAGCAGCGAGCACGGCGGCGCGCGCTGCCGCCAGCGGGCGATCGACTGCTCGCGCGCGGTGCCGGTGTCGCTCGACTCGGGCACGAGCAGCGCAACCAGGCCGACGGCTTCGTCGCGAGCCATGTGCGCGGCGACGGTCTCGTCGGTCACGTGGTGGATTGCGACGCGGTCCGTCCGCAGGCGCGACGCGGCGTCGCGCGAGAGCACGGCAAACGGATCGACGACGAGCACGTGGTGCACCCGCCCGACGGAAGCTTGGCCAGCTGGTCGCTCGCGCATCGCGTCAGTCCTTCCATCCGGAACGCGCAGCGTTCGGGATCCGGAAAGTGATGCGGCGGACGGCCGCGATCACCGAAAGTCGCGACGCGCGGGACGTGCGAAGGGTGATATCGTGGTGAAATCATGGAGCGCGATGACCTCGAGTTGCTCGACGCCTGGCGGGGCGGCGATCGACGTGCGGGTAGCGAGTTGTTCGCGCGGCACTTCCCCGCGCTGCGTCGCTTCTTCCGCAGCAAGGTCGGCGGCGACTACGAGGAATTGGTCCAGAGCACCTTCGCGCGCTGCGTCGAGGGCCAGGCGCGCTTCGAGGGCCGCGGGTCGTTCCGCAGCTACCTGTTCGCGACCGCCTACAACGTCGTGCGCGAACACCTGCGCGAGGTCTACCGCGAGTCGGACCCGTGGACGCTGGCGCTCGCGCAGGCCCAGGCCGAGCCGGAGGTCGCTGGCCCGGCGACGATGCTCGCGGCCCAGCGCGATCGGGCGATCCTGGTCCGCGCGCTGCGACGGCTGCCGCTGGGCGACCAGGTCGTGCTCGAGCTCTTCTACGACGAGCAGATGACGTCGGTCGAGATCGGTGCCGTGGTCGGCGTACCGGGGGCGACGGTTCGCAGCCGGCTCCGCCTGGCCAGGGAGCGCCTGCGCGGTCACGTCGACGAGCTCGCGCGCGACACCGCGGATCCACGGACGACGGTCGACAGCTTCGAGCGCTGGGCCGACGACCTGCGGGCGAGCGGGCGCCGTGCCCGGTCGCAGTGACCCGCGCTCGACCGCGGGGCGCCGCCGGCAGGTTTCCGTGATCAGCAGGGCGCCGCGGTGCACTACTCCGAGCCCAGGGGACGATCGCGATGCCAGACGACCACGCAGGGGACCCCCACGCGCCCGACACCGGCGGGCGGGCCGGTCGGCCGCGCCGGCTTCAGGTCTTCTCGACCGTCACGCGCACCGTGCCCGAGGCCCCCGAGCCGGACGACGCGTTGGGGCTGGCGTGGCCGAACGAGGCGCTCGAGGAGCTCGACGTCGTCGAGCGCCAGCGCGAGGCGCGGTTGCACGCCCGGATCGTGGGCGAGGAACCGCCGCCGCTGCGGATCGGCCGCTTCACGATCCTCGAGAAGCTCGGCGAGGGCGGCATGGGTACCGTGTACGCCGCCCACGACGACGAGCTCGATCGAACGATCGCGCTGAAGTTCATCCACCGCTCGCGGGCGATGGACGAGCGGGCGACCCACCGCCTGCTGCGCGAGGCACAGGCCCTCGCGAAGCTGTCACACCCCAACCTCGTCACGGTGTTCGACGTCGGCCGCGTCGAGGGACAGGTCTACCTCGCGATGGAGCTCGTGCGCGGGCTGACCATGCGACGCTGGCTCGAGCGCAGCCCCCGGCCGTGGCGCGCCGTGTTGCGCCACGGCCTCGAGGTCGCGCGGGCGCTGGCCGCGGTGCACCACATCGACCTGGTCCATCGGGACATCAAGCCCGACAACATCATCATCGGCGACGACGGCCGCGCGCGCCTGCTCGACTTCGGACTCGCCCGCGCGGCGCACGGCCACGCCGGCAACACGCCCAAGCCCGAGGAATCGGACGCGAGCGCGTCGGCTCGCTCGCGCCTGGGCGTCGTCGTCACGCACACGCACACGTTCGCGGGCACGCCGGCCTACATGGCGCCGGAGGCCAGCAACGGCGAGTCTGCCGGCGCCGCAGCCGACCAGTACAGCCTGTGCGTCGCGTTGGCCGAGGCGCTGTACGGCGCGCGACCGGATGGACCGCTGCGGCGCGGCGAGCTGCTGCCCGTGCCCAGCGGCAGCGCGGTGCCCAACGGCTTGCGCCGCGTGGTCTCGCGCGGCCTGGCGCGACACCCCGGCGATCGGTTTGCCAACGTGGCCGCGCTCGCGGACGCGCTCGAGCGCGTGGCCGGCCGACGACGCCGGCTGCTCGGCACCGGCGCGGCCGCTGCGGCACTCGCCGTCGCCGCGACGCTGGGCGCCGTCGGGGGCGGCGTGTGGCGAGTGCCCGCGGCCGCGACGGATCCCTGCGCGCAGGCGCGCACGGCCCTCGACGGGCTGTGGTCGCCCGCGCGGCGCACGGCGACGGGCAACGCACTCACGGCGACCGGCGTACCGTATGCGCACGCGCTCGGCGAGATCCTCACCGCGCGCGTCGATGCCTACGCGAGCGCGTGGGTCGACGCGCGCACGCAGGTGTGCGAGGCGACGTGGCGGCGCGGCGAGCAGTCGGCGGCGCTGCTCGATCGCCGCATGGCGTGCCTCGACGCGGGCCGCGATGACCTCGAGGCGCTGCTGTCGGCCATCGACGAGGTCGACGCGGAGCAGGTCCCGCGCGTGCCCGAGGCCGTCGAGCAGCTGCGCGATCCCGGCGAGTGCGTGATCACGACTGCGCCGGACGGAAGCAGCCACGTCGTCCCCTCGCAGCACGCCGACGCGGTCGCGGCCAGCCGCGCCCGGCTGGCGCGGCTGCGCACCGCGGCGCTGCTGCAGGGGCCGCTGTCGACGATCGCACCGCTCGAAGACGAGCTCGCGCACGCGAGCGCGCTCGGGGTCACGCCGTTGATCGCGGAGGCGATGCTGACCCTGGGCCAGGTCCATCTCGCGGCGCGCGACCCCAAGGCTGCGCCGTACTTCGAGCGCGCGGCCAACCTCGCCGAGGCGATCGGCGACGACTGGCTGCGGGAAGAGGCGCTGCGGGCAGCGATGCGCCTGGCGATCGACGTCGACATCGACGCCCCGCGTGCCCGCGCCTTGGCCGATCGCGACGCGGCGCTCCTGGAGCGCCTGGGTGCGCCGCCGCGGCGCGCCGCCGCGGTCGCCGAGGTGCGCGCGCTGCTGCAGATGCTCGAGGGCGATGCCGTCGCGGCCGAGGCCACGCTGCGCGGCGCGCTGGAGATCTGGGCCCGGTCCGGCGACGCGTTCGCCGGCGAACATGCGAGCTGTTGGCGACACCTGGGCCTGCTGCTGGGCGGACAGGGCCGCACCGACGAGGCGCTCGCGGCGTTCGATCGCGCTGCCGACATCGAGGCGCGCTGGGGCGGCGTACCGATCGTCGTCGCGCCCCGAACCCTGCCGGGATCGGCCGAACGCCTGCGCGGTGAGACGTTGTTGGCGGCGGGCCGACTCGACGACGCGGCGCAGGAGCTCGACGCCGCCCATCGGGCGAGCGTCGATGCATTCGGGGTCGACAGTGTCCCCGTGGCGATCGTCGACGTCGTGCGTGCGTCGCTGGCCATGCGTCGCGGCGATCTCGAGGCGGTCATCGAGCTCGCCGGCACCGCCGAGGCGAGCATGACGCGTTGGCTGGGACGAGACCATGTCATGCGCGCCGCACCGCTGTCGGCCATCGGTACCGCCGCCTTCCACCTCGGCCGCGACGAGGCGGCGATCACCGCCTTCACCGAGGCGCTGCGGCTGTGGCGGCGCTCGTTTCCCGAGGACAGCCTCCGGGTCGCCGAGGCGCGCAGCAACCTCGGCGAGGCGCTCGCGAAGGCCGGACGCGACCAGGACGCAGCGACGCACCTGCGCGCCGCGTTGGCCGTCATGACCACGCAGCTGCCCGAGTCGCACGAGGACCTCGCGTTCCCGCTGCTGGGGCTCGCGCAGCTCGAGCAACGCCGCGGCGACGCGCGAGCGGCCGTGGCGCTGGCCGAGCGCGTCGTCGCGATTCGGGAGCTGCACGACAACGACCCGCCCGAGCTCGCACGCTCGCGCTGGCTGCTGGCACGCGCGCTGGCCGACACCGGCGAGCGCGAGCGCGCCAGCCTGCTGGCCGCACGCGCACGCGATGGCTACGTGGCGCTGGGGGCCGCATTCTCCTCCGACGTCGCCGCCATCGACGCCTGGATGCGCGCGCACGCCCTGCCCCGGCATCCGTCGATCCCGTGATGAACCCACGCTTCGAGCGAACCCCCAACGTGCACGAACAAGGACCAACGATGAAGACGACGATCTGGATCCCCTTGGCCCTCGCGGGCGCCCTTGGATACCTGCTGTCGGGCGACGCCCCCACGGCCAAGGTCTGCTACACGTCCGTGACGGTGGACGCGGCGATGAGCTCCGCCAACGTCATCACCGTCAGCGTCCTGGGCGGCACCACCACGCTGTGCACGGGACTCGAGGCCGGCAACGTCTGCAACATCCCGGTCCAGAGCGGGAGCACGCTGGGCGTCACGTTCGACACCAACCGCAATCAGTTCGTCTATGTGAGGGCGATCGGCACCAACACCGCCTCGACGATCACGTCCACGCAGGCGGTGACGGACGCGCTGGACTTCGCCGTCGTCGGCGTGCAGGGCGGAGTCCTCGCGGTCGAAGGCGACCCGAAGATCCAGTTGGTTCCGACCAGCTGCAGCTGAGCCGTGGACCCGAGGCGCTCAGCGCCAGCCGGGACGCGCGAACCAGCCGAAGTCGAGGTTCAACCCGAAGTAGCCGCCGTTCATCGCGAAGTTGTTGCCCGAGGGCCAACGCTCGCGCGCGACGAAGCGGTAGCCGGCGTTCATGCCCACGCGCATCCACTTCGCCAGCGCGATGTGCATGAACGCGCCGGGCTCGGCGGTGAACATCTTGACCTGCTCGACGCAGCGCGCGTCGACCTTGTCGTCGTGGTGCGAGCGCAGGTTCACGATGCAGCCGACGCCGACGCCGAGCAGCGAGTCGACGCCCAGCTCGAAGCGACCGCGACGCAGCGCCACCACGCCCAGGTGCAGGCCGCCGTAGGCCATCGCGAGCTGGTACGACTGGCCGCTGTCGCCTTGGATCGGCGGGCCGAAGCGCTTGGTCATGCGCACCAGCGAGCCACCGATCATCACGCGCTCGCCCAGCAGCAGGCCGCCGCGGATGTTGGAGAACGTCGCCATGCGGTGCGACACCGAACCCACGCGCATGCCGAAGCCGCCGTAGCCGCTCACGAAGCGACGCTTGCGTGCCTGCTGCGGTGGCGGCGACGGGGGCAACGCCGGCACGACGATGCGGTGCGTGACGGTCGTGGTCGTCGTCGTGGTCGTCGTGCTCGTGGGCGCGGCGGCGCCGGAGGTGGTCGTGGTCGTGGTGGTCGTGGCGGGCACGTCCCAGCCCGACACCGGCGCGTCCGGACGGAACGGGTCGCGCATCGGCTCGACCGACACCGGCGCGGGCGCCAGCGCAGCGGGGGGCGGGCTCGCGGGGGCCAGGGCCGTCGGCGCGACGGGGGTCGCCTCGACCGGCGCGGGCGCGACCACCGGCGCCTCGACCGGCGCGACCGCGGTGGGCGCGAGCGACGGGTCGGCCGTCAGCAGCGCGGCGAGCGGGACGAAGAGGCCTGACGCAGCCATCGCTCCCTGAGCTTGCCTCTTTCATGCCGACGCTGCCACCCGTTTTGGGACCGTTGCGCGGCGCGAGCGGAGCCCGATGACCCGCGTTGCGGGCTGCAACGCTGCGGTGTTTCGCGACCAC
Organism: Nannocystaceae bacterium; assembly: GCA_019694555.1. Classification (GTDB taxonomy): domain Bacteria; phylum Myxococcota_A; class Polyangia; order Nannocystales; family Nannocystaceae; genus Xiheibacterium. Next base: position 30,503 of record JAIBBS010000015.1, read on the forward strand.
CGCCGGCGCACGGATCCCCGGTGCATGCCGTGGGATCCCGACGCCCGTGGCGGACGCGTCCGCGACGCCCGTGAGCCAGCCGACGATCGATGCAGCGACCCCGACGCGCGGGCGACGGCCGAGAATTTTTTTCGCCCGTGGTCCGGAAGCGGCCGGGTCAGGGGTGTCTCAACGTGCGGGACATCGAGGCGAGGCCGCGGTCCCGTTCGCACCGGGGGGGCGCGGGCGGGACCGTAGGCCTCCCTTTTTTTGTCCTCGCGGTCACTTGCGCGGGTAGCCGGTGAAGCGGACGCCGAGGAAGATGCCTTGGCTCAGCATCCGGTCGGTGCGCATGCGGACGTCGTAGTCGAGTCCGAGCGCGACGCCGAAGCGGCGGACGGGCTGGAACTCGTAGCCGATCCCGATCGCGCCGCCGACCGAGGGCAGCAAGCGATCGCGCGCGAGCGCCGGCGAGTTGGTCACCACGCCGGTCGCACCGCGGACGTAGAAGCCGCGACCGACGAAGCCCTGGAGCACGACGTCGCCGAGGAAGCCGACCTTCTTGCTGCCGTGGACGACCTGCAGGCCCAGCTCGCTGGCGAGCACGACGCGATCGGTGATCGCGCCGCCCAGCAGCTGACGGACGCGCGTGGCCGCGGCGAAGCCCCGGCCCATCGCGATCGCACCCGGGGTCACGGCGAAGCCGAACGCGAAGCCCTTGCGCTCGGGCGGGTCGTCGGCCCGCGCGACCGCGGGCAGCAGCGAGGTCGCGAGCGCGAGGGCCAACAGCCGCGGCAGCGTCATGGTGACGCCACGAACGCGGCCTTCGCGGCCGGCCTTACAGCGCCTCGGCTCCGTCGTCGCCGCCGGTGAACTCCATCGCGACCACGACCGCGGCGTAGATCGCCTCCTGGTCGCCCACGACGGTGATCTCGTGCTCGGTGCCGTCGGCCATCACGATCAGATCGCCGGCGCGGTACTCGTTGCCGTGCTCGTCGCGCACGCGGCCCTGGAGCATGAGCACGCGCTCCTCGCCGACGTGCCGGTGGGCCGGGAAGACCGCGCCCGGCTGCAGCCGGATGAGTCCGGCGTGGGCGTCACCCAGCGCGGGGCCGCCGTCGAAGTCCAAGAAGGTGCAGCCGGGCACCAACTCCTCCCAGCCGCCCTCGCCGTCGTCGACCGACGCACCGCCATCGACCATCGTGTCGACGTGGCGGCGGGTCTCGTCCTCGGACAGATCGAACAGCGCGATCAGTCGATCGAGGAACGGCAGGAAGCGATCGCGGCCCGACATGCGCTGCAGCAGGCGCGCGCGCAGGCTCGAGGCCGGCGCCGGGGTCGGCGCGAGCGAGCTCGCGAGGGCGTCGAGCACGAGTGGATCGAGCTCGTCGTCGAGATCGACACCGTCGATCATCGCGACACCTCCCCCCGTGCGCCGGCGCGTCCTTCGGACGCGGCGTCGATCTGCATCACCGAACGCAGCTTGGCCAGGCCCGCCGCGGTCCGCGACTTCACCGTGCCCAGCGGCGAGCCCATGCGCGCCGCGATCTCGGACGACGACAGGCCGTGGAAGTAGGCCAGCTCGATGACCTCGCGCTGCTCGACCGGCAGCTCCGCGAGCGCGCGGCGCACGGCCTTGCGGTCGGGCTCGAGCACCGGATCCTCGCGCTCCTCGGCGGGCGCATGTCCAGGCTCGCCGTCCTCGGTCGCGACCTCGCGACGGGTCTTCGCCGAGCGCAGGCGATCGAGCGCGCGGCTGCGCAGCCGCACCAGCAGCCACGCGCGCACGCTGCCGCGCGTCGGGTCGTAGCTCGCGGCGTGTCGCCACACCTCGAGGAAGACGTCGTGGACCAGATCCTCCGCCATCGCACGGTCTGTCAGGATCTTCTCGGCCATCGTCATGAGCAGACCCGCGAAGCGATCGTAGATCGCCGATATCGCCGTCAGTTCACCCCGCGCGGCCTCGCGCATGAGCGCGACGTCGTCGACGTCGCCCGGGGGCGGACTGGAAGGTGCCGACACCACGTGCCGGGGACGGTACGTCACCGTCCGTTCGCTGGTCAAATGCGCCTGCAGCAAGCCGAGAGTTCCTGCTCCTTCCGAGACCGCGTGCCGGTCACGTCCGGGATACGGGCGAGGGCGGGCGCCGGATCGGCGGCGTGGGCAATCCTTGCGGTCATGCCGGGTGTCCGAGACCGCACCGCCGCGCGCGCCGGGCTCCGTCGATGGAGAGGAAGCTCCGCTTCCTCTTCCCGTGCCGGCCGAGCCGGTCACGGGACCCTTCCCTTCCAGTCGCTTCGCGACGAGAGCCCGTGCGCATTCGCTGCCGGGCTCACTCCGGGTCGGCGGCGCCGGCGTCGGCGGCGGCATCGTCGCCGCCGTCTTTGGGCACGTCGTGGAAGCGGAAGAACGCGCGGTCGTACTTTCTCATCTGGCCGACGTTGGTGACCTTGATGCGGCCCTTCACGAACGCGATGACCGGGTTCTGCCGCCCGGTCTCGATGGCCAGGAACGTGGTCTCGTCCATGGAGATGGTGCAGGTCGGTTCACCGTCGAAGCCCGGCGCGACCGTGCACGCGCCTTCGTCGATGACGACGGTCCACTGCGGCGACGCGGCGCCACGGATGTCGAAGTGGAAGATGCCGCGGTAGCCGGCGACCCGATCCGTGCGCAGCCGTGCAGGCAGGCAGCGAAAGATCGCGTCGACCTCCGCGGGGGTGTCGCGCATCGAGGGTCGCGTCACGAGCTGAATCCTAAGTTGGGGCGGCCGCCCCGTCTACGCGAGATGCTCGAGCCGGGGATCGCCGCACCGGCCCGGCGTCCGCGTGCGTCTGGTCGCCGATGCTGCAATGCGTCGGCCCGCCGATCCGAACCACCGCGGCCGGCGTACCACGGTGCAGCCGCAGGCACCTCCAGGCCGGCGGTCCGAGAGACGGTCCATCGTCAGCCCGTGTCACCGGGTCGAGGGCGTTCGGGAGTGCGCCCTCGACCCGGTGCTTTTCCGTGCAGTCGGTCCGCGATCGATCGCGAGTTTTTGCGCCGGTGCGCGCGCCGGGTAGACTCCCGGCCGACGATGCAGCTGCCCGCAGCACTGAACGTGCCCCAGCTCGACCCCCGCGCGCTGTCCCAGGTGCGGCGGCTGTGCGACGCGATCGTCGAGAGCGCACGGCTGGGGCTCGATCCCAGCCTGCTGGTCGAGTCGCTCAACGACTGCACCGCCAACGAGTTCTCCGCCGACGAGATCGTCGGCGCGGCCGCGCGCATCGGCACCGAGACCCTGGCGTGCCTGGCGATGTCCCCGCCGCCACCGCGGGTCGCGGCCGGGCTCGACGCGTGGGCCGAGATCATCGCCCGAATCCGCCGCGGCGAGGCCAGCGGGTTCGAGCGCGCGTGGTGGCTCGAGCTGATCGAGGCGGCCTCGCCCCACCACGACCCCGCGGCGCTGGTGCTCGGTGGGGCCGGCGACGCGCACGAGACCGCGGCGGAGTTGTTCGACGCTCAGGTCACGTCGGCGACGACGCGATCGGGCTCGTAGCAGCCGCGCTCGGCACAGCAGCGCTCGGGCGCCACGACGTCGTCGTCGGGGCCCCAGGCCTGGCACGTGCGCAGGCACGAGAACGGCACCTGACCGCGGCGCAGCGACTCGGCCACCGCCGCGGGGTCACCCTGCTCGCGCGAGAAGGTCTTCCAGCGCAGGTGTCGACACAGATCCATCACGCACCTCCCACGGGTTCACTCGCGAGCGCCCGCTCGAGCGCGTCGGCCACCGCGGCCTCGAGCAGCGGGAGCTTGTAGCCGGTCATCGGCAGCGGCGACGCGCCCTCGCTCGCGAGCGACGCCTTGGCGATCAGCGCCTCGGGTTGCGCGGGCACACCGACCAGTGCCGCCTCGAGCTCGGTCAGGCGCAGCGGCACGTTGGCGACGCCACCGACCGCGAGCTTGGCCCACGCGATGGTGTCGCCCTGCACGCCGATGCGCGCGAGCACCTCGACCAGCGGCCACTCCGCGCGCGCGCGGGAGATCGCGCGCATGTACGCCGAGCGCTCGCCGCGGGTCGGCGGCGGCAGCACGATGGTGCGCAGCACCGCGTGCGGCGGCAGCTGGTTGTCGCGCATGGGATCGCCGCCGTCACCGAGCAGCTCGTTCACCGTCGCGATCGGAGCGCCGACGACCTCGACGCCCGCGTCGTAGGCCAGCAGCGCCATGCCCAGGGTCGAGGCGTGCACCGCCGCGCAGGGGCTCAGATCGAAGCATGCGTGCCACAGGTGATCGCCGGCGCGCGCGTAGCAGGTGCTGCCGCCCTTCTTGAGGCACTGCGCCTCGGGCGAGCGGAAGTACCAACAGCGCGTACGCTGCAGCAGGTTGCCGCCGATGGTCCCGACCGCGCGGATCTGCGGCGTCGCCAGGCCACCCGCGGCCTGGGCGAAGCCGGGGTAGCCGGCTCGCACCGCGTCGTCGGCCGCGACCGCGGCGATGGTGACCAGCGCGCCGATGCGCACGCCGCCGCCGGGCAGCACCTCGATCGCGCGCGCGTCCTCGACGTCGCGGAGATCGACGAGCTCACCGCCGGCGAGCGCGTGCCGTCGTTCCATGAGATCGGTGCCGCCGGCACGGATGGTGCCGTCGCTCGCGGCAGCCTGTTGCAGGTCGGTGGGGAAGACGATCATGCCCGCAGTCCTTCCAGCACGCGGTCGGGACGCAGCGGCAGCTCGCGTGGTCGCCACTTGGTCGCGTGGTACACCGCGTTGGCGATCGCGGCAGCAGGGGTGAGTGTGACGAGCTCGCCGAGTCCGACGTTGTGGCCCGGCACGCGCTCGTAGCCGTGCTCGTCGAAGTGCACGTGGATGGGGCCGATGTCGCCGATGCCGGGGATGCGGTAGTCCTCGAGCCCGGCGGTGAGCAGGAAGCCCGCGCGGGGATCGAGGCGCCGCTCCTCGTACAGCGCGTAGCCGATGCCCTGGATCACGCCGCCCTCGGCCTGGCTGCGCGCCAGCACCGGCGAGACGATGCGGCCCACGCCGACGCCGAGCCAGGTCTCGACCACGCGCACGCGACCCAGCCGCGTGTCGACCTCGACCTGCGCGACCTGCAGCGAGCTGGCGACGTAGTCCTCGGGCGCGATGCCGGCGAGCGGCGGCAAGAAATAGCCGCCCTTGTCGCGGTGGCGTCGCCCCACCACCAGCATCGGCGGTGCGACGCGCAGCACGTCGCGCCACGGGATCACGCCCTTGTCGTGGCGCACGCCCTCGGCGACCGGCTTGGCGCCGCGCAGCTTCCAGCGCCGCGACGCCAGCTCGACGAGATCGTCCTGCAGCTGCGTGCACGCGTCGTCGCAGGTGCCGACCAGCGACGAGGTCGAGCGGCTGCCGCCGGCCATGGGCCCGTGCACGTAGCGCGAGTCGCCGATGCGCACGAACACCTCGTCGGCCCGCAGGCCGAAGCGCGCCGCGATGGTGCTGGCGATGGTCGTGCGGCTGCCGTTGCCGATGTCCTGGGTCGAGCACGACGCGACCAGGCCCTCGGGCGTGGTCTCGAGCTGCACGCGCGAGCGCGGCTCGACGAACGCGAACCATGCCCCCGCCGCCACACCGACGCCGCGGCGGTAGCGGCCCTTGTCGTCGCCCGCCGCGCCGCGATCGCGCCACGCCGGCAGCGCCTGGGCCCACGCGTACAACGGCTTGCGCGCAGGATTGGGGTCCCAGCGCTTGCGCACGACCAGCGGATCCTCGCCGCGCGCGTACGCGAGCTCGTCGATCGTGGACTCGAGCGCGAAGAAGGCCGGCGGTCCACCCGGGCCGCGCATGGGCTTGCCCGGCGGCGCGTGGGTCACCACGTCCTCGTCCCGCAGATCCCGGGGCGCCTCGGGATAGATGATGCGGAACATGATGCTGGTGATCGTGCCCACGGCCACGCCGGCGGTGCTGGTGGCCTTGGCGCTCATGCCGACCATCTCGCCGGCGCGGTCGGTCGCGACCGCGACGTCGATCGCGGCGCCGGGGCGGTTGCCGCCGATCATGATCTCGGCCCGGCGATCGAGCGCGTAGCGGACCGGTGCACCGCAGATGCGCGCGAGCTCGATCGCGATGGTGGCCTCGCTGGTCAGCGTGGCCTTGCCGCCGAAGCCGCCGCCGACGTGCTGCGCGATGATGCGGACGTCCTCGTGACGCAGGCCGAAGCGCTGCGCGATGTCTTCGCCCATCGCCTGCACCGCCTGCGTCGAGAGGTACACCGTGAGTCGGTGCGGGCCGTCCCAGGCCGCGACCGCGGCGTGGGGCTCGAGCGGGGTGTGGCACTGCACCTGCGTGCGGAAGCTGCCCTGCGCGACGGTGCCGACGCTGCGCGCCTCCTCGATCGCGCGCTGGGCCTTGTCCGCGCGCTTGGAGAAGAGGTCGAACGGGCCGCGGCGGTTGCCGTGCCAGCGCTCGGGCAGCAGCGGGCCCTCGGTCGCGTTGGAGGGCTTGCCGCGATCACCGTTGGGGTAGATGCGCGCGGCTCCGGGCGCCAGCGACTCCTCGATGGTCAGCAGCGGCGGCAACACGTCGGCGTCGAGCTCGACCAGGCCCAGGGCCCGCACGGCGGTGGCCTCGTCGACCGCGGCGATGGCGAGGATCTCCTGGCCGGCGAAGCGCACCAGCTTCGTCGGTGGCATGAGATCGATGACGCCGCGCACACCCGGCAGCGCCAACGCCTTGGACCAGTCGACGCGACGCAGCCGCGCGTGGGCCCACGGCGCGTGCAGGGCCTTGGCGTGCAGCATCCCGGGCACGCGCACGTCGACGGTGTAGACCGCCGCGCCGGTGACCTTCTCGATGGCTTCGATCCGCGGCGGTCGCAGCGGACCGGTGCCGTCGTACTTGCCGCTGCACGCGGCCTGGACCGCGCGCACGATCGAGGCGTACGCACCGCAGCGGCACAGATGCCCCGCGAGCGCCGCTGCGACGGTGTCGGCGGCGGGCTCCTCGGTGCCGTGCTCGGCGCGCCAGCGATCGTGGAACGCGGTCGCCTCGACCACGAAGCCCGGCGTGCAGTAGCCGCACTGCAGCGCGTCCTCGGCCGCGAAGGCGCGCTGGACCGGATGCAGCGCCGCGCGACCGAGGTCCTCGATGGTGCGGAGCTTGCGACGGTGCAGCGCCGTCGCCGGCAGCAGGCAGCTGACCACCGGCTGGTCGTCGAGCAGCATCGTGCACGCGCCGCAGGCCCCGTGGCCGCAGCCGTGCTTGCTGCCGGTGAGGCCCAGCCCGCGCACCGCCTCGAGCGCGGTGGTGTCCGGCTCGACCTCGAGCGTGCGGGCCTCGCCGTTGATCGCGGCCTCGACCCCGACGCGCTCGCGCGGGGTCGGCTGTGGCGCGGTCGACTCGGGCGCGACCTCGCCGTGGACACCCGGGCGGCAGGCCCCGGTGACGATGGCGGCTCCGACACCGCCGCGCAGGAAACCTCGCCGAGTGGTCGATCCGGTCATGCGTGAATGCCCGGACGCATCATCGGGCAATCACGTTACCGGAGCAACGACGCCGGTCAGATCTTCTTGCAGGTCGGGGCGTACGCCTCGAAGATCGAGGTGTAGATCTTGTCCTGCACGTCGGCGGGGTTCTTGGCCATCAAGGCCTTCCGTTCCGTGGGCATGTGCTCGATCATCAGCTTGCGGGCGGCCTCGCAGTCCCCCGCGCGGCCGAAGCAGCCGGCGACGTAGGCCGGGAGGTTGTCGTCGAGGCTGAGGATCTGGTTGTCCTCGGCGTCCTTGGCCTTCACCTTGCCCTTGAGCTTGAGGATCGTCGCGAGGGATTCCTTGCAGCCCTTCACGCCGCCCTTGCTGTTGTGCACGCCCATCGAGATGGTCGTGATGGCCTTGAGCAGCGCGTCGCGGTCGCCGAGCTTGCCCTGGCAGTACATGTTGTTGAACTGCTGGACCATGTTGTCGATCTGCTCGGGGCCCATCAGCGCGTTGTTCGACTGCTCGGCCGACTTGCGGATCAGCACCTTGCCCGCGTCGCACTTGCCCGCGAGCATCAGGCACTGCCCGCGCAGGTAGCCGAAGCTCGAGCGCGGGTCGTCGCTCTTGTGCTTGGCGTCGAGCTTGTCGTGGGCGTCGAGCTCGGTGAGGCAGCCGCGGCCATCGCCGGCCCCCATCTTGCGCTGCGCCGACTCGAAGTGTGCGCGCGCCTCCTCGCTCATCTCGACCTTGGCGTTGACCAGGCCCGCGGCGTTGAGCGCGGTGTCGGAGTCGGTCGACGTCATCGCGGTCTTCTCGGGGTTCTCGCCCGGCCGGATCTCGCGCAGCGTCAGGCGGATCGGTGCCTTGCAGCCATCGACCTCCTTGGCCGACTCCGAGTCGCACACGGCCAGCTTGCCGCCCTTCTTGTCCGCCGAGCTGGCGCGGGTCTCCGACGCGCCCGCGCCGAAGCCGAACGCACTGCCGCCGACCTCGGCCTTGAGGTTCTTGGCCGAGGCCAGCGCGAACGCGCCGAGGTTGTAGCCGTAGACGAAGTGCGTGGCCTTGTCGCAGCCGTACTTGCCCGCGAGGTCCTTCTCGTAGACCGCATCGCGCGTGGCCGTGCGCGTGCCCGCGACGTAGTACTCCATGTGGAACTTCTCGCCGCCGTTGACGCGACCGCCGAGCGTCGCGTGGCCCAGCGGCAGCTTGGCGTAGAGCTCGGCCTCGTTGTTGATGTCGATCGTCTCGAGCGATCCCGAGGTCCACTCCGCGGGCTTGTACGCACCCGCTTCGCCGCGGATGCTCTCGTTGCGGCACTCGTCGAGCACGCGCAGGCTGCAGCCCTCGTACTGGACGAACACGATGTCGTTGGCCGCGTGCTGCTCGAAGCTCGACATGTCGGTCGCGTCCCATTCGATGATGAACGGGCGCAGGTGGTTCTCGGGGTTGCAGGCGTTCTTGCCGGCGAACGACTCCGCCATCAGGTTGCTCTGACCCGAGGCGCGGTCGGCCTTGGTGTGGGCCGCGAGCGAGCAGGCGTTGGCGCAGACGAGCAGCAAGGCCGCTGCGAGCGAGGGGACGAGGGTGCGCATCATGGTTGGTCCTTCGGGGCCGGACACCGCGGGCGCGCGCGATCCTCTTTTGGTCGAGCGCCGACCGAAGACCCGGCGCCGAGCCGACGGCCGCCGCGATCACCCGTTCCCCACGGCGGCAGACGGATGGTTCCGGCTGCCGTTGCACCGCGCGAGTCCGCGCCGACGCGGCGTGCCCGCCGGATCGGTTGCCGCACGCTCGTCGACTTCTCGATGGATTCCAGCTCGTTGCGCCCCTGTGGAGGCAGGTGCGGCGTTTTGTGCCGTTGCTTCGAAATGTCGGTTTTAGTAGGGTCTTGCCGTGATGGCACACCCCCGCCGCAACCCCGCCCTGCTGCTGTCTCTCTTCGCCGCCATTGCCTGCCAGACGTCCGGCACCGGCCCCGCCGGCGACGGGACCGGCGAGGGCAGCACCGGCGACGACCCCGGCGACACCGGGCAGAGCGCGGACGCCTCGACGGGTGCATCGAGCGAGCCCGGCAGCGGTGGTTCGGGCGAAAGTGGAGAGCCCGCGGCGGACGTGCCGGCCCAGGGCCTGCGGATCGCTCGCGTCGAGGCGAACCCGGGCGTCGCGATCCCGATCGCGATCGACGGCGCGCCGGTGCAGGGCTCGCAGCGCAACGCGCCGATCCCCAAGGGCCGCGACACCGCCTTCCGCGTCTACGTCGACGTCGACGAGGCCTCGTGGACACCGCGCGAGCTCGAGGCACGCCTGACCGTCACGCAGCCCGACGCGCGCGAGACCATCGTGACCGCGACGGCGATGATCGCCGAGGACTCCTCGACGACGTCGCTGCAATCGAACTTCCTGCTCGGTGTGCTCGCAGCGGACATCCAGCCCGGCGCGAAGCTGCAGGTCGAGCTGTTCGAGGTCGACGGCAGCGTCGAGGCGCCGCCCGGCGCCGAGCCACCGCGCGCGTTCGATGGCGGCGCGGACTTCATCGGCGTCGAGGGCTCGTCGCAGCAGATGCGCGTGGTGATGGTGCCGGTGCAGTACCAGTACGGCAGCTGCTCGACGCTGCCCGATCTCACGCCCGAGGCGCTGCAACCCTACGCCGACGCGATGTACCAGCAGAACGCGCTCGAGAGCATCGAGATCGAGGTCCGCGCACCGCTGCTGGTCGACGACCTCGATCTCACCGACTCGGGCGACTTCTTCAGCCTGCTCAACCGCGTGGTGCAGCTGCGCGCGCAGGACGGCCCGGCGCCCAACGTCTACTACTATGCGCTGTTCGACAACTGCGGCGCGTGCATCTCCGAGAGCGGCGGCTGCCTGCTGGGCGTGGCCCCGGGCCAGCCCGGCGCGTCGCAGGCGGAGGCGTCGCAGCGCGCGGCCATCGGCGTGCGCTACCTCGGCACCGAGGAGATGGGCATCGAGACCTTCGTGCACGAGATCGGCCACACCCAGGGTCGCGCCCACATCGCGTGCCCCGGCGCGAGCGCGGCGGGCCCGGATTTCTCGTATCCCTACGAGAACGGCAGCATCGGCGTGTGGGGCTTCGGCGTGCGGGACTTCGAGATCCGCAACCCCAGCAATCACAAGGACTACATGAGCTACTGCAGCCCGACGTGGGTCTCCGACTGGCAGTGGTCGGCCACGTTCGCGCGGATCAAGGCGCTCACCGAGTGGGACGCGCTGGTGGTGCCGCCGCCGCAGACCACGATCCTGGTCGGCAACTACAACCCCGAGACCGGCGAGTCGGCGTTCTGGACCGAGCCCGGCGAGCTCGCGCCGCAGGACACCGTCGGCTCGGCGTCGTCGCTGGCGCTGGTGGGCCCCGACGGTCCGCTGCACGTCGCCGACGCCGACGTCGACGCGTGGTCCGAGGGCCCGTGGGTGACGGTGCGGGCGAACCTGCCGGCGCGCACGCTGGTCGACGCGACCGAGGCGTTCGAGCTGCGCCTGCCGCAGCACACCGCCCGCATCGAGCGGCAGTCGGTGCGGCTCGATCTCGCCGACACCCTGCGCGCCCGCTGATCGTACGCGTCACGGCGCGGCCAGCAGCGTCGCGGCCTCGCTCGACTCGGGCGAGCCCGGCGGCGCATGCTCGCGCGCCGCGGCGGCGGCCTGGCGCGCGCGCTCGCGATCGCCGGCCGCGATCCATGCCCGCGCCAGCGCGAGCTCGGCCGCGGCACGCTCCTGCTCGCGTCCGGGCTTGCCGCGGCAGTGCGTGATGGCGAGCTCGGCCGCCGCGACCGCCTCCGCGACCGCGCCCTGGGCCAGCGCCGCGACCGAACGCCCGCGCCACAGCGCCGCGAGATCGGGGTCCGACGGATCGAGCCGCTGCGCGATGGCGATCGCGGCGTCGTAGCTCGCGACGGCCTGCGCCGGCAGCCCCGCGGCGAGCTCGATCTGGGCCTTGGTGGTCTCGAGCGCCACCGATTGCCAGTGCGACGCGCCCAGCTCCGCGTTCCAGATCTCGCGCGCGCGCTCGATCTCCGCCAGCGCCTGCGGGTGGTGACCGCGCGCCGACAGCACCTCCGCGTGACGCGACAGCAGGCTCGCCACCAACGGATGATCGGGCCCGAGTGCGGCCTCGCGGATCGCGATGGCAGCGGCCGCATCCGCGTCGGCCTCGGCCAGCGCACCGCGATCGCGGTGGGTCTCGGCGCGGCTGACCAGCACGGTCGCGACCTCGGGATGATCGTCGCCGAGCTCGCGCGTCACGATCGCCAGCGCACGGTCGAGCGCGACCAGGGCCGCGTCGTAGTGTCCGCGCGCGCGTTCGATCGCGCCGAGGTTGGCCTGCAGCGCCGCGACCCGCAGGTCCTCGTGCGCGCCCATGCGTGCGAGCGCGACCTCGGTCCACTGCACCCATCGCAGGCCGTCCTCGGGCCGCTGCCGACGCACGCCATCGATGACCGCGAGCGCCGTGGTCGCCTCCGCCGCGAGCTCGTCGTCGCCGGCCTTGGCCGCGACGAACACCGCGTGCTCGAGCTCCTCGCTGGCGCGATCGAACTCACCGACGCGCTCGAGCGTCTGCCCCCAGACCAGCGACGCGCGGGCCTGCAACGGGGCCCACTGCACCGCGACCGCCTGCGCGTGCGCGCGCTCGGCCGCCGCCAACGCGTCGTCGTAGCGGCCCAGGGTCCGCAGCGACACCGCCGCGGCCAGCTCGCGCACGGTCGCGGCGATGGCCTCGCGCTCGCGCGGCTCGCTCGGCCACGCCGGCCGCCGCGCCAGCGCGGCCGCGTCCGCGCAGGGCTCGAGCGACGGCAACGCCGCCGCCGCCGTGGTCGCGCGGTGCAGCTGCTTGGTGTCGGGCGCGGCCAGGCGCTCGACCAGCGCGACGACGTACTCGCGCCGCTCCTCGAGGCACTCGCTCGCGCGCGCGTGACGTTGCGGCGACGCGGCGTGGTCGAGCTCGCTCGCGATGCACGCGGCCTCGCGCACGTCGTGCCAGCGCGCGGCGTAGCGATCGAGCCAGCCGATCAGCCGCTCGCTCGCTGCGGTCGCCGCGGCACTGTGCAGCGCGGTCACGTCCGCGGCCAGCTGCGCCCGCGCGGCCTCGCCCCACAGCGACTCGATCGCCGCGGCCGCCTCGCCGCACCGGCGCCGTCGCGCCGCGCGATCGAGCTGCCACGCGCCGACGCCCAGCGCCGCGATCGTCACCAGCGCGGCCGCGCCCAGCCAGCGACGGCGGCGGCGCGTCGGATCTTCGCGCATCGCGGTCAGCAGCGCCCGCATGTCGACCCAGCGGTTGGCGGCTTGCGGCGCGAGGCCCCGCTGCAGCACCGCGATCAACCACCGCGGCACGCGATGGCCCTCGGGCGGCGCGGGCGGGCCCGCGAGCTTGCGCGCCAGCAGCGTCTCGGCGTCGTCGCCGGCGTACGGCACCACGCCCAGCAGCGCGGTCCAGGTCGTGGCCGCGAACGCGAACTGATCGCAGCGGGCATCCGCGGTCGCGCCGCAGTGCTGCTCCGGCGCCATGTAGGCCGGCGTGCCCATGACGGTGTCGGCGAGCGTCAGCTCGGCGTCCCAGCTCGGATCCATCGCGATCGCGTCGGCGCTCTCGCGGCTGCGACCGGACGCGACCACGTCGGCGTCGGTGCGCGCGAGCCCGAAGTCGCCGATGCGCACGCGGCCGTCGTCGCCGACCAACACGTTGGCCGGCTTCACGTCGCGGTGCACCAGTCCGGCGGCGTGGGCGGCCGCGAGCGCGTCGCCGACCTGCAGCATCGCCGCGACGACCTCGACCCAGCCGCGTGGGCCCTCGGCCAGCCACTGCTTGAGGTCGCGGCCCCCGACCAGCTCCATCGCGACGTAGGCCCGCGAGGTCCCGCCCGCGATCGCGGCCTCGTCGACGTCGTAGACCGCGACGACGTTGGGATGGCTCAGCTGCGCCATCGCCCGGGCCTCGCGCAGCATGCGTGCGCGGTCGGTCGCGCTCGCGCGCGTGCGCAGCAGCTTGATCGCGATCTCGCGGCGCAGCTTGGGGTCGTACGCACGCAGCACCCGACCCATGCCGCCGCGACCGATCTCGCCCACGACGAAGTAGCGACCGATGACGGTGCCCGGGCTCGGGCCCGGCGCCGGCTCTGCGAGCGTGCCCGCGGCCGAACCGCCCTCGAGCTGGGTCTGCTCGAGATCCTCGTTCGAGGCGCGCGAGGGCGGCGTGCCGTGCTCTGGCTGGGGCCGCGCGGCCTCGGGCTCGCTCGCCACGGCCCATGGTAGCGCGAAGCGCCGCGGCTGCACGCGCGTGCGCGGGCTTTGTCGTGGGCGCCGCGACGCGGCATGATGCAGGACGACGATGCGACGCCGCCACGCACCCGCGCGCACCACCGCCGCGCTCGCACTCGCGCTGGCGTCGTCGCTCGCGCTGGCGAGCAGCGCGGCGGCGCAGCCCAAGCGCACCGGCAAGGGCGGCGACATCGGGCTCGGCGCGACCCTCGGCGATCCCACCGGCGCGACCTTCAAGGTCTTCTTGCACCCGCGCCACGCGTTGGAATCGGGCCTGGGCTTCGGGCCGTTCCATCGCGGTGGCGGACGACTGCACTTCGCGTACCTGTTCCACAGTCGAGCGTGGCGCAGCGACGAGGGCTTCTCGCTGCACGGCTACGTCGGACTCGGTGTCGGCGTCGCCTTCTGGTACAAGCGCTACCTCGGTCCCGTGCTGCCCACCGACTTCCAGCGCGCGGCGTTGTTCGTGCGCGCACCGGTGCTCGGGCTCGCCTTCCACATGCACGAGATCCCGCTCGACGTGTTCCTCGAGACCGCCTACAGTCCCATCGTCACGCCACCGGCGAGCTTCTGGAACGTCGATTTCGCCCTCGGTGCGCGCTACTGGTTCTGAGCTCATGTTCCGCAAGAGCGACACGCACATCCACTTCGTCGGCGTCGGCGGCATCGGCATGAGCGGCATCGCCGAGGTCCTGCTCGACCTCGGCTACCGCGTCACCGGCACCGACCTCGCGGACTCCGACACCACGCGCCGCCTGGCGCAGCGCGGCGCGACCATCCACACCGGCCACGCCGCGGTGCACCTGGGCGACGCCGACGTGGTCGTGGTCTCGTCCGCGGTCGGCCGCGACAACCCCGAGCTGATCGCCGCGCGGCAGCGCAAGATCCCGGTCATCCCCCGCGCGGAGATGCTGGCCGAGCTCATGCGGCTCAAGCAGGGCATCGCCATCGCCGGCAGCCACGGCAAGACCACCACCACCTCGCTCATCGCCTCGATCCTGCAGGCGGCCCAGCTCGACCCCACGGTCGTAATCGGCGGCAAGGTCAACGCGCTGGGCTCCAACGCCAAGCTCGGCGCGGGCGAGCTGCTGGTCGCAGAAGCGGACGAGAGCGACGGCTCGTTCCTGGTGCTCACGCCCACCTTCGCGGTCGTGACCAACATCGACAGCGAGCACCTCGACCACTACGGCACGCTCGACGATCTCATCGCCGCGTTCGTGGGCTTCGCCAACCGCGTGCCGTTCTACGGCATGGCCGTGGTCTGCCTCGACGACCCCAACGTCGCGCGCATCTTGCCGCAGTTGGGCAAGCGCTTCACCACCTACGGCATCGAGCGCACCGACGCGGACTACGTCGCCGCCTCGATCCGCCACGACGGCCTGGTCACGCACTTCCACGCCATCGTGCGCGGCCGCGACCACGGCGAGTTCACCCTGCGCATGCCCGGCGTGCACAACGTCGGCAACGCGCTGGCCGCGATCGCCATCGCCGACGAGCTCGAGGTCCCGCTCGAGACCACGCGGGCGACGCTGGCCGGCTTCGAGGGCGTGCAGCGGCGCTTCACCATCCGCGGCGAGTCGCGCGGGATCACGGTGGTCGACGACTACGGCCACCACCCCACCGAGATCCGCGCGACGCTCGTCGGCGCGCGCACCAGCTTCGCCGGGCGCCGCATCGTCGCCGCGCTGCAGCCCCACCGCTACAGCCGCCTTCGCGACAACCTCGAGGGCTTCGTCGCGTGCCTCGATGCCGCCGACCTCGTGGTCGTGACCGACGTCTACCCCGCGGGCGAGGCACCGATCCCGGGCATCGACGCCGCGCGGCTGGTCGAGCTGCTGCAGGCGCACAAGCCCGGCCGCGAGGTCGTGCACGTGCCCAACATCGCCGATCTGCCGGCCCGCCTCGCGCACCTGGCCCAGGCCGGTGACCTCGTGTTGACGCTGGGCGCGGGCAACATCACCCGCGTCGGCCCGCAGCTGCTCGAGGGGCTCGAGGGCCTGCGCGCGCTCCACCCCACCGGGACCCAGCGATGAGCCACCACGACACCGACTTCAAGGGCGACATCCCGACCGCCATCCGCGACGCGATCGAGGCCGCGATCCCCGACGCGCTGGTGACGGTCTCCGGCGGCGGTGGCCACTACACCATCGCCGTGGTCTCGCCGGTGTTCGAGGGCAAGAGCATGCTGCAGAGCCAGCGGCTCGTGCTCGGTGCCATCGCGCACCTGATGAAGGGCGATCGCGCACCCGTGCACGCGGTCGACAGCCTCCGCACCTCGGCCAGTTGACCGACCCGCGCAGCGACCAGGCGATCGCGCGCCGGGTGTGTCGCTGTTGCCCAGTCGGCAGCGCCGCGGCGGACAATCCGTCCCCGGCCGCTTGCCGCAGGCGCGGGCCCAGGCCACGCTGTGCCAGTGGCGCGTGGCTGGTGGCTGCTGCCGGTGATGGTGGCGATGGGCTGCGGTCGAGGACCGCTGTGGGTCTTCGGCGACGGCAGCGGTGACGATCTCGGCGGCGGCGAGAACGACTGCGACCGCGCCGATCTGCTGTTCGTGGTCGACGACTCGCCGAGCATGCAGGCGCACCAGCGCGACCTCGCGAACAACGTGCCCGCGTTCCTCGAGGGCGTGCAGCGATTGGTCGAGGACGGCACCGATCTCCACGTCGGCGTGACCACGACCGACGCGTATCACGGCAACACCGCGCCGTGCGATGTGCTCGGTGGGCTCGTGACTGCGACCAGCGGCTCGCACTCGAGCTGGTCGGAGTGCGGCCCGTTCGCCTCGGGCGCGCGCTACATGACCAACGCCGATCCCCTGGCCGAGGACTTCGCGTGCACCGCGATGGTCGGCACCGTCGGCAGCGTCACCGAGCAACCGCTGCGGGCCGCCGCGGAGGCGCTCGACCCCAACGGCGCCGCCGCCAGCTGCAACGCCGGCTTCCGCCGCCGCGACGCGCTGCTGGTCTTGGTGGTCGTGACCGACGAGGCCGACCAGTCGCCGGGCTTGAGCCAGCGCTGGGCGCTCGATCTGCGGGACAGCCAGGGCGGAGACGACGCACTCGCGGTGGTCTCGCTCATCGGCGAGGGCGACGATTGCGGCGAGGGCGTGGCGTGCTACGAACCCAGGGTCGAGGCCTTCACCGAGACCTTCGCCCATGGCTTCGTCGGCTCCATCGATGGCGACTACGCCGAACAGTTCGACGACGCGATCGATGTCGTCGCGGCCGCCTGCGCGGGTGACTGAGCCGTGACGCCGCTGGGCCACGCGGGCGTCGGCGTGGTGCTGGCCCACGCCGACCGCCGGCTGTGGTTGTCCGCGCTGGTGCTGGGCGCGATGCTGCCGGACATCGACTTCGTGCTCGTGTGGGCGCCGCAGTTCAACGCCTGGCACCGCGTCATCACCCACAACCTGCTGTTCGTCGCGGTGAGCTCGATCGCGCTGGGCCTGGCGCTCGCGCGCCGTCGCGCGCAGGCCCCCGCGGCGGCGATGCTGGCGTTGGCGCTCGGTGGGCTCTCGCACCTCGCCATCGACGCGTGCATGGACGCCAACGCCAGCAACGGCATCGGCGTGGCGCTGCTGTGGCCGCTGTCGTCGGTGATGGTCTCGCCGTTCAACCTGCTGACGCCGCAGCAGGGCGGCTCCGGCTGGAGCGATCCGGTCGCGGCCGCGCGCGCGGCCCTGCCCGGGGTGCTGTGGGAGCTGCCGGGCATCGCAGCCGGCGCGGTGCTGCTGCTGCGCCGGCGCCGACGCCAGCGCGCTCGGGCATGATGGCGCGCATGCAGCCTGGCCTCAGCCTTCCCCGCACCCTCGTCGCGCTCGCGCTCGTGGGTGCCAGCGCCTGTGCCACCGGCGGTGACGACGGTGGCAGCGGTGCCGACGGCGGCACCACCGGCACGTCGATGTCGACCACCGCGTCGACCACGGTGACGACGAGCGAGTCGGTGTCGACCACCGCCACCACCGCCACCACCGCCGACGACGGCGACGGCAGCAGCTCGTCCGCGCCGGCCAGCGACCTTCCGCCCGAGTGCCCCGAGGGCATGCTCGACTGCCCCTGCGACGCCGAGGGTGCGTGCGTGCGACCGCTGCAGTGCATCGACGACGTGTGCAGCGAACCGATC
The DNA here is from genome assembly GCA_019694555.1 of Nannocystaceae bacterium. Taxonomy (GTDB): domain Bacteria; phylum Myxococcota_A; class Polyangia; order Nannocystales; family Nannocystaceae; genus Xiheibacterium. Next base: position 48,309 of record JAIBBS010000015.1, read on the forward strand.
GTGTGCGACGCGGACGCCAACGAGCCCAACGACTTCCGCGACGAGGCCACCGCGCTGGGCAGCATCAGCGACGACGATCTCGAGACGCTCGAGTTCGCCGGCGTGCTCGACGGCCCCGACGACGCCGACTGGTTCACGTACACCGGCAGCGACAACCTCGGCGACACCGTCGATCCCGCGCGCACGCTGACGGTCCCCAGCGGCACGCTGCAGATGTGCAAGTTCTTCCAGTGCAACGTCGGCGAGGCCCAGGTCGTGTGCCCCGCCGGCACCGAGGGCGTGACCGAGGGTCTGTTGCACGGCTGCTGCGCGCCGACGGCGTTCGCGTTCGACAGCGACGGCGTCGAGTGCATCGGCGGCGCGTTCGACACTGGCGGCACGGTGTGGATCGTGCTGCGCGCGGCGACCGAGGCCTGCGTGGCCTACTCGGGCGTGGCGCACTTCTGACGAGGAGCGAAGCGATGCGGGAGAGGGAGGCTCCGGCGGGCAAAGGCAGGCCGCCCTGCCCCATTGCTCGGTGTCACCACTCGGCCTGATCGTAGGCGCACAGGCTGCGCAGGTGCTGCTCGCGGTCCTCGCAGAACAGCGAGCGCGTGATCGCGTGGGTCAGGCGCTGCACCGAGTACTTCATGCCCGAGATGCTCGCGCCGCCGAAGCCCAGGCTCAGCAGGCCGCCGAAGGTGTAGTTGTGGATCTGCCCGATCCACGGCGCGGTCCCGGGTACGCGCTCGGTGAACTCGAAGCCGGGCCCCAGGTAGGGATGCCGCGCGAGATCGTCGTGGGCCTCGTCGGCCGGCGGCGTGTAGCGATCGCGCCACAGCGCGACATGGGGTGCGACCGCGGCGAGCTCGGGCCGACGCGCGAGGTCGGTGACGAAGCCGGTGCCGACGATGACGAAGTCGAGCTCGTCGACGCCCGCGGGCGTGGTCACGGCCACCGCGTCGCCGCGCATGGCCACGCCGTGCCACGGCGTGCCCGGCCGCAGCGTGAAGCCGGCGTGGGCCTGCGCGCGGCGCAGGGTATCGGCCGGCGGCAGCTGACCCATGCGCAGGATCTGACGGATGAAGCGCCACTTGTCGGGGTCGGGCAGATCGCCCAAGTGCTTGAGGAAGCCGACGAACTCGGCCCAGCGGTAGGCGTTGACGTCGACCAGCTGCTTGCGACGAAAGTACAGATCGACCCGCGCGGCGCCGTGCTCGAGCGCGACCGCGGCGTTGTCGAACGCCGACGCGCCGGCCCCGAGCACGCCGATGCGACGGCCCCGCAGCGCGTCGAAGTCGATCGCATCGCGGGTGTGGGCCCAGCGATCGCGCGGCAGGCCCTCGCGGATCATCGCGGGCACGTCCCACGCGCCCGAGCCGTCGATGCCGGTCGCGAGCACCACGCGGCGCGCGAAGTACCGCACCGGCGCGCCGTCGCGGCGCGCGTCGATCGCCAACACGCCCGGGGTCGCGTCGGGCCCGATCGCGGTCACGGTGGTGTCGGGCTGCACCGGCAGCGCGAGCGTGCGGCGGTACCACGCGAGGTACTCGGCCCAGGTCTCCTTGGGCACCAGGCCCAGGCCCTGCCACTGCCCGAGGCCGCGCTGCGCCTCGAACCATGCCTGGATCGTGAGGTTGGGAATGCCGAGATCGGGCCCGGTGAGGTACTTGGGCGTGCGCAGCGTGTTCATGCGCGCGAAGTTCAGCCACGGGCCCGCGCGATCGAGCGGTTGATCGTCGAGCACCAGCACGCGCTCGACCTTCTCGCGGCGCAGCGCGAAGGCCGTGACCAACCCACCCTGCCCGCCACCGACGATCACGACGTCGTGCACCGGCTCGCCGCCCGCGGCCCGCAGCTCGGGCAGCCACGGTCGCCGGGGGTAGTCGAGCAGCTCGAGGTCGCGGGCCAGCGCGGCCTCGAGCGCAGCAAGGGAATCGATCGCGTCGGCGTGGGGCATCGCCTGCGCAGGGTCGCATCGCCGCGGGCGAGTCCGCAACGCGTTCGCGCGCCCGCTCGCGGGACCGGGCTCGCTCGCGTCGCCGCGCGGACGCGGGTCCGCGCGCATTCGCTGCGGCAGGCCCGGTCGATGGAGAGCAAGCTCCGCTTCAGCCCGCGGTGGCGAGCCCGAGCACGCGGCGATGGAACGCCAGCTCGCGCGCCCAGCTGTCGGCGATCGACTCCGCACGGCGCAGGCCGTGGCCCTCGCCCTCGTAGCGGTGGTACTCGACCTCGACGCCGCGGGCCCGCAGCGCCTCGACCATGGCCTCGGTCTGCGCCGCGGGCACCACCGGATCGTCGCTGCCCTGGAAGAAGATCACCGGCACCGCGATGCGGTCGGCGGCGAAGAGCGGCGATCGCTCGCGCCACAGCGGCCGCGGATCGTCGTGCTCGCCGAAGAGGAAGCGGTCGTAGTGCGACTCGAACGCGTGGGTGTCGTGCACCAGCGACTCGACGTCCGCGACGCCGTAGTGGCTCGCGCCCGCGGCGAAGACGTCGTGGAACGCGAGCGCGCACAGCACCGTGAAGCCGCCGGCACTGCCGCCGCGGATGATCATGCGCCGCGGGTCGACCACGCCGGCCGCGGCGACGTGGCGCGCAGCCGCGACGCAGTCGGCGACGTCGCGCACGCCCCACATGCCGCGCAGCCGCTCGCGGTAGGCGCGACCGAAGCCGGTGCTGCCGCGGTAGTTGACGTCGAGCACCGCGAAGCCGCGCGTGGTCCAGAACTGCACCGCGAGGTGGGCGTCGGCGATGGCACAGCCGGTGGGGCCGCCGTGGGCCATGACCACCAGCGGCGGGCGCTCGTGCTCGGGCCCGCGGTGACCCGGCGCGTGCGGGCGGTACAGCCACGCGTGCGCATGATCGCCGTCGCTGGTCGCGAAGCGGATCGGCTCGGGCTCCGACCACCACGCCGCCGGCAGCACCGGATCGTCGCCCTCGGACAGGCCCACGTCGACGCGGGCCAGCGTGTCGCCGTCGCGATCGATCCACGTGACCGCGGTACCGCGACCATCCCAGCCCTGCAGCACCAGCGCACCGGCCTCGCCCGCGACCAAGTGCCCGATGGTGCGGCCGCGGGTCGCGAGCGTCGTCAGCGTGCCGTCGCGCAGCGACAGCCGCACGACGCGGGACTGGCCCTCGTGCATGCCCGCCGCGATCACGGTGTCGTCGTCGAGCAGGCCCCAGGTGCGCAGGCCGAGGTTCCACATCGCCGCGCCGAGCTCGACGCTGCGATCGGCTGCGTCGCGCAGCACCGGCTGGGCGCCGCGATCGGTGTCGCGCCACAGCGTCCACGCGCCGTCGCGCTCCCACAGGAACAGCAGCGCGCCGTCGCGCGCGAACCCGGGCTGCTGCGCCGACGCACTCGCGTCGCCGGCGACGTGGCGCGGCGCGAGCGGTCGGCCCGCGGCGTCGAGCGTCGCACACCACAGCGCGCTCGCGTCCCACGGCATGTGCGGGTGATCCCACTGCACCCACGCCAGCGTCGCGCCGTCGTGATCGAGCGTGGGTGCAGCGTAGAAGTCGGCGCCCTCGCACACGATCGAGATCGCGCCATCGCCCAGCGCCACCGCCACGATCGCGACGCGCCGCGGCGCGCCGGGTTCGAGCGCCTCGGCGACCGCGAGGATGCGATCGCGGCGGGCGTCGACGATCGGCTCGGCGAAGCGCCAGGGCCCGGCGGCAGACAACGGCACGATGCTGCCGTCCTCGCGCCGCAACCACAGCCGGCCATCGCCGCGATCGGCGAAGACGATGCGCGCGCCGTGCTCGACCCACGCGCGGCCGCCGTACTCGTAGGCGCGCGTGCCCACGTCGTGCGGCGCGGGCACCAGCGCGGTGCGCCGGCCGTCGCGCTCGCAGCGGATCAGCGTGGTGCGCCCGCGCTCGGCCGGCCGCGACTCGCACACCACCATCGCGTCGCCCACGAAACGCGGCGCAGACAGGCGCCGCGCACCCACGGCCATGCGTTCGGGCGCCAGCGGGGAGTCCCAGCAACCCCAGGGCACCAGCCGTGCGTCGTCGTCCGAGCGTGCCACGTCGGCGGCGATGGTACGCGCAATTCCCTGCCGCGCGCGTCGGTCCCCATGCCCACGCGCTTCGCTTGCAGCGCGGGCGCCCGCGAGCATACCGTCTGGGACCGATGCCCGCGCCGCTGCGATTCCTCTTCGTCGGTCCGTTCACCGCCGCGCCCAAGGGCGAGCGCATCACCGTGTCGGGCGAGCGCATGGCCGACGTCATGGCCCGCCTGCCGCTGCGCACCGACGTGCGCGTCACCGATCGCCTCGGCGCCGGCGGCGAGCGCAGCTACGCGATGCAGCTCGCGAGCGCCCGGGCCTTGCGCATCGCCGACGTGATCGCGGGTCACGCTCCGCTGTCGCAGCTCGCCGAGATCGCGACCGCGCTGGTGCGACCGACCGGCGCGATCACGATCGAGCAGGCGGTCGAACAGGTGCGGCGGCTCGCGGGCGACGGCCCGCTCGCGCGTGCCCTGTCGGAGCTCGACGCGTCGCCCGCCCCTGCCGCGCCCACGTCCACCGCGGCGCAGGCACCCGCGCCCGCGCCCAGCAGCGCCAGCAGCGGCGACATCTTCGCGCAGGCCGATCTGCCCAGCGGCGGCTCGGGCGACGCGGACACCGTGCGCGCGGCCAAGTCGGGCCTCGATGCGTTCATCGGTGCGATGCGCGGCGGCAAGCCCAAGGCGCCCTCGGGTCGCAACGACGCGCAGCAGCGCGCGGCCGCGCTGTTGCTCGATGCGCTCGACGCCACCGCGGCCGAGATGCTCTCGCACGAGCCCATCGCGACGCTCGAGGCCAACTGGCGCGGGATCAAGCTGGTGTTGTCGGAGTCGCCCGGTCACGACCGCCTCGCGATCGAGCTGCTCGACACCACCGCCGCGCAGCAGGCCGACGCGCTGGCCGCGGCGCTGGCCCACGGCACCTTGCCCGACCTCGTCGTCGTCACCACGCCGATCGACGATCCCGCGACGCTCGCGAGCCTGGCGGAGTGCACCGCGTCGCACTTCGTGCCCGTGCTCGCGACGCTCGATCCCGCGGCGCTCGAGGTCGGCGAGCTGCCGATGCAGGCCTGGAGCGCGCTGCGTCGGCGGCCGGTGTCCGGCTGGGCCTCGGTCGCGACCAACGACATCGTCGTCGCGCACGAGCCCACGCGCGTGGGTCCGCGCGTCGCCTTCGCGGCGCCGGTGTTCGCGGTCGCAGCGATGATGGCCGCGTCGCTGCGGCGCGACGGCACCTTCGGCGACGCGTTCGGGCGCGCCGGCGCGCTGGCCTCCCCCGCGTCGCAGCCGGTCGGCGACCGTCGCAGCGGCGTGCGCAACGTGCCGGTGCGCGCCGAGATGACGCCCGACGCGATGCGGCAGATGGCGGAGATCGGCGTGGTCGTGGTCGGCAGCGAGCCCGGCGGCGAGCGCCTGCTCGCGGTCGGTGCACCGATGGTCGCGGTCGAGGACGGGCCGTCGCTGCCCGGCCGCGTGCTCGTCGGCCGCGCGGTGCGGGCCGCGATCGCCGCCCGAGCGGATCTCGATCGCGACGCGACCGACGAAGCCCTGGCCCAGGCGCTGCTGCGCGCGGCCGCGAGCGTGCTGCCCGATGGGCCGCCGGGGACCTGCGCACTGGAGGCTCGCCGCAGGGGGCCGACCGGCCTCGACGTCACCGTGAAGTTTCGCGCTGCGGCAACCGGCCGGCCCTTCGGCGTGACGCTGTCGACCTGACGCGCGAGCACCGACGCACGGCCGTGCAGGTGCGACAGCCGGGCCCGGCGTCGGCGTCGGCCCTGCACCCAGCCCGCGTCGGCGTCAGACCCGGGCCGCCGCTCGGTCGTTCCCCCCGGGCAGCCCGAGCCCGCCGTCGCCACCCACGGCCAGCGGAGTTTTTGGGCTATGCTGAGCAGCCCTCATGAGCGACCAAGCCGGCGGCATGTGGCAGCGTCCCGAAGACCTCGTCGGGACGGTGCTCAACGATCGCTTCCGTGTGCTGAAGATGATCGGCGACGGCGGCATGGGCTCGGTCTACCTCGCCGAGCACGTGACGCTGCGCAAGAAGGTCGCGCTCAAGGTGCTCAAGCAGGAGCTCTGCCGCGAGCAGACCCACGTCGATCGCTTCCTGCAGGAGGCCCGCGCGGCCTCGATGATCGCGCACGAGAACGTCGTCGACATCGTCGACTTCGGGCCGGTGCCCGGCGGCTCGGTGTTCTTCGCGATGGAGTACCTCGAGGGCGAGGACCTCGCGGTGGTGCTGCGTCGCGAGCGGCGCTTCGTGTGGGCGCGCTCGCGCGAGCTGATGCTGCAGATCGTCCGCGCGCTCAAGGCCGCGCACGCGCGCGGCATCATCCACCGCGACCTCAAGCCCGCGAACTGCTTCCTGGTCAAGCGCTCCGACGGCCGCGACTTCATCAAGCTGCTCGACTTCGGCATCGCCAAGGTCACCGACGAGAGCGGTGAGAGCGGCGGGCTCACGCGCACCGGCGCGGTGTTCGGCACGGCCAAGTACATGGCGCCCGAGCAGGCCATGGGCGACCCCGCCGACGCGCGCACCGACGTCTACGCCGCGGCGATCTGCCTGTACGAGTTCCTCACCGGCATGGTGCCGTTCGACGGCGACAACTTCATGCGCGTGCTCAGTCGCCACCTGACCGAGCCGCTGACGTTGCCGTCGACGATGGCGCCCGACGCCCAGATCTCGCCGATCGTCGAGGCCGTGATCGTCAAGGCGCTGTCGAAGCGCCCCGAGGATCGCTACCAGAGCATGGCCGAGCTCGAGCAGGCCATCATGGCGATCGGCCCCGACGGTCGACTCGTCGGTGGCGGCGCGGACGTGGGCCCGCCGATGGTCGCGCGCGGTGCGACGCAGATGGCCGACGGCCCCGGCTCCACGATGTGGATGCCCAACGCCGGACCCGCGGGCGCGCCGAGCCAACCGCCCGAGGCACGCGGCGGCACCGTGATGCTCGATCCCAACGCCGCGCACGGGCAGATGGAGCCCGGCGGCACCGTGCGACTGGGCGCGGACTGGGGCACCGGCGCGACGCCGCCGCCGATGGTCGCGAACAAGCCCGAGGCGACGTACATGATGGACGGCATGGGGCAGGACGTGCTGCCCCAAGGCGGTGGCGCGGCCGTCATCACGCGCAATCCGCCGGTCGGGACCTATCCGCCGCCGCGCGGCGGTGCAGCCCCGTCGACGCGTCCAGGCGCCGGTCCGGAGACGCACCCGCCGACGTTCGCACCCGAGGGCCGCAGCGACGCGACCGTGTTCGCGGTCGAGAAGCGATCGAAGGTCGGCTTCGTGCTGATGCTCGTGATCGGTGCGGTCGTCGCGGTCGGTGGCGGTGGCCTGGTCGCGTTCCTGCTGCTCGACGACGACGACACCACCGTCGCCGCGGCCGAGGGCAAGTCCGACAAGACCGAGGGCAAGTCCGACAAGCCCGCCGAGCCGGCGAAGGCGGACCCGCCCAAGGAAGAGCCCAGCGGTCCCAAGCTCGCCGAGGTCAAGCCCGACAAGCCGGTCGAGCCCGAGACCAAGCCCGAGACCAAGCCCGAGACGCCGACGACGCCCGAGGCCAAGCCCGAGACGCCGACGACGCCCGAGACCAAGCCCGAGACGGTCGAGCCCAAGACCACGCCCGACAAACCCAAGCCCAAGACCGTCACGCCGCACAAGGACGAGGTCAAGAAGGTGCTGTCCGAGGACGACATCGCCAAGGGCATCGGCAAGGCCGCGGGCGCGGTGAAGTCGTGCAAGGGTCCGCTGCCGATCAAGATCACCGTCCGCTACCAGATCACCAAGGACGGGCACGCGAAGGTGAAGAAGGTCGAGAAGGCCGGTGGCGGATCGCTGTCCGAGGACACGCAGGCGTGCGTGAAGCAGGCGGTCGAGAGCAAGGCCAAGTTCCCCAAGAACGACGACCTCAAGCTGCCGACCTACACCTTCTAGGCCCGCCGACCGCACGGCACGCGCGATGTACAGCGTTCGCGTCACGGCGCCCGACGGCACCTGCCACACGCACCCGCTGCCCAGCGCTCAGGTCGGCATCGGACGCGACCGCAGCAACGCGATCGTGCTCGAGGGCATGGGCGTCTCCGCCGTCCACGCGATGATCGAGCTGCAGGCCGGCGTGGTCGTGCTCAAGGATCGCGGCAGCACCAACGGCACCTACCTCAACGGCCGCCGCCTCGACGAACCCACGCGCCTGGCCGAGGGCGATCGCTTCTACGTGGGTCAGTTCCTGCTCGAGCTGGTGCGGCTGGCCCCGGCGCCCGAGTCGGCCGGCGTCGACGCCGAGCTGCTCTCGAGCGGGCCGTTGCTGCGCGGCTCGGGGCCGCATCGGCGCTGGCGCGACACGCAGGCGCGACTGCAGCGCTACGCCGAGCAGTGGGACGCGGCCGATCGCCCCGCGCGGCTGTTGCTGCGCAGCAGCGAGCTGCGCGACGCGAAGCGCTGGCTCGCGACGCCGCCACCGTCGAGCGCAGACGATCCCGGTCGGCTGGTGCAGGAGTTCGTCGCCGCGAGCGGTCGCGTCGCGAAGCGGCGCGCGGTCACGACCGCGGTGCTCGCCTGCGGTGGTGCGGTGGTGCTCGGCGGCGCGGTCACGACCGCGGTGTTGCTGTGGCCACGCGACCAGCCGCCACCGGCCACGGGCACCAGCGAGCCGGTCGCCGACGCGGCCACGGTCGCGTCGGAGGACACCGGCGAGGCCGAGGTCGAGCCGCCGCCCGACGAGCCCGAACCCGATCGCCCGCGCCGCACCGCGGAGGCGTTCGAACCCGTCGAGCACCTGGTCGTGCCCGGCGAGACGCTCGCCGACATCGCGCGCCGCTACGACGTCAGCGTCGACGATCTGGTGGCGTGGAACCTGCTCAACCGCGACGCGAAGCTGCAGCCCACGGTGTGTGCCGTCAGCGACGACAGCAGCCCGGTCGACACCCGCGCGGGCCAGCGCCTGCAGATCCGCGAGCCGCACAAGCGCCCGCTGCCGCAGCAGTGCGTGCGCTACGAGGTCGAGGCCGGCGAGGGTTGGCCGCAGCTGGCGGCGCGTTTCGACGTCGACATCACGCGGCTGCGCGAGCTCAACCCCGGCGTCACCGATCCGGCCGAGGGGCAGATCATCGAGGTGTGGATCGATCCCAAGCCGTACAAGCCCCGCGAGCCGCGGCAGGCCATCGCGTCGCTCGATCTGCCCGACACCGCGCAGTCGATCGGCACACCCAACGACGGCCGGCTCGAGAACGGCATCCAGCTGCCCGACAACGCCGCGTACACGCGCAAGGCGCCCAACATCATGTGGGGCGCGGCGTACATGATCGAGAACCTGCACGAGGCCATCGTCACGTTCCGCCAGGACGTCGACTTCGACGGCGTGGTCATCGTCGCCGACATGAGCAAGAAGCAGGGCGGACACTTCGATCCGCACAAGTCGCACCAGGCCGGACGCGACGTCGACATCTGGCTGCCCACGCTCAAGGGCGTGTACAAGAAGAAGTACCTCGGTGACGGACGTCGTGAGACCGAGCGCCGCGCGTTCTGGTGGGAGGTGGACTGGTACGCGACGTGGGGCCTGGCGCGCGCGCTGATCAAGACTGGATCGGTCGAGGCGATCTTCTTGGATCACCGCCTGCAGCCGTATGTCTACAACGCGGCCAAGAACATGGGTGCGACCAAGGAAGAGCTCGACGCGTGGATCCAATATCCCCGCCCGGTCGGCCAGCCTGGCGGCATCCTCACGCACTCGCCCGATCACCTCTCGCACATCCACGTGCGCTTCAAGTGCGCGCCGTACGAGACGCAGTGCAAGGGCCACCGCGGGCCGCCCGGCGACTGACCGCGGCCCACGCCTGCGCCGGTGGGCTACCATGGCGACGACGTGGCCGACCCCGACGATGCCGAGCTGCTGACGCGCTGGCGCGACGGTGATCGCAGCGCCGGCGAGGCCCTGGTCGCGCGCCACTTCCCCGCGGTGCTGCGCATGTTCCGGCACAAGGTCGGCGACGCCGCCGACGATCTGGTCCAGCAGACGTTTCTGACCTGCCTCGAGCACCGCGACGGCATCCGCGATGGCGAGCGCTTCCGCGGCTACCTGCTGCGCGTGGGCTGGTCGCGACTGCTCCGCCACTTCCGCGAACGCGCGGGGCCGCGCGGCAAGGTCGACCCGATGACGAGCTCGGTGGCCGAGCTGGCGCCCACGCCCAGCGCCACGGTCGGACGCGAGGACGAGCGCACGCAGCTGCTGACCGCGCTGGCACAGCTGCCGCTCGAGATGCAGGTCGCGCTCGAGCTGTACTACTGGGAAGAGCTGACCGCCGGCGAGATCGCGGCCGTGCTCGAGGTGCCCGAGGGCACGGTGCGCTCGCGCCTGCGCCTGGGTCGCGACAAGCTGCGCGAGCGCCTGGCGCTGCTCGATCCGCACGCGCCCGACGGCGAGGCGCTCGACCAGCGCGCGCGCGCGGCCGGCCGCCCCGATCCGTGACCCACGGACCTGAGACAGAGCCGCGAGCCGCCCCGATCGATCACGGTCCCACGAACGCGGCCGGCGACGGATCCGCACGTCCGTGCGACCGTGGCAGCGCTGGACGCTGCCGCGCCGCGCTGCCAGGCTGCCCTGGTGGAGGCCGCGCACGACGATGCTCGCCTGCGCGCGTGGTTCGGCGCGGCGGCGCAGACCGACGCGGGTGACCGCCGCCTGCTCGCACAGATCTGCGCGGCCGTGCGCGGCGAGCCCACGCGCATCGGTCGACATCGCGTGCTGCGACGGCTGGGCCGCGGCGGCTTCGGCGAGGTGTTCGAGGCCCACGACCCGGTGCTGCAGCGCGGCGTCGCGATCAAGCTGCTGCACGCGCGCGGACGAGAGGGACGCGCGCGCTCGCTGCAGCAAGAAGCGCAGGCGCTCGCTCGCATCGCGCACCCCAACGTCGTGGAGGTGTTCGAGGTCGGCGAGCACGACGGCGAGGTCTTCATCGTGATGGAGCTGGTCGAGGGCACCGACCTGGGCAGCTGGGCCGCGGCGCGGCCGCGCAGCCTCGACGAGCAGCTCGCGGTGCTGCGCGCGGCCGGCGAGGGCCTCGCGGCCGCGCACGCGGTCGGCATCGTGCACGGCGACTTCAAGCCCGCCAACGTGCTCGTGGCCGCGGACGGTCGCGTCAAGGTCGCCGACTTCGGGCTCGCGCGCTGGCTCGAGCAGCCGCACGACGACGGCATCGGGCTCGCGGGCACGCTGCCGTACCTCGCACCCGAGCTGCAGCGCGGCGCCGGCCCGTCGCCGTCGGCGGATGTGTTCGCATGGGGCGCGACCGCATGCGAGATCGTCTGCGGCCGTCGGGTCTTCACCGGCGCGAGCGCGGCCGCACTGCTGCAGGCCAAGCTGCAGGGCACCTCGACCGCGGTCACCGCCGCCGCCAGCGATGTCCCGGGCTGGCTGCGACGTCGCCTCGACGCCGCGCTGGCGCCGGACCCGGCACGGCGGCCCGCGTCGATGCGCGCGCTGCTCGACGGACTGCAGCCGCCGCGGCGTGGCGCGACGACGCTCGCGCTGGCTGCGGTGGTCGTGACCGTCGGTGCGCTCGGGGCCACGACCGCGGCGCCGCCGTGTGCCCCGGGGGCCGCGCCGCAGTGGGCCACGCGCGCGCAGGCGGTGCTCGCCGACGACGACGTCGATGCGCGGACGCTGCTCGAGCAGCTGCGCGCACGCGAGCGCGACGACGAGGCGCAACGACAGGCGGTGTGCGCGGCCGGACGCCGCGAGGCCCGCGCGTGCATCGACGCCGCGGCGGTGCGGACCGGTGCGCTGGTCGACGCGCTGGTCGCGAGCGAGCAGCCGTCCGAACACGTGCGACCCACGCTGCGCGCGCTGCAGGAGATCCGCGGACCCGAGGGTTGCGTCGACGATCCCGCGCGCGCGCGGCTCGATCCCGACTTCGTCGCGGCCCAAGCCGCGAGCCGGGCGGCGTTCGCCGCCGGTGATCCGGCACGCGCGCGCACGCTGCTGGGCGACGCGCTGGCGCGTGCCGACGCGACCGCCGATCCGCGCGCGCGCGCGGAGGCCTCGCGGCTGCAGGGCATGCTCGCGCTCGATCGCTTCGACGCCGACGCGGCCTTCGACGCGTTCAACACCGCCTACTGGCTCGCGACCAGCGCCGGCGACGACGCGACCGCGGCGATGGCCGCAGCCGAGCAGGTGCTCACGGTCGGCAACTTCCAGGGCCGCCCGCTCGAGGCCGAGGCCTGGCGACGCCACGCCGAGGCCGCGCTCGCGCGCGTGCCCGATCACGCGTGGCTCGAGCTGGCGCTGGTGACCGACGCGTTCAAGGTCGACCACGAGCACGGACGCGTCCAGGACGCGGTCGCCATGGCCGAGCGCGCGGTCGAGCTCGCTGCGGCGCTCGACGGTGGCGACGGACCGCAGTCGTTGCGCGCCCAGCGGATGCGGGTCGAGGCCGCGGTGCTCGCCGGCGACGTCACCGGTGCCACCGCCGCAGTCGCGACACTGCGCGATCGCACCGCCGCGGTGTTCGGCGAGGACGACGTCGAGGTCGTGCTCGCGGACCTGACCCAGGCCAACGTCGCGCTCGCCGCGGGCGCGCCCGAGCGGGCCGAGGTGTCGCTGCGGCGCGCGCTCGACGGTGGCGCGCGCGTGCACGGCCGCGCGCACGCGTTCAATCTCACCGCGCTGCAGAACCTCGCGGCGGTCGAGCTCGAGCGCGGTGATGCGGCGGCCGCGGTCGCGCACCTCGACGAGGCCCTCGCGATCGCGCAGGCGAGCCTGGACCGCGGCCACCCGCGCGTGACGTGGATCGTCGGCGCCCGCGGTGTCGCGCTCACGCAGGCCGGCCGCCTCGACGAGGCCGACGCCGCGCTGCAGGCCGCGCTGGTCGGCTGGACCGCCTCGCACGGCAGCCACAGCGTCAAGGTCGGCGTGACGCTGTCCAACCTCGCCGACCTCGCGACCGCTCGCGGCCAACACGAGCAAGCCATCGATCACGCCCGTCGGGCCGCGGACATCCTCGAGACCGCGCTGGGCGAGGCACATCCCCACGCGGCGGCGTTCCGCGCCAACCTCGGCCGCGCGCTCATGGCCGCCGATCGCTGCGACGAGGCGGTGCCACAGTTTCGTGTGGCGCTCGCGCGGCTGCAGGCGGCGCAGGTCGAACGCGATGCCGCGACCGCGCGGCAGTGGCTGGCGCAGTGTGGCGCGGCGCCGTGATCGCGCAACGTGCAGAAGATCGTCGCGGCCTGTGATCGCGCGGGGACACCCGCGGCTCTGTGCCCGGGCGCGTGTCCGATCGCAACCGACCCATCCGACCGGCGCGTGTGGACGACGACCGGCGTCGTCGATCCCGAGACCGGCACCGTGCTCGAGCCCGAGGGCTCGCAGTTCCTGGTCGCACTGCATGCGACCGGCGAGGGCCCGAGCAGCCCGTGCTTCGTGTGGGACTACGACGCGGGCGAGTATCGCTGGGATCCGACGCTGCCAGGCTGCGGCCCGGTGTTGCCCGGCGGCGGCTGAGGGCTCGGCGGCGACGCGCGCCGCGTCGCCATCACTGCAGATCCGGGAAGTTCGCCCAGACCTCGTTGCGCTGATCGTTGGGGTTGTTCGTCAGGTGCTCGACCGTGCTGGGGTACGCGTGCTCGTACGTGCCCCACGGGTACCAGTAGTCGCCCGGCTGGTAGATCGGATACCGCGGATCACTCTGGATGTACGGCAGCAGCCACTCCTGCCGCGCGTCGAAGTCCTCGAGCAGCGCGAGCGCTTCGACGGTGTCGGCGACCTCGAGGATGCGCGCGGCGTAGTCGTGGCGGCAGTTGGTGTTCTCGTTGCAGAAGCTCGCGAGGCGACCGCCGAACCACCACGGGCTCACGGTCCAGTCCCAGGTCCACTCCGCACCGCTGGGCACGAGCTCGAGCTTGAACGTGGTGCCGTCGATGTACAGACGCCAGTTGTTGGGCGCCATGTAGCCGTCGGTGTTGCCGACCATGGCCTCCCAGGCCATGTACGTCATCAGCATGTCCTTGTCGACGTAGTTCCACAGCGCATCGACGGCCTGATCGGTCGCCGCGCCACCGACGATGGTGTCGATCGCGTCCAGCGTGTCCTGGGCCTGCGCCGGCATCGGCTGCGGACCGTCTTCGTAGTCCCACGACGTCGCGTGCGAGCCGAAGTCGCCCTGCCAACCGACCGTGGGCTCGAAGATCATGCCCAGCGCGCCGGCACCGGGCCGTCGCGCCTCGATCATGGTCTGGTCGTGGCGTTCGACCATGATGTAGATGCCGTAGTACTCGCCGCTGCAGTAGACCTCGGCCCAGCCCACCCGCGGCGCCAGCAGGCCCAGCTCGCGCGCGAGGCGATAGGTGATGTGATCGCGCGCGCGGGTCGGGTCGATCACGCTGCCGTTGTGCAGCTTGAACGCCGAGAGCCCGCGGAAGTGCGCACCGGTCTCCCCGAAGTTCATGTCGACCACGAAGCCGGGTTTGCCGTCCATGGTGTCGTACGACGCATGGCCCTTGAGCCGCACGCCCACGTCGAGGTAGTGGATGCCGTCGATGCTCGCCTCGACGTGGACCTTGGGTCGGTCGGGCTGATCGAGCATCGCGCTGATCTCGGGCGTGATCTCGAGGTCGATGCGGTGCGCCACGTCGAGCAGGAACACCGTCTCCTGCGCCGGGTCGAGCGTGGCGCTGGGCGCGTCGGCGTTGATCGCCGCCGGGGACGGCAGCGCGGTCGCGACGAAGTCACCGGTGGCGTCGGGGATCCGCAGCCACGACACGTCGACCCCCAGGCCGCTCCACTGCACCGTCTCGGCCTGCCAGTCGTCGACGAACAGCGTGAGCACGTCGTCGGATTTCGACACCGACCAACCGGTGAACACGCCCTCGCCCCCGTCGCTGGGTGCGAGCCAGACCAGGAAGTGCTCGCCGGGCGCGATCGCACCGTCGGCGTCGGTGCCGATCCACACCTCGTTGGCGGCGTTTCGCAGCTGCACGCGTCCGAGCGACACCGGCGCATCGCTGGTGTTGACCAGCTCGACCCAGTCGGGCCGCGTGTCACCACCGGGGCCGTTGAGGGTCGAACCGTTGCCGGGCATGACCTCGTTGATCGTCAGCGGTGAGGGCTCGTGCGGCAGATCGGGGATCGGCGCGCCGCTCGAGGCCTCGTCGGTGCCGCTCGTGGTCGCGCCGCCGCTCGAGTCGACCCCGCCACTGCTGCCCTCGCCCGTGCTGCTGCTGCTGCCGACGCCGCCGCTGCTGCCTGCGCCGCTGCTGCTGCCCTCGGCGCTGGTCTGCGTCGCGTCGTCGTGACATCCGCTCGCGGGCCCGAGCGCCAACACGCCGGCGATCACGAGCTGCGTCGCGGTGATCGTGCGCGCGCGGACGGGACCCGTCACGTTGCGCCCGAGCCCGTGTCCTTCGGACCAAACCCTGCCCACCATCGCAGTCCAGCATGCCAGTCTCGTCCGGCGTGCGCGAGGGTCCCGCGCACGCCGGGGTCGGCTACGATGGTGGCGCCCGGGCGGCGGTGTCCGAACGGCGAAGGCAGCTGTCGCATGCAACCGCGAATTCGCGCAGCCGGCTCCTGGCGCCGGGGGCCAAGCATCCCAGCGCAGCACGTGACCCCGTCGTCGCCGTGGCGCGCGGGCTGTTTGGCCGCTGCACTGGCGATCGGCGCGTGCAGCGACGACGGCACCGCAGCGGCACAGTCCTCGGGCTCGAGCGGTGAAGGCCCCGGCACCACCGCGCCATCCACAACCGCGACGGCGACCGATCCGAGCGCGTCGGGCAGCGGCAACGAAGAGAGCGCGAGCGCGAGCGGTCCGGGCACCGGCGCCGACTCGACCGGCGATCCGCCCGAGCCCGATCAGCCGCTGAGTCCGTTCATCGTCGTCGATCAGTTCGGCTGGCGCCCGGGCGCCGAGAAGATCGCGGTCGTGCGCAGCCCCGTCACTGGCTTCGACGCCGGCACCGCCTTCTCGCCCGGCAGCAACTGGGCGGTGATCGATGCCAACGCGCAGCAGAGCGTGCTCACGCTCGAGCTGGTGCCGTGGCAAGGCGGCGCGGAGGATCCGTCCTCGGGCGACGTCGCGTGGCGGCTCGATCTGAGCAGCCTCGACACGCCCGGCGACTACTACGTGCTCGACGTCGACAACCAGGTGCGCTCCGACGTCTTCCGCATCGCCGACGACGTCTATCGCGACGTGCTGCGCGCGGCCGTGCGCATGCTGTTCTACCAGCGCGACGGCTTCGCCAAGGACGCGCGCCACGCCGGCGCCCCGTGGGCCGACGACGCCGCGCACGTGGGTCCCGGCCAGGGCCCCGAGTGCGAGGCGCAAGGCGGCGGCTCGCCGCGCGATCTGCAGGGCGGCTGGTGGGACGCCGGCGATCAGAACAAGTACACCAACTGGTCGGCGAGCTACGCGATCACGCTGCTGCGGGCCTATCGCGAGCGCCCCGCGGCGTTCACCGACGACTACGGCATCCCCGAGTCCGGCAACGGCGTGCCCGACGTCATCGACGAGAACCACTGGAACCTCGCGTGGCTCGTGCGCATGCAGGGCGGCGACGGTTCGGTGCTGTCGATCGTCGGTCAGGACGGCGCGCCCGATCCCGCGTTCGGCGGCTCGCCCGACACCTCGCCGTCGTCCGCGACCGGACCGTGCACCTACGGGCCCGCGAACACCTCGGCGACGCTGTCGGCCGCGGGCACCTTCGCGCTGGCGGCGTTGGTCTATCGCGACGACGCGATCGCAGCGGTCTACCCCGGCTACGCCGACGAGCTGACCGCGCGCGCCGAGCAGGCGTGGGACTGGGCCGCAGCCAACCCCGGGGTGACGTTCTACAACAGCGGCTCGATCGGCGCGGGCGAGCAGGAGGTCGACGACCACGGGCGGCTGATCAAGCGCCTCAGTGCCGCGGTGTACCTGTTCGAGCTCACCGGCGATCCGCAGTACCGCGCCGCGTTCGATGCCGACTACGACCAGACCCAGCTCATGGGCTCGGGCTACCTCGACGTGTTCGCGATGGAGGAGCACGACAGCCTGCTGGCGTACACGCAGGTCGACGGCGCGACCGCGGCGGTGGTCGACGACATCCTCGCGGCCTACGCGGGCGGCCTCGAGGGCGACAACAACCTCGGCACGCTGACGGCTGATCCCGATCCCTACCTCGCGCAGCTGTACGTGTACGTCTGGGGCAGCAACCAGGTCCGCGCGGATCAGGGCAACCTGTTGTGGAACGCGGTCGGCTACGGTGCCGGCGGCGGTGCCACGGCCGACGCCGCGCGGGCCGCCGAGCGCTACGTCCACGCGCTGCACGGGCTCAACCCGCTGTCGCTGGTGTACCTGTCGAACATGGACGAGCTCGGCGCGAGCACGTCGGTCACGACGATCTATCACTCGTGGTTCGCGCACGGTTCCGACTGGGACGCCGAGGGCGAGTCGCAGTACGGCCCGCCGCCGGGCTACCTGGTCGGTGGACCGAACCCGAGCTACGACTGGGACGGCTGCTGCCCCGACGGCTGCAGCGGCTTCGACTGCGGCGCCGCGCCGTTGTCACCGCCGTTCGGTCAGCCGCCGCAGAAGTCCTACGCCGAGTTCAACGACGGCTGGCCGCTCGACTCGTGGTCGGTGACCGAGCCCTCGAACGGCTACCAGGTGAAGTACATCCGGCTGCTGTCGAAGTTCGTCGACTGACGCGGCCCTGCGGGCGTCTCACGGCACCGCGGCGACGCGATCGGCCAGGCGTTGCCGCAGCGCGCGCGCGTCGTCGAGCGCGTCCGCGTTGGGCGAGTGACGCATGTACAGCGCGATCGCGTCGTCGACCAACCGCAGCGCGCGTGCGGGATCGGACTCCGCGAGCGCCTCGCCGAGGTAGAGCCGCCGGGTCGCGCGATTGTAGTCGTCGTCGTCGCCCTCGGCCGCCAGCGCGGTCTCGAGCACGGACGCCGCGGCCTCGCGATCGCCCTGCCGCGTCAGCACGACGCCGATGGCGGTGCGCGTGATCGACAGGACCTCGCTGGGCACGCCGAGCGCCACGCGCCTCTGCTCGGCATCCCGCAGGTACGTCAGCGACTCGTCGTCGCGGCCCAGCTCCATCAACACCAGACCGAGGTTGTGGTGCAGGGTCGTCTCGTCGAACGGATCGAGCGGGTGTCCGGCGGCAGCGTTGCGCGCGATCACGTCGCGCAGCAGCAGCTCGGCGTCGGCATAGACCTGGCGATTCAGATCGATGACCGCGAGGTTGGTCGTCGCGGCCAGCGCGTCGGGATGCCCGGGGCCGAGCGTGCGCAGCAGGATCGCCTCGGCCTCGCGCAGCCGCGCACGCGCGCGCTCGGGGTCACCGACCGCGGACTCGAGCGTGGCGAGCATGCCCAGCGCCGCGCCCGCCTCCGCGTGGTTGGGCCCGAACGCGGCGACGATGATCTCGTAGGCGCGCTGGCAGTACGGCAACGCCTCGGCGCTGCGTTGCATGGTGTCGAGCTGCGCGCACAGCTGGTTGTAGGCCGCCGCCGTCGAGGGATGCTGGCCGCCCAGCGCCGCGTCGGCCAGCGCCACCGACTCGCGCGCGTGCGCCAGCGCCGACTCGTTGTGACCGAGCACGCCCTCGCCCATCGAGAGCTTGATCTCGATGTCGACCAGCTGCCCGCACGGCCACGGGCAACGCTGGCGCAGGCGCGCCGCCACCCCCTCGAACAGCGGCACCGCCTCGTCGCCGGCTCCGCTCACGAGCGCCGCCATCGCCAGCGCGTGCTCGGCTTCGTCGAGCAACCCGGGATCGAGGCTCACGCGCGCGGCCGCGAGAGCGCGCTGCGACCACGTCCGCGCGGCCTCGCGATCGCGCCGCTGCTGCGTCGCGAGCGAAGCCGCTGCGACCGCGGCGCGCGCCTTCAGCTCGGGATCGTTGGCGGCATCGGCCTCGTCGTAGATCGCCGTGAACGCGGCATCGGCTTCGGCGTAGGACCCCAGCTCGGCACGCGCGCGCGCGGCCAGCAGCGCCACGCGTCGGTCGAGCCAGGGCGTGTGTGCCACCGTCGCGTCCGCTGCGAGCGCCTCGGCCTGGGCCAGCGCGGTCGCGAACTCGCCGCGATTCTGCGACGCCTCGACCTCCGCCAGTCGCGCGCGCGCCTGTGGGTCGACGTCGCCGGCCGAGGCACCCATCGCGGCCAGCACCTCGGGATCGCTGCAGCGCGTGGGCGCGGGCAGCCGCTGCGCCTCGTCGAGCCGCGCGACCAGCGTCGGCGCGTCGAGGCGATCGAGCCCCTGCGCGACGGCGTCGGCGTCGGCGAGGATGCGATCGAGGCAGTGCTCGGACGCCTCGCGGCGAGGCCCGTCGGCCTCGCACACGCGCGTGCGCTCGGCCTGCCACCGCGTCGCGAACTCGGCGATCGCCGGATCGATGCGAGCCCACGCCGCGGGCGCGAGCTCGCCTTGCACGTCGAGCACGGCCTGCTGCGCGGCCGCGCGGCGCGACGCCGACCACAGCGCCGCGCCCGGTGCCGCGACCTCGGCACAGGGCTCGGGTCGGCGCACGGCGAGCCACACCAACGCGCCCGCCGACGCGAGCGCCACCGCAGTGACGATCCGGTTCGTGCGACGGATGCCCGCGGCCCGCTGCAATCGCGCGAGCAGCTCTTCGAGCGCGCCGAAGCGCCGGGCCGGTTCCATCGCGAGCCCGCGCTGCAGCGCGGCGACCACCGCCCGCGGCACCGTCGGGTTCGTGCGTGGCCGCGCCGGCGGCCAGCGACCGTCGACCATCGCCGCGACCGCGACGTTGCCCCCGGGTCGCTCGCCGAACAGCGCTTCCCACAGCGCCACGCAGAACGCGAACTGATCGGCGCGTCCGTCGATCACGCCGCCGGTCAGCTGCTCCGGGGCCATGTACGCCGGCGTGCCCGCGTGATCGCCCGCGGTCGCCAGCGTGGCGAGATCGGCGATCACCGACGAGTCGGGCGGCAGCGGCGTGGCCAGCGGCGTGGTGTCGGCCAGCGCGCGCGCGATGCCGAAGTCGAGCAGCCGCACGCGGCCGTCCTCGCCGACCACGACGTTTTCGGGCTTGAAGTCACGATGCACCAGGCCCGCGCGGTGCACCGCCTCGAGCCCGTGGCCCGCGGCGAGAAACTGCGCCACGACTTCGCGCCAACGGCGGGGACTCGCGCGGCACCACGCCCGCAGCGTGTCGCCGCGCACGAGCTCCATGACGATGTAGACCGACTCGTTCGCGGTGCCGACGTCGTAGACCTCGACCACGTGGGGATCGCGGACGCGCGCGTTGGCCTGGGCCTCGTGGATGACGCGTGCGCGCAGCTTCGGCTCGGGCGCGTCGACCAACTTGACCGCCACGTCGCGGCCCAGCATCGGATCGTGGGCGAGCAGCACGGTGCCCATGCCACCGCGGCCCAGGCGACCGCGCAGCGTGTAGCGGCCCAGCGCCGGCGGCGGCGCGACGTCGGGTCCGAACAGCTGCGCCCGCACGCGATCGCGTGCGAAGGTCCCGACCCACGCGACGTCGCCGGGCCCGCCGTCGCTGTCCCCTGCCTGGGTGGTCTCCACGCCGCGTCGGGCGTCAGTCTACGTCGATCATCGCGTAGGCGTACATCCCCCGCGGATCGTCGAGCGACGCGAGCACCCGCGCCTGCTCGTCGAAGAAGCGCACCAGCTCGCCGTAGGCCGTGCCCGCCAGCGGCGGCGAGAAGCCCATGGCCTCGGCGCCGCCGATCGCCTTCTTCACCAGCTTGTCCTGCAGCGTCAGCTCGGGCTCGACGAAATCGACCTCGTACTCGCTGCCGAGCTGCGCGCGGCTCGCCGCCGACGCGATCGCGTCCTTCAAGCCGCCGAGCTGATCGACCAGGCCCGCCTCCTTGGCGTCCTGACCGCTCCACACGCGGCCCTGCGCGACCGCGTCGACCTGTTCCTTGGTCATGCCGCGGGCCTCGGCCACGTGTGCGAGAAACTCCTGATAGCCGTGCTCGATGCCGCTCTGCATCGCGCGTGCGATGGCGGGATCCAGCGGGCGCTGCGGCGACGGATCGGCGAACGGTGTGGTCGCGACGCCGTCGGTGTGGACGCCGACCTGTCGCGCCAGCGACTTGTCGAAGGTCGGGAACATCCCGAAGATGCCGATCGAGCCGGTGATGGTCGACGGGCTGGCCCAGATCTCGTCGGACGCGGTGCTGATCCAGTAGCCGCCCGAGGCCGCGACCGAGCCCATCGAGACGACCACGGTCTTGCCGGCGGCGCGCGCCAGCTCGAGCTCGCGGCGGATGACCTCCGATGCGAAGGCACTGCCGCCGCCGCTGTCGACCCGCAGCACCAGCGCCTTGGTCTTCTCGTCGAGCCGCGCCTTGCGGATGAGCTTGGCGGTCGAGTCGCCGCCGATGCTGCCCGCGGGCGCCTCGCCATCGACGATGGTGCCGCGCGCGACCACGACCGCGACCTTGTCGCCGCCGCGGTGCGAGGGCCGCTCGCCACGGACCAGCTCGAGATACGCGTCGGCCTCGACGCGATGGAAGTCGTGGGTCTTCTTGTCCTCGCCGACCAGCTCGATCACGCGATCGCGCAGCTTGTCGCGCCCGCCGATCTGATCGACCAGACGCATGGCCACGGCCGCGGCGGCGGCATCGCCACCGGACCGCACGATGTGCTCGTCGAAGTGGTTGGCGTAGTCGAGCAGGTCGGCCGCCGCGACCCCGCGGGCGGCCGCGACGTCGTCGATCCACACCTGCCACAGATCGCCCATCCACGCGAGGTCGGCCTCGCGTGCCTCGGGCGACATGCCGTTGGCGATGTAGGGCTCGACCGCGGACTTGTACTTGCCGACGCGGAAGACGTGCCACTGCACCTCGAGCCGGTCGAGCGCGTCCTTGAAGTACATGCCGTAGCGTGCGAGGCCCGTGATCGAGACCTCGCCCATCTGATGCATGTAGATCTCGTCGGCGTGGGCGGCGAGGTAGTACGCGGCCTGGCTGTAGTGATCGGCGGTGGCGATGACCGGCTTGCCGTGGCCACGGAAGCCGCGGATCGCGGCGCCCAGCTCCTGCAGCTTGCTCATGCCCGCGCCCTGCAGCTCGCTGAGGTCGAGCACGAGCACGTGGATGCGATCGTCCTCGCCGGCGCGCTCGATGGTCTCGACCATGTCGCGCAGCAGCGTCTCGGGCGGCGTCCCGGCGACCAGGCCGCTGAGCGAGGGTCCGTCGGCGCTGAGCTGTTCGACGATGACACCCTTGGGCGCGAGCACCAGCGCGTTCTTGTCGGCGAACTCGGGGCCGTCGCTGCGCAGCGCGAGCACCAGCAGCGTGATCACCAGGGCGAAGAACAGGATGTTGAGCGTCGCCACGCGGATCGCGTTGGACAGCTTCCACAGGCGCGCGAGCACCTTGAGCAGGCGCGCGCCGAGGATCCTGATGCCGGACTTGGGACGCTGGGCTGTGACCACGGGTGCACTATCGACTCAGCGAGACCGGCCTGCGGTGTCGTCGGCGCTCGCGGCGGGCGTGAGGACGCTCTCTCGCGATGGGCTCGCGCGGCGAAACCACGCGCGCGTCCGGCCGCGGTCGGCCCGCACGGGCGGCCCGAGGTCGTCCAGGCCATCGCGCGCGGTGGACGGACTCGGTGCTGGCGCGGCCGGGCGCCGCACCGCACGTGCATCTCGATGACGCGTTCCCTCCGCTGGGCACGGGCGCTGGTCGTTGGGCTGGTCGCGGGCGCGGCGTGTTCGCAGGCCGACGCCCAGACCCTGCAGGCCTGCCGCGCGCGCGTGTCGACGATGCGTGCGGCCTTCGCCGCGCCCGAGCCCGGGCACGACGCCGCGCGCGCGCTGCCGGCGTGGGCGCAGACCTTGTACGAGCAGCTGCGGCAGACCCACGAGCCACGCGCGCGCGCGGCGTTGCTCGACGAGGGCGTGGGCAAGACCATCGACGGCTGCTACGGCCTCGCCGACGCCTTCCGCGAGGCGGCGGCCGCACCGGCCGGGAGTCGCCGCGCAGCGATGACCAAGCTGGTCCCGACCGCGATCGAGTCGTGCGAGTGCCGGGGCGTCGACGTCGAGTCGCTGACCCTGTTCCTGCGCC
The DNA here is from genome assembly GCA_019694555.1 of Nannocystaceae bacterium. Classification (GTDB taxonomy): domain Bacteria; phylum Myxococcota_A; class Polyangia; order Nannocystales; family Nannocystaceae; genus Xiheibacterium. The sequence goes on from JAIBBS010000015.1 coordinate 71,352, forward strand.
TGTCGCCGAGCACGTGAGCGCCGCGACGACCGGCGCAGCGCCGCGGCAGCGCACCACGTCGCGATGTGCGGCCGTGTTGCAAGCCGCGACAGCCGCACGCCCGCGATCTCGCACACTTGCGACTGGCCGCGATCCTGCGAAGGGCAGCGCGCCATGCTCCCGCGCTGCATTCCCCTGCTCACCCTCGCGACCACCCTCGCCGCCTGCCAGGCCGACGGCCCCAGCACCGACAAGGGCGACGCCCAGACCGGCTGGCGCAGCACCTCGATGGCGATGCAGCAGGCCGGCGTGTCGCTGGGCTTCGACGGCTCGGCCTCGGCCGACGCCAACGGCATCGACGCGTCGCTGCTGGGCACCGCGCAGTGCCCCGATGGCGGCACCGTCACGCTCGACGCCGAGGGCCACGTCGACCCCGGCTCGGTCGTCGGCTCGGTCGACATCCGCTTCGAGGACTGCGCCGCCGAGGGTGTCGTCATCGACGGCACGCTGGCGTACGACGCCTCGGTGACCGAGACCTCGGTGTCGGCGTCGATCGTCGGCGACCTGTCGTGGAGCGGTGACGTCGAAGGCGAGTGCGACATCGATCTCGAGGCCTCGGTCACGACCAAGGGCGCGAGCGCGTCGGCCCACGTCGGTGGCTCGATGTGCGGCTGGTCGTACGACGAGCTGTTCTA
>JAIBBS010000016.1 GCA_019694555.1 Nannocystaceae bacterium
GCGATCGGTGCTGCGCTCGCGACCGGCTTGCCGTTGCGCGGTGCGGACGCGGGCGCGGACTCGACGGGCGGCGTGGCCGCGGTCGAGCCCGGCGCGATCACGCCGCTCGAGTGCGCCATCGCCCACAGGTCGCGCATGAACGGGCTCGCCTGCGCGTCCGCGGGCGGCGTCGCGGGTGCGCTCGGTGCTGCGGGTGTGCTCGGTGCGACGCTGGTGCTCGCGGATTCGGGCGCGCTCGGTGCCGCGGATGCGCTCGGTGCCGACGATGCGCTCGGTGCCGCGGATGCGCTCGATGCCGCGGATGCGCTCGGTGCCGCGGGCGCGCTCGGTGCCGCGGATGCGCTCGATGCCGCGGATGCGCTCGGTGCCGCGGATGCGCTCGCTGCCGACGATGCACGTGGCTCCGCAGCGCTCGCGGCCGCGCTCGCGCGCAGCTCCGCGTCCGTCCGTGTCGCGCTCGCCGGGGGCGACTCGGCCGGCTCGGGTGGCGGCGGCACGTCGTCGTCCGGCGCGGCGCCCTGCCGGCTGCCGGTGGGCGCGCGACCGCTGCTGCGCGAAGCCGTGCTGCTGCGCGACGGTGCCGCGCCGCTGCTGCGCGGCGGTGCGCTGCCGCCGGGCGCTCGTCCGTCGCCGAGCGCCTCGAGCCGCTCGATGAGATCGCCCAGCGGGAGCACCGGCTCGGCCTGCGAGAGCTCGAGCAGACCCATCTCCAGCACCAAGCGCTGCGAGCGTGCGGTCGCGAGGCGATCGACCACGCGCCACAGCCGATCGAACGCCTGTGCGATCACCGACGGCGGCACCGCGTTGGCGCGGCGGACCAGCTCGTCGAGCTCGTCGGCGGTCGCGTCGATGAACGCGTCGCGCGTGCGGCAGCTGCGGGCGATCGCGAGGTCGCGCAGATCCTCGAGTAGTTGCAGCGACAACACCGTGAGATCGATGCCGCCGGCCGCGAGCGCGTCGAAGCTCGCCATGGTGCGATCGGGATCCCGCGCGAGGATCGCGTCGACCAGGCCCGCGACCGCGGTGCGCTCGGCCTGGCCCAACACCGCGCGCGCCTCGGCCTCGCTCACGGCCTTGGGGTCGTTCGCGAACGCCAGCACCTGATCGAGCAACGTCATCGCGTCGCGCACCGAGCCGCCGGCGGCGCGCGCGACCAGGTGCAGACCCGCGGGCTCGACCGAGAGCTGCTCGCGCTGCAGCACCGACTGCAGGTGCGCGACGATCTCGCCGATCGACACGCGCCGGAAGTCCAGCCGCGAGACCCGCGAGAGGATCGTCGGCAGCACCTTGTGCGCCTCGGTGGTCGCGAACACGAAGTTCACGTGCGCCGGCGGCTCCTCGAGCGTCTTGAGCAGCGCGTTGAAGGCCGACGTGGTCAGCATGTGGACCTCGTCGATGATGTAGATCTTGCGGCGGGCGGTCTGCGGCAGGTAGTGCACCTGCTCTCGCAGCCCGCGGATGTTCTCGACCGAGTTGTTGCTCGCGCCGTCGATCTCGATCACGTCGACCGAGCGGCCCTCGGTCACCGCGAGGCACTGCGCGCACGCGTTGCACGGCTCGGGCGTGGGGCCCTGCTCGCACACCAGCGCCTTGGCGAAGATGCGCGCGGTGGTGGTCTTGCCCAGCCCGCGCGCGCCGGCGAACAGGTACGCGTGGTGCACTCGGTCCTGCGTGATCGCGTTGCCCAGCGTGCGGCCGATGTGCTCCTGGCCGATCATGTCGGCGAAGCGCAGCGGCCGGTACTTGCGCGCGAGGACGACGTAGCTCACGGGCCGCGAGCGTAGCAGGCCGCCGCGGCCGTGACCGGTCCCGCGGCCGTGCGGGCGCTCAATCGACCAGCTTCAGCACGCCCAGCCGCTGTGCGTGGCTGATCAGCGTCATCGAGATGTCGCGGCTCGCGTCGGCGTGGCGGCGGTGGGCCGGGATCGGGATCTTGCCCTGGGCGATGAGCTCGCGCATCTCGGGATGCGAGTGCTTGGGACCGTTGGTCGCCAGCAGATCGCGCAGGCGCGCCTGCAGCATCGGCAGCTTGATCGGCGGCTGCGGGTCGTCGACGAACGCAGGGTCGATGCAGCTCGACAGGTCCGGGGCCTGCGCGACGCGATCGTTGATCGGCGACAGCCCGAAGCGCGCGTTGACGGTGGCGAGGATCGAGCAGTGCTCGAAGGTGTTGCTGTTGACGCACCCGCGCCGCACGCTGGGCCCGATCACGAGGCCGGGCACGCGCACGCCGAGGTGGTTGAAGTCGGGATCGTCGTCGTCGACGATCGGCGGCGCGACGTGGTCGTAGAAACCGCCGTGCTCGTCGTACGTGATGACGAGCAGGCAGCGCGGCCACTGCGGGCTCGCGGCGAGCGCCTGGTACACCGACGCGAGGAAGACCTGGCCCATGGTCACGTTGGCGTCGGGATGGTCGTCGTTCTGACCCTCACCGCCGCCGAGCAGACCGAAGTTGGGATCGATGACGGAGAAGCGCGGCAGCGAGCCGACCTCGGCCGCGGCGAAGAACTCGTCCATCTCGGCGGTGTAGTTCACGAACGGGTTGGCGTACGCGCCCCAGACCCACGGGATGTCGTTGTAGTAGTTGGCGTGGCTGATGCCGGCGTCGGCCAGCAGGTCCCACACGTTGGTCAGCAGCGGCTGCGGGAAGTTCGTCGTACCGCCACCGGAGCTGCCGCCGTGGACGTAGAAGCGGTTGGGCCAGGTCGGGCCCAGCAGCGCGCAGAACCAGTGGTCACACAGCGTGTAGCCCTCTGCGAGCGCGTAGAGCACCGGCAGCTGGTCGCGCACGTAGTAGCCCATCACCTCGGTGTACGTGTCGGGGTTCTGCAGCTGGTGCTGCTGCACGAAGCCGTCCATCGCGCCGTCGTTCCACGACGCGTGGACCGGATCCCAGTCGTGCGGCGGATCGGCGATCTCGAGGTTCGCCATCGCGAACACGGTGACGTCGTTGCCATCCGCGTCGGGGTTGCTCTCGTTGCCGGTGAGGCCCTCGACCTGCCAGTTCTCGAGGAAGGTGCTCGAGCCGAAGTAGTGGTCGAAGGAGCGGTTCTCCATCACCACGACGACGATCGTGTCGATGTTCGCCAGCAGCTCCGCCGGCGTGAGGCCGCCGTCGCCGTTGCACGCGTCGGGGTTCTCGCCGGTCGAGCTGTCCGCCGCGCTCGTGCTGCCGTCGCTCGACGAACCGCCACCGCTCGAGCTGCTGCCGTCGACACCCGAGGTGGTGCTCGACGTGCCGGTGCCGGTGCCCGTGGTCCCGCCGCTGCTGCCATCGCCGGTGCTCGACGAGCCTTCCGACGTTCCACCCTGACCGGCCGCATCGTCACCGCAGCCGATGGCGCTGGCGCCCAGCACCGCGCCCATCCCCTGCAGCGCCCGCCGGCGCGATACCAGACGTCGAACGGCCTCGAGATCCTTGCGCCGCATCTTGGTTGCTTGCCCCCGGCCGGAGCATACCGGAATGCAGCGCACTCGCAGTCACGCGGACCGCGTCGTCCGCCGCGCAAAAACGCGGCGCGATTGCGCGATCAGAACGTGAAGTGCTGCGAGATGATCTCTTCGCTCTCGGCCTTGGGCTTGGCCCGCGGCTCGACCTTCTCGGGCACCGGCACGTTCGCGGCGTCGAGCTTGGCGGCGATGATGTCCTCGAGATAGCCGCTCACGCTCAGCTGCTGGGCTTCGCAGAAGTTCTTGAGGCGCTGGTACGTGATGCCCTTGACCGAGATGCTGCGGCGCGTCTGTCGCTTGGCCATGACTACCCCTGTCGGGACCCCGCCCGGGCTCTGGGCGCCCGGCGAGATCTCCTCTCGACGGAAGTAATCCAAGCGCCCTCAACACGCAAGGCCCGTTCCACAAGATGTTGTGGAGCGCATGATACGCCGACACAAGATGCTGTGGATTGAAGCTCGGAACTGATCTGAATGCTTGGGCTTTGCCCGCTCGAATCGCATGATCGTGCCATGGTGGATTCGCGTGGACTCGACACGCTCGATCCAACAAAAAAGTGAGAGCCAGGCGCGATCTCCGAGATCTGCTCCCCTGCCCGCCGGCACGTCGGACCGCGCGGACCCGCGCCGGCAGAGGCCGCGGGCGCCTGACAAACCCGGCATTCCGATCCGCCCCGGCCGACTCGCACCAGGAGGCGCGCGCGCGATCCGACAATTCACGCCGCAGTGGCGCCAGCAGCCCGCGCGGGCCGGCACAGGCCCTGCGGCGCGCGACCTCGCGGGCTCGTGATCCGTGCGCCGGTTTCGCGTATCGTGATTTTCAGAGGGCACCGAGCGACCCACCCGCGTCCGCGGGCGGGCGGACCCGACGCGACCATGGAAGCCGAGGCCGATACGAAGGTCGTCGACGCGAGGCCCAAGCCCTCGCGGCCGAGCACGTCGTTGGCCGGCGAGTCCATGCCGCGCGATCGGTTGGTCGGCCGCTACGAGCTGCTGCATCGGCTCGGTCACGGCGGCATGGCGACGGTGTACCTCGGCCGCGCGATCGGGACCGCCGGCTTCGAGAAGCTCGTCGCGGTCAAGGTCATCCATCCGCACCTCGCCAACGAGCCCGACTTCGTCGAGATGTTCCTCGACGAGGCGCGCATCGCGGCGCGGATCCGGCACCCGCACGTGGTCGAGATCCTCGACCTCGGCCGCGAGGACGACGTCTTCTTCATGGTGATGGAGTACGTCGAGGGCGACACGCTCTCGTCGCTGCTCAAGGAGCTGCGCAAGGCCGGCGAGCTGCTGCCGGTGTCGGTGGTGCTGCAGGTGGTGGCCGACGCGTGCGAGGGCCTCGCCGCGGCCCACGACCTCGTCGATCCCGACGGCGTGCCCTACCACCTCGTGCACCGCGACGTGTCGCCCCACAACCTGCTGGCCGGCACCGACGGCCGCGTGCGGGTGGTGGACTTCGGCATCATGAAGGCCGCGGGCAAGCGCAGCACCACGCTGACCGGCCAGCTGCGCGGCAAGTTGCCGTACATGTCCCCGGAGCAGGCGCGCGGCAAGCCCATCGACCGCCGCACCGATCTGTTCGCGCTGGGCGCGGTGATGTGGGAGCTGCTCACCAACGAGCGGCTGCTCGCGGGCGAGACCGAGTCGGAGATCCTCGCGCGCGCGTGTGACTTCCAGCTGCCCGACATCGCCGAGCACCGCAAGGATCTGTCGCCCGAGGTCATCCGCGTGCTGCACCGCGCGCTCGCGGCCGATCGCGAGAACCGCTACGCCGACGCGCACGAGATGCTGCGCGACGTCCGGACCGCGCTGCGCAGCGTGCTCGACGACGATCCTCGCGATGCGATGGGTCGCATCATGAAGCGGTACTTCGAGGCGCGGCTCGACTACGTGCGCGCCGCGGCCCGCAACCGCGGCATCGATCGCCAGCCCGAGCGTGATCGCCGAACCTCGATGCTCGCGCTCGACGAGGTCGCGTCGAAGGCCGCAGCCGCGGTCTCGGCCTCGCGCCAGCCCACCGCGGTGATCGACCCCGCCGCGCCCGAACCGCTGCGCGAGTTCCCCGAGGTCCCGACCGCGGTGACGTCGACGCCGGTGTCGAGCACCGGCACCAGCAGCATCCCGCCCAAGGCCTCGCGCTCGTGGTCGCTGCTCATCGGTCTGCCGCTGGTCGGCGCGGCCGTGGGCACCGCGATCGTCAGCTACGCGCAGCGCGGTCGCGACGACACGCCGATCGTGGCGGCGAGCGATCAGGCCGAGACGCCGGCGGGGACCACCGCGGCGGAAGAGCCCAGCACGGTGAAGTGGGTCTTCAACACCGAGCCGCAGGGCGCGACCGTCACCATCGGCGGTCGCCGCTTCGAGCAGGTCACGCCGATGACCGTCGAGATGCCGCGCAGCGACGAGCCGGTCGCGGTGCGACTGCAGCGCGACGGCTTCGAGGCCATCGACATGGCGCTCGCGCCGTGGGAGCCGCAGAACTTCTCGCTGCGCCTGGCGCGGCTCGAGCTGCCCACGCCCGCGACGACGGTGACCAACACCAACCTGCGCTTCACTGCGCGGCAGAAGAAGCCGAAGAAGCCCGCGGGCGAGGCGCCCGAGGCCGTCGGCACGCCGGCGAGCACGCCCTCGAGCACGCCGCCGCCCGAGGACACCAAGAGCTCCGACGACGGGCGCACGCTCGCGGAGATGCCCAGCCTCAAGGGCCCGCGGCCACGCCCTGGCGGCTGATCGTGGCATGATGCCGGGGTTGCTTCGGCTGCTCTGCGCCCTCGCCCTCGCGATGCCCGCCGCGCCCGCGCGTGCGGCTGCGCCGGCGACGACCGAGCCCGTCGACACGCTGACCCCCGCGACGCCGAGCGAGCCGGAGACGACCACCGCCGCCGCGCCCGAGAGCGCGCCGTCGACCGGCGATCGCATCTACGACGAGATGGTCAAGGAGTTCACCGCGCGCTTCCAGCAGGGTCAGCTGCTGTTCAACCGCGGTTCCTACGCCCAGGCCGCGATCGAGTTCGAGGCCGCGTTCGCGGCGGTGCCGGCCGCGGCCGCGCTGTCGAACGTCGCGCTGGCCTACGAGCGCGCCGGCGATCACGTCGCCGCGGCGAGGGCAGCCAAGCGCTACCTCGATCTGCCCGCGTGCGACACACCCGGCGTCGACGAGGACTTCTGCGCGTCGCAGCGCGCCGAGCTGGCCGAGGCGCTCGATCGCCTGCTCAAGCAGACCGGTGAGCTGCGACTGCAGCGCAACGGCGACGTGCGGCTGCGCGAGGTCCGGATCGACGGCCGCGTCATCGCGCAGCAGGACTTCCCGCTGTTGGTCGAGCCCGGGCGCCACGAGGTCGAGCTCGTGGGTTCGCGCAAGGACGAGCGGCTGCAGCGGATGATCGACGTGCGCGCGGGCGAGTCGCGCGCGATCGTGGTCGAGCCGTTCGCGTCGACGCCGTCGGGCGACCGCGGCACCGATCCGCAGCGCCGCCGCGACCGCAGCGCGGCGCTGCGGCCGACGTTCTGGGCCGCGGTCGCGCTCACCGCCGCCTCGGCTGCGACGCTGGCGAGCTTCGGCACCATCACCGTGGTGCAGAAGCGCCGCTACGAGGAGGATCCACCGACGCCGCCGTATCCGGCGGGCGCCGAGGATCGCTTCGGCACGTTCAAGACCGCGAGCAACGCGATGGTCGGTGTCACCGCCGGCCTCGCCATGGTCACCGTCGTCGTCGGTTTGTTCGCGTTCTCGCGGCCCCGCAATCGCAGCACAACCCGCGCGAGCACGCACGTGCACTGGCTCGGCACGGGCGTGCGCGTGCGCTGGTGAGGCCGGCGCGCGCGCGCCTTGCGTCTGCATCGCGGCGCTGCCATAGCATCGGGCATGCAGGACCTCCGCTGGCCCACCTACGCCGCGCGCAACATCGTGCTCGACGCCGCGGTGTTCGACGACGTCCCCACCGGTCGCGGTTCGATGCGCGTGCGCGACAGCGAGGGCAAGGTCTACCTCGACGCGGTCGGAGGCATCGGTTGTCTGCCGCTGGGCCACGGCCATCCCCGCTGGATCGCCGCGATCGAGGCGCAGATGCGCAAGCTCGTGGCCGCCGCGGGCACGTTCTACACCGCGCCGCAGCAGGAGCTCGCCGCCGAGCTCGCGCGTCGCGTCGCGCTGCCGCAGGCGCGCACGTTCATCGGCAACACCGGCACCGAGGTCACCGAGGCCGCGATCAAGCTGGCCACGCGCGCGACCGGTCGCGACATGGTGCTGGTGTTCGACCGCGCCTTCCACGGTCGCACGCTCGGCGCGATCGCGATGACCGCGAACGCGGCCTACCGCCAGCCCTACGTCGCATGCGTCGGCGAGGACCGGCCCGCGTTCGCGCACATGAACGTGGTGCGCGCGCCGTTTGGCGATCTCGACGCGACCGCGGCGATGTTCGAGCAGTACGGTTCGCGCATCGCGATGGTCGCGGTCGAGCCGATCCAGGGCGAGGCCGGCATCTTCCCCGCGTCGCGCGACTTCCTCGTGGGGCTGCGCGAGCTGTGCACGCGTCACGGCGCGTTGCTGGGCGACGACGAGATCCAGGCCGGCAGCGGTCGCACCGGTCGCTTCCTCGCGTGGTCGACCCTGGTCGGTGACGATCCGGCGCTGCAGCCCGACATCGTGTGGCTGGCCAAGGCCGTCGGCGGCGGCTTCCCGATCGCGGCGTGCGTGACCACCGAGGCGCTGGCCAAGCACATGGTCAAGGGCAGCCACGGCTCGACCTTCGGCGGCAACCCGCTCGCGTGCGCGGCCGCGGTCGCGACCCTGCGCATCATGGACGACGATGGTCTGCTCGCCGCCGCCGCGGCGCAAAGGCCCGCGCTCGACGCCATCGCGGCCGAGGATCCCGAGCCGCGCGTGAAGCAGATCCGCGGTCTGGGCGCCATGCTCGGCATCGAGATCGCCGGCGAGTCCCAGCCCGCGCAGCCCGTGGGCGATGCGATGCAGCGGCTGGGCGTGCTGGTCACGGTGTGCAGCGGGCACACGATCCGCGTGCTGCTGCCGTACCACGCCGGCGTCGCGGAGTTGCGCCAGGTGTGGAGCACGATGCGCCGCGCGCTGTCGGCTTGAGCGTCGCGCGGGCGCACGCGCTGCGGTCGGGGGCGCGTCCACGCGCCGCGCGTCGTCGCCTGGGCCCTGCTACTCTTGCCGCGCCATGATCCGCGCGCGATCGATCGTCTCCGTGTTGGCCTGTGCCGGCGTGCTCGGATGCCCCAAGGCGGGCACCGTGCCGTCGTGGGACGATGGCGGTGGCGCACCCGAAGGCGTGATGGCGGCGCACGATCCCGCCGCGGACGGCGGCGATGCGCCGAGCACCGATCCGACCGAGGCAGCCACCGGCGACACGCCGGTCGCGGATGCGAGCGCAGGCGAGGGCGGCACCGCGACGCCGCCCGCGGACACCGGCAGCGAACCCGTCGCAGATCCGACCGGTGAGCCGGTCGCGGACCCCACCGGCGAGCCCGAGCCGCCCGCGCTCGAGCTGCCCAAGCCGCTGCACACCAAGGTCGACAGCTCGTGCGGCAAGGACGAGGGCCTGGGCACCAAGCTCAAGGCCTTCGATCTCAAGAGCGTCGACGGCAAGGCCACCACGAACAAGTCGCTGCGCGGTCGCGTGGCGCTGGTGAACTTCTGGGGCACGTGGTGCAAGCCATGCCTCAAGGAGCTGCCGGAGTTCGATCAGCTCTACCGTCGCTACCGCAAGCACGGCATGACGCTGGTCGCGATCGCGACCGACGAAGATCCGGCGCCGGTCAAGGAGTTCATCGACAAGCGCAAGCTCGCCGCCAAGGTGCTCATCGGCGCCGAGGACTACGCCGGTCAGTACGGCAGCCCCAAGTTCCCGTTCTCGTTCGTGGTCGATGACAAGGGTGTCATCCGAGCGTCGTACCGCGGCTACCGACCCGAGTGCCTCGGCAAGCTCGAGGCCGACCTCCGCAAGCAGCTCGAGGCGCGCGCCGCGAAGTGACTTTTGCGGCCGGTCTTCGCGACCGGTCCCGCGCGGTTCCATGCCGTGGGCGCTGCGACGAACCGCGTCGACGCGCGTCGTGCGAGCACATGCACGCGAGCGCACCCGCCGGCCGCCGGCCCAATCGCGCGTCGCGCTCACCGCGGCGGCCCGAAAAGCGTCCGCAGCCTTGTTCGGCGCCCCTCGCTGGGGTACAGCCATTGCGACCGCGAGGGCTCCGTTGGCGCAAGCACTGACCGACTTGGACGACGAGCCCCCCCGCGTGGCCAAGCTTTCGCTCGAGCTGCCGCTGGTTCGCCGCGTGCTGAACATCGGCACGTGGGTGATGCTGGCGATGATCACCCAGTTCTTCGTCAACTACTTCGACACGCTCATGGTCGGCTACCTCGATGGGCCGGTCGCGACCGCGTCGCAGGCGGCGTTGGGTCTGGGCATGCCGCTGTTCTGGGCGGTCGGTGGTTTCTTCGCGGCGCTCGGCGTCGGTGCGCAGGCCATGGTCGCGCGGCGCTACGCCGAGGGCGACATGCCCAAGGCCGGCGAGGCGCTGTACAACGCCGCGCTGCTGTCGATGGGCCTGGGTCTGTTCGGCGGCCTGTTCGGCTACTACATCACGCCCGCCGGCATCGACTTCCTCGCCAGCGCGAGCGAGGAGCAGAAGCAGCTCGGCATCACGTACACGCAGATCCGCATGATGGGCGTGCCCGGCATGGTCGTCACGTTCGCCTTCAAGGCGTTCTTCGACGGCCTGGGCCGCACGTGGGTGCACCTGTACGCCGCGTTGGTGATGAACTTCGCCAACATCGTGATGAACTACCTGCTGATCTACGGCAACGACGCGCTGGGCGTGCCGCGGCTCGAGCTCGCCGGCGCCGCGATCGCGTCGGCCGCGAGCACGTACATGGGCATGGCGATCATGATCGGCATCGCCATGCGCAAGTCCGTGCGCGCGCAGTTCAAGATCCTGAGCGCGAAGATCGACACCGCGATCATCGGCCGCATCGTCAAGCTGATGCTGCCCTCGGGCTCGGCGACGGTCATCCTCATGGCCGGCTTCGCACTGTTCATGAAGTTCGTCGGCGACATCGATGCCGCGCGCAACGACGGCACCAACACCATGACCGCCGCGACCAAGGCGATCATGGACACCGCGGCGCTGTGCTTCATGCCGGCGATCGCGTTCGGCACCGCCACCGCGACCGCGGTCAGCCAGAGCCTGGGCGCGGGCAAGCCCAACCTCGCGGCGCGCTACGGGTGGGAATCCGTGCGCGTGGGGATCTACGCGATGAGCGTGATCGGCGTGCTGTTCCTGGTGATCCCTGAACAGATCATCGGGCTGCTCGCACCCAACGACCCGGCGGTGCGGATTGCGGCCGCGCCGTCGTTGCGGCTGGTCGTCGCGGGCCTGCCGATGATGGTCTGCGGCCTCGTGCTCGCGCAGGCGCTGTACGGCGCCGGCGCCAACAACTTCGTCGCCGGGGTCGAGTTCAGCCTGCACTTCGGCTGCTTGGTCCCGTTGTCCTGGCTGCTCGGCCCCCACCTCGGCTACGGCCTCGAGGGCGTGTGGTTGGCGGCGGCGGTGTACACCAACCTGCTCGGGTTGGTGATGGCGCTGAAGTTCTACGGCAAGTCGTGGCGCACAATCCGGTTGTAGGCCTGCGGCCTTCCATGCCTATGATCGGGGCATGATGCGCTCCGCGCTTGTCTTGGCCTCCATGCTGGCGGGCATGCTGCCCGGCGTCGTCCAGGCGCACCCGCTCGATCCGCCGGCCTTGGCCCTGCGCACGGCCGAGCCCAGCGACGATCCCACCGATCCCACGAGCCCCGCCGCGGAGGAGCCGCCGTTCCAACCGACGTCGTCCAAGGCGCCGGACTCCGCGACCACGGTGCCGCCGCCGGCCGAGACGCCCGCGCCGCAGCCCGAGGTGAAGGAGCCGCCGCCGGGCGATCCCGCCGCGGACAACCCCGACGGCAAGCCGCTGAGCCTGCACGAGGAGCGCGGTCACGCCCGCACCTCGGCGTTCAACCGCCACGGCATCGGCGTGCGCGGCGGCATCACGGTGGTGCCGACGTGGATCCTCGCGCGCTACCTCGACACCCACGGCAACGCGCTGTGCCGTGGCGAGAGCATCGGCAACTTCGCCGCGACGCGCGGCCTGCTGCGGACCAAGGGCTGCAACTTCTACACCGCGCTCGAGTACGTCTACCGGCAGTCGCGCATCCTCGACATCGTCGGCGTCGCCGGGTATCAGCGGTTGCACACGCCCGACGCGCTGTGGCTCGACAAGGGTCAGGCCGCGATCAACGGCCTCGGTGGTGCCGACTACACCGAGGTGAAGATGGACATCCTCGTGATCGAGGCCGACTTCATCGCGCGCGCGCCGATCGTCGTGCGCGACAACGTCGAGTTCGGCATCGGCGGCGGCGGTGGCCTGGGCCTGGGCGTCGTGTTCGGTGGCGTGTGGCAGACCGCGCTCGGCGACGGCCCCGCGGGCTTCAAGAACGGCACCGAGAGCGCCAACTCGTGCCAGACCACCGCGGACCTCGCGGACTTCAACCGCTGCACGCCGCGGTTCGACCCGACCGAGACCAACGCGGATCCGAACTTCGATCCCAACAACTTGTCCCATCCCAACCCGCAGGGCTACGCCACCTGCGGCGCGGACCACTGCAACATCCACGACCTCAACCTGTTCGGCTACCGCAAGAAGAACGGCGACGTGCCGCCGGTGATCCCGATCGTGAACCTGGCGCTGTCGGCTCGGCTCATCATCAAGGACGTCTTCGGGATCACCTTGACGGGCGGCTGGAACACCGGGTTCTATTTCGGCGGCAGCTTGAACTACTTCTTCGGCAAGTCCTTCCAGACCGATCGCCCGACTGGCCCAGCGCCGTCGAAGTGAGCGACGGTCCCCAACCGCGAGATCCGAGAGGCACCGAGATGGCGGACGACGACGAGCAGCTCCGCGCTGCGTTGGATCAGATCTGGGAAGAGCACCAGGCCGGCAAGCTCACCACCTACGAGTACAATCAGCGTCGACGCGCGCTCAAGGATGCCGCGCGCGCGAAGTCCTCGGCGGCCGCTGCCGCAGCACCGGCCGAGGCGCCCGCGCCCGAACCGACGCCCGAACCGACGCCCGCACCGACGCCCGCACCGACGGCCGCACCGGTCGGGGACGCAGCACCGGCCGAGGCGCCCGCGCCCGCGCCGGAACCCGAGCCTGCGGCCACCAGCGGCAGCACGTGGGGCGACAGCTCGCCCAAGCACTGGGGCCCCAAGGGTCGCGGCGACGATCCGTCCGTGCGTCAGGTGCTCGAGCCGCTCGCGCCGGGCATCGGCAACGGCAAGTCGTTCCTGTTCATCTTCGGTCTGCGGATCTCGCGGGACACCGATCAGATGATGGTGCGCCGCGAGACCGAGCAGATCCAAGACGACATCGAGGTGCTGCGCAAGCACGGCTTCACCGTCGTGGTCGATCCGCAAGGCGGCAAGCAGGACTTCTTCGACGCGCTCTACGGCCAGGGCGAGGGCGTGCCGGGCCTGGTGCCCGCGGGCATCTACTGGAGCGCGCACGGCCACGACGATGGTCGCGTCGAGTGCTGCGACGGCTCGCTGGTGGCGCCCGGCGACGTCGAGACCGCGAAGGTCTCGCCGGGCCTGCGGCTGATGGTCTTCGGCGCCTGCTACACCGGCTCGTTCGCGCGCACGTGGCGTACCGCGCTGGGCGGTCATCCGCTGGTGGTCGGTTGGGGTCGACCGGTCACGATCGATCGCGCGGTCGAGTTCCTGCAGAGCCACGAGGACACCGACACCGACTTCGACGATCTGGTCGCGCGCTACGTGCTCGCCGACACGCCGATTCCGCCGCTGCCCGAGCAGGGCCAGCAGCCGCCCGCGATCGAGGGCGCGCGCAAGGAAGAGCTGCTGCCGCGCGTGCAGAACATCTCCGATCTGCTGAGTGCCGCGTGGCGCGAGCAGGACAACTACCTCGAGATGCGCCTGCCGCTGGCCGGCGGTCGTCGTCACGTGGTGCGGCTGTTCGTGCGCCTGGCGACCCACGAGTTTCTCGAGGGGCGCCCGCTGGTGGGCATCGAGGCCGAGGTCGGCGAGCTCAGCCGCCTGGTCGAGCCCGAGGTGTTGCTGCAGCCCATCGGCGTGCCGGGCTTCGCCCGCGTCGCGCTGGTGCGCGGCAAGAACGACATGCCCGACATCGTGGTGCAGGGCTTCCTGCCGCACGCGCACGCGACCGACACCGACGTCGCCGCGCTCGCGTACCAGGTCGCGCGCGCAGCCGACGAGCTCGAGCTGAAGATCTTCGGCTCCGATCGGCCGTACTGACGCGTGGGCGCGATGGGCCGCCGTCGCCTGGGGCTGGGCCTCGCGCTGGCGCTGGTCGCCTGCGTGCCGCGCTGCCGCGGCTGTGAGACCGAGGCGACGGTCGAGGGCAGCAGCGACGGCGGGCACGGCGACGTCGTGCTCGCCGATGCGAGCTGGACCGTCGAGGTCGACGACGGCGGTCGCATCCGCGTGCGCTTCAACCACGCCGATCTGCTGCTGTCGCGGTTCCGCTTCGGCGGTGCCAACGGCTCCTCGTTCGAGCCCGAGCTGCGCGAGGTCGAGACGACCGCCGATCGCGTGGCGTTCACGCTCGAGGTGCCGTCGTTGCAGTACCGCGTGCGCGTGCAGGCGTTCGCCGAGCCCCACGGCGCGCGCGTCGAGTTCGACACCCACGCCGGTGCAGCGCTGGCGGGTGTCTCGGGCGGCGGCATCCAGCTCGATCTACGACCCGACCCGCGCGTGCTGGGCACCTCGGCGGGCAAGCCCACGCTCGACGCCGAGCAACGCGGCTTCCGCTGGGACACCGGCCGCGGCGTGGTCTCGGTGCAGCTCGATCGCCCGCCGCCGCACTTCGCCTACGACGAGGGCGCCAACGCGGTGCAGTTCGGCTTCTACGCCGGCAGCTTGCCCGCCGGCGACCAGCACTTCACGATGCACATCGCGTTGCCCGACGACGGCAGCTGGCGTCCGGCGTCGAGCGCCCGCTATGCGCCGGTCGACCCCGCGCGCTGGCATCGCGACAGCCTGCCGTACGACGACGTGCCCGTCGATCTGTCGTTTCTCAACGACGACGACAAGCCCGCGGGCGCCGGCGGTCCGATCGCGCTCGATGCGATCGAGGGCGGCTTCGTGCGCGCGCGCGTCCGCAAGCGCTTCTGGGGCACCAACGTCGCCGCGTATGCGCTGTTCGTCGCCGACGACGCGGAGATCGACGCGCAGGCGCGACGGCTCGCGGCGTTCGGCTTCAACCTCGTGCGCATCCACCATCACGACTCGGCGTGGGTCGAGCCCAACGTGTTCGGTCGGCGCGCCGCGAGCACCAGCACGCTCGACGACGCCGCGCTCGAGCGCCTCGATCGCTGGGTCTGGGCGCTGCAGTCGCAGGGCATCTACGTGTGGCTCGACCTGCACGTCGGCCGCGTGTTCACGCCCGCCGACGGCATCGACGCCTTCGCCGAGCTCGAGGGCGGCAAGCCGCAGGGCTTCAACTACGTCAACCCGTCGATCCAGGGCGCGATGCGCCGCTTCGCGCAGCAGTACCTCGATCGCACCAACCGCTACAGCGGTCGCCGCTACCTCGAGGACCCGGGTGTGCTCGCGGTGCTGGTCACCAACGAGAACGACGTCTCGCACCACTTCGGGCACCTGATGACCGACGCGCAGCGGCGGCCCCAGCACCACGCGTGGTTCGAGGGCGCGGTCGAGGCCTTCGCCGCACGCACGCGGCTGGACATCCCGCGACCCGTCGAGCCCTGGCGCGGCGGTCCGACCAAGCTCGCGCTGGCCGATCTCGAGGCGACGTTCTTCGGCGACGCGATCACGCAGCTGCGACAGCTGGGGTGGCGCGGGCCCATCGCGACCACGAGCCTGTGGGGCGACGAGAGCCTCTACAGCCTGCCGTCGCTGACCACCGGCGACGTGATCGACGTGCACAGCTACGGCGCGCCCGAGACGCTGTCGACCAACGCCCACGTCGAGTCGCACTTCGTCCACCACATGGCGATGGGCGCGGTCGCAGGCTTTCCCGTGACGGTGACGGAGTGGAACGTGCCGGCACCGGCGCGCGATCGCTTCGTCGGTCCGCCGCTGGTGGCCGCGACCGCGGCGCTGCAGGACTGGGACGCGATGATGCTCTACGCCTACGTGCAGAGCCCGATCGAGCCGCCGGTGAACCCCGACATCTGGTGCAGCTGGTACGACGCGGGCGTGATGGCGATGATGCCCGCGGCGGCGCTGGTGTTCCGTCGCGGCGACGTGCGCAGCGCCGAGCAACGCTACGTGCTCGCGCTCGATCGCGAGGCCGCGTGGGGCCGACCGGTGCACGCCGGCAACGCCGCGACCATCCGCACCCTGGCCGAGCGCAGCCAGCTGCGGCTGGTGCTGCCCGACACGCCCGAGCTGCCGTGGCTGCGCACCGGCACCGCGCCCGAGGGCGCCATCGTGCTCGACGACGTCGACCGCGATCACCTGCTCGCGCCGGCGACCAGCGTCGTGTCCGACACCGGCGAGGTCACGCGCGACTGGGTCGCGGGCACGCACGTCATCGACACGCCGCGCTCGCAGATCGCCAGCGGCTGGATCGGCGGCCGCAGCGTCGAGCTGTCGTCGGTGACGATCACGATGACCACGGCCAAGGCCGCCGTCGCGATCAGCAGCCTCGACGGCGAACCCATCGCGAAATCCAAGCGCCTGCTGCTGTCCGCGGTGGCGCAGGTGGCCCCGAGCCCGGGCGTGAAGCTGCCGCTGCTCAGCGAGCCCATCGCGGGCACGGTGCTGCTGCGCTCGGATCAGCCGCGGCTGCGCGTGCGCGCGCTGGGCCGCGGCGGCGCCTCGCGAGCGCCGGTGGAGTCGCAAGCGAGCGCGGGCGTGCACACGCTGGTGCTCCCGCCCGAGGCGCCGGTGCACTTCTGGTCGATCGAAGCGCCGTGATCAGATGTCGCTCGGCGCGATCTCGCCGCGCCTGAGCACCGGCGGGGGCAGGGCGCGCACGCCACCGGCCTTCATGTGCGTGACCGGGGGCTCGATCTTGGTCACCGGCGGCGGCTCGGGTGCGATCGCACCGGCCATCATCACCGGCGGATCGGGCCGCTTGGTGTCGCAGGGCTCGTCGGGGATCTGCGGCGAGGTCGTGGGCGGGGTCTTGGTCTCGGGCGAAACCACCACCGTCGGCGTGGTCTCCACGCGCGGGTTGTCGTGGGGCGCGCACGCAGCCATCGCGAGCGCGAGGCCGGCGGCCGCGACCGCGGGGATGCGCCGTCGCGAGAGTGCGCGCAGCGGCACGACGTCGCGTTCGCGCTGGAACAGGATCTTGCCCTGGTCATCGACCAGGTACGTCACGCAGATGTCCTCGCCCTTGTGCTGCTGCAGGAACTCGCGCGCCTCGCTCTCGGTGCGGCTCGAGAGCAGGTGCACGGCCTTGTCGCAGTGGGCGCAGTGCCGCTCGTTCGCGCCGCCCCGGAAGGTCTCCGGCAGGTCGACCGGGCAGGGGCGGCGGATCGCGACGTCGTCTTGCGAGAGGGCCATGGTGCATGACACGCACGGCGCCCGGGGCCGATCTACGGGACCGGCCGGCGGGCGCCGCCGCGTCAGCTGGCGCTCGGAATCGCGGCGAAGGGGTACTCCACGCGGGCGTCGGCGCCGGTGGCGGGGAACGACCACGAGGCCACGGTCGCGACCAGGCAGTGCTCGGTCACCGCGTCGCGCACGTCGGAGCCGTCGAGCGCGGCGTGGTGCACCTCGCCGTTGCCATCGATGTCGAACGCCACCACCGCGGTGCCGTCGAGGTTGGCGTGCGCGGGGTGCAGTCGCACGTGGTCGTAGCACTGATCGATCGCGACGCGATGCGCAGCCACGACGTCTTCGATCTGATCCGAACGCAGCGAGCCGCTGATCCGCGGCGTCATGTAGGCCGGAGGGCCGACCGGGCTCCCGACGCGACCGACGGTCTCGTCGGGCGCCGAGGTGTCCGCACGCTGCGAGGCGCAGGCACCGAGCAACAGGGACATCGCCAGCAGGGATCGTCCAATGCGTGTGCTCATGCGTGATCCGGACGCGCGTGCGGCCGCTGGATTCGCATCCAGCGGCCGCAGCGGGACACCTGGTGTGTCGGATCGACGCCGCCGGAAGGCACCCACACGGGCAACCCCGCGCGCGGGCGCGCCGGCCGCGTGTGCGCCACTACCAGTCGTCGTTGCCTTCGCTGTAGTCCTTCTCGAGCGAGTCGGCGGTGCCGGCGATCACGTGCAGCGGTCGCTCGAACTCGGCCGGGTCCATGGTCGACAGCGGCGCGTTGTGCAGCAGCACGTAGTCCTCGTCGCTGTCGAGCGCGAGCGCTCCGATCGCGAACTCGGCGTTCTTGCGCAGGGCGATCTTCGCCGGCATCTCGGCGCCCTTGCACACCACGCTGCGGAACTCGATCCACGACTCGTCGAACGCCTGGAAGTGGCGCACGCGGATCTTCTGCGTTCGGCCGTTGTCCATGCGGAAGACCAACGAGAAGAACGCCTCCTCGTCGTCATCGAGGACATACTTCGAACGCGCATACTCCTGCAGCTCGGTCCAGGTCGGCATCGTGATCGCGATCTCCCTTCGGGGGGCGACCAGCGTAACACGCAGGCCTACGCCGCCGCGGTCACGCGCCTGCGACGGCGCGATGCGTGCCTGCGACGCAGATCCCACGCGAGCGTCCGCGCGAGTTGACGCGCGGCAAAAAAGTGCCCCGGGCACCCGGCCCCCCGTTACCGTTGCTACCTTCCGGTCCTGGCGGAGTTGGCGGAGGAACCGTCGCCCGAGGCATGAGGCCCCGCGACGGGGAAGCGTTGAAGCAGAGCTCGTCGGCCGATCGTGTGGGCGGAGAGGGCGGGATTCGAACCCGCGGTGGCGTTTTGCGCCACACATGATTTCCAGTCATGTACCTTCGGCCACTCGGACACCTCTCCATGCGGATCGGCGAGAGGCGAGGGTTGGTTCGTGCGTGCTGGGTCGGGAACTGCCGACGCGAGGTCGGCTTGGGCGGAGAGGGAGGGATTCGAACCCCCGGAGGTTATTAGCCTCACCAGATTTCGAGTCTGGCACCTTCAACCACTCGGACACCTCTCCGTGGTCGTTGGGGCGCGGACTGTAGCAGGATCGGGGCGGGGCACAAGGGGCGGCGCCGGGGCGCGCCGGCGGTGGGCTGGCGCAGGCCGCCGCGGGTCACCACGCGCGGGCGTGGGCCCCGCGTGCCGGTGCGACCGGTGGGCGCCCCGGGCCCGCGGTCCGCGAGGCGCTATGGTGGCGCATGGCCCCGCACGAGCCCGAGCCACCGCACGCCGCAGTCCCGCCCGAGCGCGCTGCGGCGGCCGGTGACGCGCCCGCGGCGAGCAACCGCCTGGCGCGCTCGAGCAGCCCGTACCTGCGCCAGCACCAGCACAACCCGGTCGACTGGTACCCGTGGGGTCCCGAGGCGCTCGCGCTCGCGAAGGCGCAGGACCGGCCGATCCTGCTCTCGATCGGCTACAGCGCGTGTCACTGGTGCCACGTGATGGCGCACGAGTCGTTCGAGGATCCCGCGACCGCGGCGATCATGAACGCCCACTTCGTCAACGTGAAGGTCGATCGCGAGGAGCGACCCGATCTCGATCTCGTCTACCAGAAGGTCGTGCAGCTGATGGGGCAGGGCGGCGGGTGGCCGCTGACGGTGTTCCTGACGCCCGACGGCGCGCCGTTCTACGGCGGCACCTACTTCCCACCGCAGCCGCGTCACGGCCGGCCCGGCTTCGCGCAGCTGCTGCACGCGATCACGCAGCTGTGGTCGCAGCGACGCGACGACGTGACGATGCAGGTCGAGTCGCTGCGCGAGGGCATGCAGTCGATGGCGACGATCGTCGACGAGGAGCGTGCGCAGGCCGGCGGTGTGGCGCCGCTGGGCACCGCCGCGGCGCTGCGCGAGGCGGTCGGGCGGCTGGTGACGCGCATCGATCCGCAGTGGGGTGGTTTCGGGCGCGAGCCCAAGTTCCCCAACCCCACCGCGCTCGAGCTGCTGGCCATGGTCGCGCGCGGGCCCAGCGGCGATCGACTCGCGACCGACTGCGGCAACGCGCTGCGCCTGACGCTGGACAAGCTGTACGAGGGCGGTATCTACGATCACCTGCGCGGCGGCTTCGCGCGCTACAGCACCGATCGCCAGTGGCTGGTGCCGCACTTCGAGAAGATGCTCTACGACAACGCGCAGCTGCTGCCGCTGTTCGCCGAGGCCGCGACGGCGTGGCCCGAGGCCGAGCACCTGCAGCGCGTCGCGGTCGAGACGGTGGCGTACCTGCACGCGGACATGCGCGCCCACGACGGCACGTACTTCAGCGCGACCGATGCCGACAGCGAGGGTGAAGAGGGCAAGTACTTCTGCTGGACGCGCGACGAGATCGCCGCGGAGATCGACGACGAAGCCCTGCGCGAGCTGTTCTTCCGCGTGTACGGTTGCGCGCCGGGCGGGAACTTCGAGCACGATCGATCGATCCTGCACCTGCCGCGACCGCTGGCGGAGGTCGCGGCCGCGCGCGGCACCGACGTCGCGGGGCTGCTCGCGACGCTGGCACCGGTGCGTGCGCGCTTGCTGGCGAAGCGAGGCCAGCGCGTGCCGCCGCTGCGCGACGAGAAGATCCTGACCGGACCCAACGCGCTGCTCGCCAGCGGGCTGGTGCGCGCCGCGGCGGCGCTGGGCGAGCACGCGCAGGGCTGGGTCGCGGCCGCGCAGCAGTGCGTCGAGGCGTTGTGGCAGCGCCACCGCGACGCCGACGGTCGCGTGCTGCGATCGGGCTTCGAGGGCGTGGTGCAGCTGCGCGCCGTGCTCGACGACGTCGCGGCGCTCGGCCGCGCGTGCCTGGACCTGCACGAGGCCACGCTCGCACCGCAGTGGCTCGATCGTGCGGCGAGCCTGGGCGAGGACGTGCTGCGCCACCACGCGCGCGCCGAGCTCGATGGGTTGTGGTTCACCGCCGACGATGCCGAGGCGCTGATCGAGCGCAGTGAGAGTCAGCACGACGGGCCGATGCCCTCGGGTGTCGCGCTGGCGGTCGAGCTGCTCGCGCGGCTCGACGCCTGCGAGCGCGCACCGGAGCCGGCGCGCGCCCTGCTCGATGGCGTGCTCGATCGCTTCCGCGGCGCGAGCACCCATCCCTTCGGCTACGCGAGCCTCGTGCGCGCCGCGTCGTTCGCGGGGCCGGAGGTCCCGCACGTGAAGCTGTACGCCGCGGATCCGCAGGAGCCCACGGTGCAGCGCTGGCGCGAGATGCTCGCGTCGCTGCGGACGCAGCGGGTGTTGCCGATCGCGTGGAGCTGGCACCACGCGCCGCGGGTGTTCGCGGTCGTGTGTCGGCAGCAGACCTGCACCGCGATGCTCCGCGACGACGACGCGCTGCGCGCGGCGCTGGGCTGAGGGCACGCGCCGCGATCACGGGCGCAGGATCGCGGTCACGGTGCGCAGCATGATTCCCGTCCTCCGATCGACCGCGCGTTCGCCGGGCGTGAACCGTCGTCGTCGGTGCAGCACCCTAGCGCCGTGAACTCCCCCCGTATCCTGGCTTCGTTCCTCTTCGCTTCGATGATCCCCGCCGCGTGCGCCGCAGACGACTCCGACGACGGCGCATCCGACGGCGACGGCTCCGCGAGCGCCGACAGCGGCGGCACCGACGGCTCGATGACCGGCGCGTCCGCGAGCGGCGCGTCGGCGAGCGGCGCGTCGGCGAGCGCGAGCGCGTCGGCCAGCGCCTCGGCGACCACCGACGCCAGCGCGAGCGCCAGCGCGAGCGCCAGCGAGAGCACCGGCGCCGCGGCCTGCGACGGCGATCTCAGCCCGCTGGCGAGCTCGCCGTTCGGCTGGGACCTCGCGTGCCTGGGCGAGCTGTGCTGCGACGCCGCGACCGCGTGCGCCGCGAATGCCGGCTGCGTCGCCTACGACGCGTGCATCTTCCCGTGCCTGTCGATGGGCGACGTCGACGCGCAGCAGGCGTGCATCATGGATTGCCAGAGCCAGAACGCGCCCGCCGAGGTCGGCTACGACGCGTTCTCGGCGTGTGCCTCCGGTTGCTGACCTTCGCCCGCGCATCGATCGACTCAACCCAGCGACGCGAGCTTGCTGAGGTCGAGTCCGGCGCGCGTCAGCTCGGCGCGCGCCGACTCGCTCAGCCGTCCCGTCGCGCGCGCGCGGCCGCGGTGCGGGCCTCGTGGTCCTGGGCCCGGGCCGCGCGGCTCACTTGCTCGCGATCTCGATCGTCCCCACGTCGACCGGTTCGCCGGGCTTCATCGTCGAGCCCAGCGCGGTGCCCATCGTGATCTGCCACTTGCGGCCGATCTTCACCGCGACGCCGTAGGCGCCCAGCGGGACGTCGTCGAAGCGGAAGCGGCCTTCGGCGTCGGTCTTGCCGCGCAGGTGGGTGGGCGCGCCGGTGCAGGGCGTGCGCGAGTAGATCATCGAGGGGCTCTCGCACAGCTCGACCGCGACGCCGGCGACGCCCTTGTCGCCCTCGGCGATGCGGCCCGAGATGCTGCCCTTGTGCAGCTCGCCGGCCTTGGGCAGCTCGGGGCCGTCGCCCTGCACGAGGATGAAATTCACCTGGCCCGCGATCGCGTCCTGCGTGCCCGAGCGCCACACGGTGCGCGCGTCGCCGGGGCCGAGGATCGCGACGCCGCCGTCGCCGGCGACCCACACGCGCTGGCGGTCGTCGACGGCGATCGCGGACAGCGTGCCGATCTTGAAGTCACCGGGCGCGTGGTAGCGCGCGACCGCGGGCGTGAACACGGCCACGCCTTCGAGATCGTTCTGGATCACGCCGACGCCTTTGGCGGAAAACGCGAGATCGCCCAAGGAGCCGTAGCCAGAGCGCGGCAGCTTGGCCTTGGTCACGCCGCCCTTGCCGTCGGTGACGAGCCCGGCTTCGTTGCCGACGATCCACACGCGCCCCGAGGGATCGCGCAGCGCGGTCTCGATGAAGTTGTAGCGCCCGCCGCTGCCGACACGCTTCCAGCCCGCGTCGGTGCGCGTGAAGATCGAGTCCGAGGTCGCGACCCACGGTTGATCGCTCGCATCGACCGCGATCGCCATCAGCAACACCTCGCCGGTGCCGAAGGTCGCGACGGGCTCGGTCGTCCACGTCGCGGCCTCCTCCGCGCGGAAGCTCGCGCCCTCGGTGCCGAGCACCCACATGCCGCCCTTGCTGTCGATCTCGAACGCCCGCGCGCCGCCGGGGACCGAGATCGTCGCACCGATGCCGCTGCCGTCGATGGGCACGATGCCGTCGAAGGACAGACCGAACAGCTTGCCGCTGGGCGCCCGCTCGACCGCCTGCACGTAGCGGCTGGCCGAGCCCTCGATCGTGGTGAAGCCGCCCGCGTCGAGCACGACCATGCCCTTGTCGCGGACGAAGAAGATCGCGGCGGCATCGAGCGACGCGACCGTGCCGGCGGGCTTGTCACCGTCGGGCGCGGGTGTGTCCGCCTTCGCGTCGGCCTTGGTCTCCGCCTTCGCGTCGGCCTTGGTCTCCGCCTTCGCGTCGGCCTTGGTCTCCGTCTTCGCGTCGGCCTTGGCCGGCGCGGACGCGCTCGACGAGGGCGAGGTCTGGGGCTGCGGCGCCGCAGCCTGGTCGCACGCGAGCGAAACGAGCACCGGCGCGAGGGCGAGGCGAAGGCGAGGCATCACCGCTTCACGACGTTCGCGGCACCCGGCGGTTGCAGCGTGCGTTCGCGACCGCGGGCCCGGGTATAGTGTCCGCGATGGCGACGCTGGTGCATCGGCTCGGGTCGGCAGCGCTGCGCCACGGCGTCGCCCTGCTCGCGGTCGCGTGCGGTCCGCAGGTCGATGGTGGCGGCGACGCCTCGACCGGCGATCTCGGCGAGCGACCCGAGGCGATGGGCGCGATGTACTCGGCGTGCTCGCAGGTCGAAGAGTGCGCACCGCTGGGCTACTGCGTGTACCCCACGCGCGAGGGCGGCTTCTGCTCGGCCCGCTGCGCGGCTCCCGGCGACGCGAGCACCTGCGACGAAGCGCCGGGCGAGGGCGCCGAGGTCTCGTGCCTCGACATCGGCCTGCCCGAGGGCGACGAGGTCTGCGCGCTCGACTGCTCCGCCGGCGGCTGCCCGCAGGGCATGCGCTGCGAGGCCATCGCGACGCCCGCGGGGCAAGAGCGGCGGATCTGCTTCTAGCCAGCCGCGCGCGGGCATGCTCCGCGTGCTTCCGTACCGAGCGCGCGCGCAGCCTGGTACCCTGAAACCGCAATGCCGTACGTCGAGTATGCGTGCGAGGGGCGCCTGCTCTTCCGCACCGAGACCACCGAAGGCTCGCAGTTCGTGCCGCGCGTGCACGAGATCGTCGTGATCGACGACGAGCCCTACATGGTCGTGGACGTGGAGTACTGGGCCCGGCGCATGGGCTCGACCGACCGACGGTTCGTGTGGCCCACCGTGTACGTGATCCCGGTGCCCGCCGAAGAGTGGCAGCTGCGGCTCGAGCGTCGCAACACCCGCGAGTCGCACGGCAAACCACCGATCCGCTACTAGACCCGCGCGATCCATCATGTTCGGCCGTCGCAGAATCGAGCTCATCAAGGCGCTGCTGCCCGACGCCGAGTGGGAGCGCGTGCAGGCCTACGCGTTGACCGACGCGGGCTTCGGCACCGATCCGTTCGGCACCGATCCCGACGTGCTCGGGCTGGGCTACGCGGTCGGCTACTGGCTGCACCGCCACTACTTCCGCGTGGTCTCGAGCGGTCACGAGCACGTGCCGCGCAACGGCGCCGGCGTGATCGTCGGCAACCACAGCGGCGTGTTGCCGTTCGACGCGATCATGCTCGCGGTCGACGTCTTCCGTCACACCGATCCGCCGCGGCTGATGCGGTTCATGGTCGACTACTTCGTCTACCAGGTGCCGTTTCTGGGCGTGTTCTTCCGCAGCCTCGGACAGATGCCGGGCACGCGTCGCAACTTCGACGGCCTGGTCGAAGAGGGCCACGTCATCGGCATCTTCCCCGAGGGCGCAGAGGCACTGGGCAAGCCGGCCGAGCGCCGCTACGAGCTGTATCCGTTCTCGCACGGCCACGTCGAGCTGGCCGCGCGCCATCGCGTGCCGGTGGTGCCGTTCGGCCTGGTCGGTGCCGAGGAGCAGATGACGCTCGTCACCGATCTCAAGCCGCTCGCGCGCGCGCTGCGACTGCCGTACTTCCCCATCACCACGACGTTCCCGTGGTTGGGACCGCTGGGGTTGTTGCCCAAGCCGGTGCGCTACTACGTGCACTACGGTGAGCCGATCACCATCGATCCCGACGCGCTGCGCAGCGTCGAGGTGCGCGAGCACGAGGTCGCGCGCGTGCGCGACACCGTCGCCGATCTGATCCAGCGCGGGCTCGAGCAGCGCCGCGACTACGAGGGGGCGCAGAGCTGATGGCCGAGAGCACCAAGATCCCCACGCTGAAGGCGGCCGCGCTGGTCAACCCGGCGGAGATGGCGACGCCCGGGACGCTGCGCGAGGGCCCGCGCCGCGTGTTCGTGGCGGGCGCACGCCGCCGCGTCGCCGTGCACGTCATCGAGCGCCTGTTGGCGGCGCCCGAGGTCGACCTCGTGCTCGGGGTCGATCGCGGCGCGTGCCCGCCGGCGCTGCTGGGCTGCGACCCGGAGCGCTTCATCTTCGCGTCTGCGGATCTGAGCAAGCGCCGCGAGGTCGACAACCTGTTCCTGCTCGATCGCCTGCGCGAGCGCCCGGTCGACACCGTGGTGCACCTGGCGTTCCAGGGCAACCCCAAGGGCTACGGCGTCGAGAGCCACGAGTTCAACGTCAACGCCGCGCGCCACCTGCTCGACGCGAGCCTGCGCCACGGCGTGGCCAAGTACATCTTCCTGTCGAGCGACGCGGTCTACAAGATCGGCCCGCGCACCGACTACAAGGTCCGCGAGGACGGCGAGCTCAACCTCGATCCGGACGTGCACCCGATCCTGCGCGACACCATCGACGCGGAGTTCATGTGCCGCGCCAAGATGGATCGCCCCGACTGCGAGGTCATGGTGCTGCGGCCCAGCGGCGTGTTCGGCGGCGGGGTGCTCTCGGGCGTGAACCTGCTGTTCGAGAGCACGCCACCGGTGCTGCCGGTGGGCTTCGATCCCATGATCAACCCCACGAGCAAGGAGCGGCTGGGCCGCGACATCCTGCTCGCGATCTTCCTGCACGGCAAAGGCGTGTACAACGTCGCGGGGCTGACGGTCGGACCGTTGACGAAGTTCCTCGAGGAGCGCGGCATCCGTCCGATCCGCGTGCCGGGTCCGGCGCTGGGCGTGGTCAATCGCATGCAGCGCATCCTCGGCATGACGCGCTACCACGCCGGCTTCCACCCCAAGCGCCTGTACTTCAGCCTCGTGCTCGACGACAGCCGCTTCGAGCGGATCTTCCGCGCCAACGCCGAGTCGGTGCTGGCACTCGCACGCTCGCCCGATCCGGGTCCGTGAGCGTCAGCGCAGCAGCGCGACACACCACGAGATCATCGCGACGTTCGCCGCAGCCGCGGTCGCGATCGCGAAGCGCACGCAGCCGCGTCGATCCGAGGGATCGCCGCTGCGCCACAGCGTCGCCGCGATCGCCAGCACCGCCAACGCCGGCAGCTCGTGGTCCAGCAACGTCTCGGTCGTGGCCTCGGGCCCCAGCACCAGCGGCGTGGCGAAGATGCCCAGCGCGGTCAGCAGCAGCGCGTGACGTCGCGCGACCACCGGGCCCACGCGCACCGGCCACGCGCGCTTGTCCGCGGCGCGGTCGAAGGGCTCGTCGGGCAACGCGGTCACGATGTTGCCCGCGGTCGCGAGCAGCACCGTCGGCAGCAGCATCGCCGGCTGCAGGCCCGCGAGCGTGCCGGCCTGCACGTAGTACGCGAACGCCGGCAGCACCGCGCCCACGCCGAGCCCCTGCGCGAGCTCGCCGAAGCCGCGGTACGAAAGGCGCAGCGGCGCGAAGCTGTACGCCAGCAGCAGCCCGATCGCCGCAGCCGCGGCCCACGGCGCGAGCGGCCGCGCATCGGCGACGCCGAGCCAACCGGTCAGCCCCAGCATCGCGATCGCCATCGCGGTCGCGGCCGCGCGCAGCTGCGGCGCGGCGAGCCGGCCCTGCACCAGCACGCGCGAGCCACCCGACAACGGCGTCGGCGCGGTGTGCAGACGATCGGCGTCCTCGTCGGCGACGTCGTTGGCGAAGACGATGAAGAGGTGATCGAGGATGCCGAAGCCGTGCACGATCGCGCAGCGCCACAGCTCGAAGTCCGCGCCGTGGGCGATCGCGAGGACCTGACCCAGCACCAGCGGGATCGCGAGGTTGGCCTGCGCCAGCGGGCGCGCGGCCTGCCACCACGCCCCTGCGCCCGCGCGCTGCGTCACCGGAACTCGTCCTTGGCCGCGCGTCGGCGGCCAAGGCCCTCGGCATCACCCGCGCGCACGAACGGGTTGGTCGCGCGCTCGAGCGCGACCGTCGTGGGCGTGGTGCAGGCGGGCAACGCGGCCGCGCGCTGGGTGATCGCGTCGTTGTCGGGCTCGGCCACCGCCGCGAAGCGCAGGTTCGACGCGGTGTACTCGTGGCCGAACCACATCTTGGTCGTCGGCGGCAGCGAGCACAGCAGCGTGAGGCTCGCGAACATCTGTGCCGGCGTGCCCTCGAACAGCCGGCCGCAACCGCCGGCGAAGAGCGTGTCGCCGGTGAACACGTGGCCGTCGTCGCTGCCTTCGGCCGGCAGGTACCACGCGATCGCGCCGCGGGTGTGGCCGGGGATGTGCGCGGCGAGGGCCTTGCGGCCGTCGATCACCAGGCCGCTGTCGACGAAGCCGGTGGTCGGCGCGTCGACGAACAGGCTCTGGCCTTCGATGCGATCGCGATCGCTCGCGTGCGCTGCGACCGGGCGCGGGCCGAAGTGCGCGAGCAGGCCCGGCACGCCGCCGACGTGATCGGGATGGTGATGGGTCGCGAGCACGCCGGCGAGCCCGAGGCCCGCGGCGGTCAACGCCGCGATCACGGGCTCGTGCTCGGACGGATCGACGACCCACGCCGCCGACGCGGTCGTGCCGCGGACCAGGTAGGCATAGTTGTCGCGCAGACACGGCACCGCCGTGATCACGAGGTCGGCCATGCGGCCGAGCCTACGATCAACGGTGGCGCGAGGGCGAGCTGTGATGCGAGGGCGCGCTGTGATGCGAGGGCGCGCTCCGCGACGGGCTGCTGTGGTGCGAGGGCGCGCTGTGGCGAGCCGGCGGCGAGTACGACCGCGAGGGCGCGCTGTGGCGCACCGGCGGCGAGTACGAGCGCGACGGGGCGCTGCGCGAAGGCGGGCTGTACGAGCGCGAGGGCGCGTGGAACGACGGCGTCGACGTGCGCGAGGGCGAAGCGCTGCGCGACGGCGCAGCCGCACGCGAGGGCGCGTCCCACCCGGCCGCGGCGCGCGAGGGCGTCGAGACCGGACCGTTGCTCTGGCCACCCGAACGCACCGTGCGCGAGGGTGCTGCGGCGGGCTGATCCCAGCGCGGCCGCGCACCGGCGTTGCTGGTGAACGGGTCGCGTGCCGGCGCATTCTCGGGCGCGAGCGAACCGACCGTGCGAGCCGATCGCGACGGCGCAGCCATGGTGCCGCGCGGATCGATCGTGGTCACGCGCGCGCCGGAGGCCGTGGTGTACGTGCGCACCGGTCGGGCCGAACGCGTGGGTGCATTCGCGACCGGCACCGTGCGCGGCGGCGCAGCCGTGGCCACGCGATCGCCGTTGGCGTTGCGGGCCGGAGCATCGACCGCGGTGGGTGCGAGCCGCGAGGGCGCAGAGCCGGGCGCCGTGCGCGTGGGCGAGCCCGCCGCGACCGCGTCGCCGGTGGGCTTGCGCGTCGGCGCGCCGCCGCCGGCCGCGACCGGATCCTGCTTGCGCGTCGGAGCACCACCGGTGCGCGTGGGCCCGCCGCCCGCCGCCGAGCTGTCCGGCCGCGCGCCACGATTCGCGCCCGTGCCTGCGACGCCGGTGCGATGCGGACCGGCATCGGCCACCGCGGGTTGCGAACGACGCGGACCGTCGCCCTTGGACGGACCACCGCCCGAGGCCGGGTGCGACGGTGCACCGGGCGAAGGCTTGTCGCCGCCGTGATCGACCCACCAGTTGTGGTGGTGGTTCTGCTGGTTCACGACCGGCAGACCGTATGCGTGATAGCCGTAGTAGCCGACGCCGCCCCAGTACCAGCCCGCGCCGTAGTAGCCCACGCCCCACGCGTACGGGGCCCACGGGTAGTAGCCGTTCCAGCACACGACCAGCGGCGACGGCGGGCCCCAGTAGTACACCCAACCGCCGTACACGGGACTCCAGAACACGAAGTCACCGTTGACGTTGTAGTACCACGTGCCGCCCCAGTACACGCGCGGGAAGCTCTCGATCGCCTCGGGGTACGAGTGCACGTACGTGACGACCTCGACGCGCGTTCCATCCGAGAGCGTGTCGTAGCCGACCACGCTGCCATCGGTGGTCGTGGTCGTGGTCGTGGTGGTGACGGTCGACTCGGTGACGTAGACGTCGTCGTAGGTGCCGGGCTGCGCGATCACGGTGCGCGGTGCGTCCGGCAGATCGGTGTCGGGCATGCGCGAGCGGGCACAACCACCGAGGCCCAGCGCGCTCGCGAGTGCGAGCAGCACGCTCGCGCGGCGCAGTGCGCTTCGGGTCGGGACACCAGGGCGAGCGGTCGAGTCGAGCGGCATCGGGCACCAGCCTCTGCGAGGACGCGAGCGGAAACCGTTCGCGCTGGCCTCGTAACGATCTTGTGAACCCCGGACGCGAGGGTCGCAACGTGGATTCGCCCGAGCGTCGCATGGGGCCGTGATCCGGCCGACGGCGCGCGCCAAAATGGCTCGTTCGCGGCCACGGACGTGCGTCCGCGCTCGCCCGAACCGCGGCCGCGACGGGCTAAGAACCGACTTAGGACCCGCCTGGGCTCCGAGCGCGACCCCGCCGCGCGCCCGCGCTCGCCGCCGCCGGCCTTGACGCGGCCGCGCCGCCGCGGCGATCCTGGCGGCTGCGGTCGCACCCATGGCTCCAGCGGCGCCGGTCTACGTTCTCCACTTCGTGCGCGGCAAGTACCAGGGCCAGGAGTTCGCGCTCGAAGCGAACAAGGCCGTGATCGCGGGCCGCAGCACCGAGGCCGATCTCGTGCTCTCCGACGATGCGGTCAGTCGCAAGCACGCGCGCTTCCACGGCGCGCGTGGTCGCGTATGGATCCGCGATCTCGGCTCGCGCAACGGCACGCTCGTCAACGGCGAACGCGTGCTGCACCACTGCCTGCGCGAGGGCGATCGCGTCGCGATCGGCTCGAGCCTCGCGCGCGTCGAGCTCAAGGATGCCGGCGAGGTCGGCACGCGTCGCGCGGGCGAGCAACGCCGGCGTCGGCCCAACGACGCGGCCGGTCGCTCGATGACCGGCAGCATCGAAGACATCCCGCTGATGGACGTGCTGCAGTGGCTCGCGACCAGCCGCAAGA
Source organism: Nannocystaceae bacterium (assembly GCA_019694555.1). Classification (GTDB taxonomy): domain Bacteria; phylum Myxococcota_A; class Polyangia; order Nannocystales; family Nannocystaceae; genus Xiheibacterium. The sequence continues at coordinate 29,993 of JAIBBS010000016.1, forward strand.
CCGGCTGCCTCAAGGTCCGCGACGTCGGTCGCGGGCGGGTGGGCGCGCTGCACCTGCGCGAGGGCCGGGTCTACTACGCCGACATCGTCGGCAATCGCCTGCTGCATCCCGAGAAGGCGCTGCTGCGCATGCTCAACTGGGATCGCGGCATGTTCGAGCTCGAGAACACGCCGATCGAGAACCCGCCGATCGAGATCAACCTCTCGCTCGAACACATGCTCATGGAGGCCGCGCGGCAGCAGGACGAGCTCGCCAACCTGGCGAAGAAGTCGTCGCTGCCGAGCTATGGCCAGAGCGTGACCATCGCGCGGCCGTGCCCGGTGCGGTGGAAGACGCTGTCGCAGACCGAGCTCGACCTCGTGCAGGACATCATCGAGGCCGGCGGTTGGTGGGAGGTCATCGACAGCAGCACGGTCGACGACATCACGCTGACCAAGCAGCTGATCGCGCTCAAGCAAAAGGGCGTCGTCACGTACTGAGAGACGCGCGGCGTCTCGTCCACGGCCGTGCTACTCGGCGGCCGCGACCGGTTGCTCGGCGTCGTCGGGTGCGTCGAAGAAGCTCTTGAGCTCGCGATAGAACGGGTGGCTCATCACCAGCGACGAGTGGCCGCCCGGCAGCACGATGAAGTCGCGCTGCGGGTCCACGCCGGTCAGCGGCCGCGGCAACGGACACAGCGCGTCGTGCAGGCCGTGGATCTGCCGCACGCGCAGGCCCGGCGGCAGCGTGCCCGCGCGCAGGTCGGCGATGAAGTCGCTGCTGGGCAGGCACTGCCACACGCTCGGACTGACCAGGCCCACGGTCGCGACGCCCACGAGCCCGGCCCAGGTGCCATCGGTGGGTGCGCCCAGCAGAGCGAGCCGTCGGATCGCGCGGTGGGCCTGCAGGAACTTCACCGCATGCAGCGCGACCAGGCCGCCCATGCTGAAGCCCACCACGTCGAATTGCTCGACACCCAGGGTCTGCTGCAGGCGATCGATGTGCTCGACCAGCTCCTGCGCGCTGGCTCGCAGCGATCGCAGCTGGAACGTGCCGTGGTGATACGTGAACGTCGCGCGGCCGTCGTCGGCGAAGCGCTTGGCCAGCGGCATCATCGTGCCGCGCGTGCCGAGGAATCCGTGGGCCAGCAGCACCGGCGGCGTGCCCGGGCGGCTCCACGTCAGATCGCTGCGGACATGATTGCCGCGCACCAGATGTCGCGCGTAGGCAGCTCCGTGGGTCACCGTGCGGAGCACGATGCCGAGTGCGGAGCGGGGCGAGCCCGAGGCGGCCAAGGTCACAGGACGATAGCAGGGAAACAACAGCGCACCGCAGTTCTCGGTGTGGCCGCAGCGCGCGCACGGCGAGCCGTGACGGCGCTCACGGCTTCGTCGACGGGCTTTCGTTCGCGGCGACGACGAGCACGGTCGTCGTGCACGCGCGTGCACACCTCGCACGCAGCGCGATCAGTCGTGCTCGCGCGTGGGCTTGCCGCTGGGCGCGACCGTCGCGAGCGCCGTCGACGGATTGGGGCTCTGGATCGGCGCCTCGGGCAGCATGTTGCGGAAGCTGCCGGGGCCGGGCCCCAACGCCAGCGCCCGCGCGCGCGCGTCGCTCGCCAGACGCGTGCCGGGGAACGCGTGCATCGCCTGCTCGTAGCGCGACTGTGCCAGCTGGCGCTCGCCGCAGTGCTCGTAGGCCTGCGCGAGATGGAACAGGTACACGACCAGCGCCGGGCTGTACTCGAGCGCGGTGGTGCCGGCCTCGAGCAGCGGCAGGGCCTCGCGCGCGCGGCCCATCCGCACCAGGCACAGGCCTTCGACGGCCTGCCATGCGCGCTCGACGTCGCTGCGAAACGGCGCGGGCACGTGCTGCAGGCAGGTGTCGCGATCGTCGCGGATCATCTGCAGGCGCTGCTCGTCGGGGTCTTCCGTCAGCACCGAGAGCTCGTGGCGACCGAAGGCCGCGAGCGCAGCGAGGTGGGGCGAGCGCGGATCGTGCTCGGTGCCGTAGATCTCGCGCGCCTCGTCGAGTCGCCACTCCGCGACGAGCAAGCCGCCCAGCTGCGCGCGCGCGAGCCACTCGCGCTCGGCGCTCACGGCTTCACCGGCCTCGACCAGCGCGAGCTGCTTGCGCAGGTCGTCCTCGAGCTCGCGGTGCTGGCCTGCTGCGATCGCCAGCCGCATGTGCTCGGCCTCGTAGAGGCTGCGACGCATGCGGTCGCGGCCCAGCAGCCACGCGCCCAGCGTCATGCTGAACGCGAGCGCGGCGAACACTGCGAGCTCGCCGGCACAGCCGCCGGTCGCGAGCAGCAGCGCCAGCCACGGCAGCCGGCGTGCGACCGCATCACGCTCGTCGCTGGACCTGGTTCGTTGCACGGGAACCCGCACGGGATAGCATAGCGGCTGGTGCCGCGCCCGGTCGCGAATCCGCCCAATCCCTGGGAGTCGACGCACGTGCAGTGGCTCGGCCCGGCGCCGCCGTCGACCCTGGCGGTCTACGAGGAAGACGCGCGCTCGATCGTCGTCGACAACGACAGCCCCGACGTCCCGTTCCGCTACAGCGTCAATCCCTACCGCGGCTGCTTCCACGGCTGCGCGTATTGCTACGCGCGGCCGACCCACGAGCAGCTGGGCTTCGGTGCGGGCACCGACTTCGAGCGCCGCATCGTGGTCAAGCGCAACGCACCCGAGCTGCTGCACGCACGGATGATGTCGCCGTCGTGGCGCGGCGAGATGATCGCGTTCTCGGGCGTGACCGATTGCTACCAGCCGCTCGAGGCCAGCTATGGCCTGACGCGTCGCATGCTCGAGGTGTGCCTGCGCTTCAAGAACCCCGTCGGCGTCATCACCAAGGGCGCGTTGGTCGAGCGCGACGTCGATCTGCTGGCGGCGCTCTCGCGCGAGGCTCGCTGCACCGTCTACGTCAGCCTGCCGTTCGTGGACGAGACCCATGCGCGCGCGCTCGAGCCCTACGCCGCGTCGGTGTCGCGTCGGCTCGCGGCGTTGCGGGTGCTGTCGGAGGCCGGCATCCGCACGGGCGTCAGCCTGTCGCCGATCATCCCCGGGCTCAACGACTCGGCGATCCCCGACGTGCTCGAGCGTGCGCGCGAGGCCGGTGCGTCGGTGGCGTTCATGATCATGCTGCGCCTGCCTGCCAACGTGCGTCCGGTGTTCGTCGAGCGCCTGCGCGAGGCGTTGCCGCTGCGGGCCGAGCACGTGCTGTCGGCGGTGCGAGACGTCCGCGACGGCGCGCTGTACCGCGGCGGCTTCGGCGAGCGCATGCGCGGCGAGGGCCCGCGCTGGGCGGCGATCGAGCAACTCTTCGAGCTGCATCGCCGACGGCTGGGCTTCGAGGACGGCGAGCGCTACGACGGCGGTGCGAGCACGTTCGTGCGGCCGGGGCAGCTGGGATTGTTCTGAGTCGCGCGCGCAGGAGCTCCTGGACTCGGCCCGACGCAGGGCGGCCGCCGTTTCCCATGGCGTGGTTGCGCGGCGCCGGGCGCACCGCCGGCGGAGGCGCTATGCTGGAAATGATGGTGGTCGGTCGGTTGGACCCGTCGGTGTGGAACCTTGGCGTGCCGGCCATGTTGCTCGCGGCGTGCGGACCCGTCGTGGTCGGTGGCGGCGGCGGTGGCTCGGCCGACGACGGCACCGCTGGCGAGACCGGCACCACCGACGGCGACAGTCACAGCGGCAGCGCGACCTCGCCGTCGACGAGTGCGAGTACCGGCACGACGTCGTCGGTGGAGTGCGAAGGGCCGCAGGATTGCCCGCCGGGCTACTCCTGCATCGACGGCATGTGCGACTACGAGGTGTGTGCCGACGGCGGTGCCGAGTTCGGCTGCGGCTATGACTGCTACAGCGCGTACGAGTGCGATTCCGGCGACGTGTGCCAGTACGGCGTGTGCACGCAGGTCGAGCCGGAGTCGTCGTGCGACGGCGTGCCGTTCGCGCTCTCGATCCCGATCGAGGCGGTGGGCGTGCGCTCGCTGGCGTTCATCGACGTCGGTGCCGCGGATCGCGGCTTGCTGGTCGGCGGCGCAGGCACGCAGCTGGTCCGCGTCGACGGAACCATCACCACCATCGACGAAGACGCGATCGCGGAGGCCATGGCGGTCGGCGACCTGGATGCCGACGGCGACGAGGACCTCGCGATGGCGACCAACGACGGTCGCGTGCGCATCGTGCTGCAACAGGGCTCGTGGCTGCCCAGCGAGCTGGGGCAGATGCGGATGGCGAACCTGGTGGCGATCGCCGACAGCGAGGCCGACGGTTTCCCCGACGTGTTCGCGAGCAGCGGCGTGACCGACACGGTCGTGTTCCGCAACGAGGGGCCCGGCGGGTGGCTCGACGCGCAGATGGTGGGCGAGCCGCTGTCGTCGCTGGCGCGCGGCTCGCTCGACGGCGATCTCGACGAAGACGTGCTGATGCAGGGCCAGCGGCTCGACGTGCTGGTCGCCGGCGACCTCGAGCATCCGATCGACGTGCCGACACCCGCGCTCATCAGCCTGCGGGTGCTCGCGGTCGGCGACTTCGACCAGTCCGGCGAGGACGACGTCGCGATGTTCGACGCCGTCAACGGCACCAGCTTCGTCACCGTGATGCGCAGCCCGGTGCTCGCAAGCGCCGGAGCGGCGACGACGTGGTGGCCCGCCGGCGTGTCCGTGCTCGCGACCGGTGACCTCGACGGCGATGGTGACCCCGACGTCGTCGGTGCGGATGGCGATCAACAGCTGGCGATCGGCTGGGGCAGCAACGAACCCGGCCTCGATCTGTTCAGCTGCGTCTCGACGATGCAGACCGAGCTCGAGGTCACCCGTCTCGCGGTCGGTGACTTCACCGGCGACGGGCGCAACGACATCGCGATCAGCGATGGCACCGGCGTGCAGGTGCTCGCGCGCACGGACTGACGCCGCGACCGCGAGGTCGTCGCACGGAAATCGTACGGCCCGATGCGCCGCCGCGAGCCATCCCAGGCGCTGAAAGTCGCATCGCGTGGGCTTCGTTGCGGCGGATATGAAGCCCATCGTCGCCCGCTGCGTGTTGTCGTCGTCCCTGTGCTGCGCGTGCACCTCGGCCGCGGATCCCGAGTCCGAGGGGCGCCGGCGTGGACTCGCCATCGATCCCGACGCCGGTGTGCAGCGCGTGGTGGCGGCCCCGGTCGCGGCCGAGCAGGCGCAGCCAGCGGGTGACGTCGATGCGATCACGTGCCAGTTCTTCTGGCGGCCGAGCGTGTCGGAGGGCTTCGCGCCGCGCGACCAGCTCGCCGTGCGCCTCGCGGCGCCCGGGGACGAGCGCACGTTCGAGCGCGGCGACTTCCGGGTGCGCGTCGGTCTCGACGACTCCGCCGCCGGCGGTGGTCGCCTGGTGCTCGCGTTCGATGCCGGCGCGATGTCGGTCGACGACGTCTACGACTTCGGCGCGCAGCCGTTCCCCGCGAACCTGCCCGCGGGCGGGCATGGCTTCACGGGGCTGCACTACCTCGAGCACCCGCGATCGGGCAGCGAACTGCAGTACTCGTGCAGCGCGGGTGAGACCGCGGGCCCGCCCGCAGCGACGCCGGCGGTGATCCGTTGCGAGTGGATCGCCGAGGCGCTCGAGGGCAGCAACGGCTTCTTCTCGCTCGACCCCCGCAAAGCCCACGGCACCAAGCCGGTGTCCGACGGCGCCGAGCTGACCCCGTATCGCGTGGGCGCCAGCTACTTGCCCGGCGGGATGGAGTCCGGCGGCGTCACCGTCGATCTCGCCGCCGGCAAGCGCGGCGGTGTGCACGTGCTGTATCAGCTGCACGGCAGCGACGTGCCGGCGAACCTGTTCGCGGAGCAGGGTGGTTTCACCGGCACGACCACGGTGCGGCTCGACAAGGTCGACACCCGCGTGTCGCATCGATGTGCGGTCGAGGCGCCCGCGGCGACGCCATGACGGCCGCGCGCGACGGGGCGCTCACGCGCGCAGGCCCACTGCGCCGGCGGCCATCGGCACGAAGCCCGGCAGCGCCTCGATGCGCTGCAGCCACGCGGTGGTCGCGGGCAGCTCGGCGAGATCGAGATCCCCCTCGGGCGCGTGCGCGACGTAGGTGTAGTTCGCGATGTCGGCGATCGTCGGGTGCGACGCGGCGAGAAACGCGTTGCTGCCCAGGTGGGTCTCGAACACCGCGAGCAGGGCGCGGGCCTGCGCGAGCAGCTCGGGCGAGGGTGCGGCGCCACCGAACACGCGGCTGCGTCGCGCGGCGGCCGGTCCGGCCGCGAGCGGACCCGCGGCGACCGACAGCCACCGCTGCACCTGCGCGGCCGCGGCCGGCTCTTGCGGCAACCAGCTGCGCGCGCCCTGTCGCAGCACCAGGTAGACCAGGATCGCGTTGGAGTCGGCGAGCACGACCTCGCCGTCGCGCAGCACCGGCACCTGACCGAACGCGTTCATCGCGAGGAACGCCGGTTGCTTCTGTTCGCGCGCGCGCAGATCGACGTCGATGCACTGCAGCGGCACGCCCAGCAGCGACGCCATCAGCTCGACGCGGTGGCTGTGGCCAGAGAGGCGGTGGCGGTACAACTCGAGCGGCGCGGTCGCGGTCGACATGCGAGCCAGGCTCGCCGGTCCGGTGGCGCGCAGCAATGGTCGCGCGACGAGGCCACGCGACCGGGCCGCTGCGTGTCGCAGACCGCGGCGCGGCGGCGACGCGTCGCGCCCACGGTGTCGGCGCGTCAGCCCGCGGGCTCGGGCATGCACAGCCCGCCGTCTTCGATCTGCGCGTTGGTGCGGAAGGTGTTGAGCAGCTCCCAGTGGTGCGGTTCGACCTGCGGGATCGTGCCGTCCTCGCGCACGTTCGTGACGTGGTAGGTGTGCTGATTCCAGATGCGACGGGCCTGGATCCACCGGTCCTCCACGTCGCGGATGACCTGCACCGTGGGGCTGAGCTCGTCGCCGTAGAACGAGTCGCTCGAGACCACGACGATCTCGGCCGAGCCGTCGTTGTCGATGTCCGCGACCACCGGGTACTCGATCGCGGTGCGGCTGGTCCGCGGTGTCTGCAGCAGCACCTCGCCGCCGGCGCCGAACACCATGTTCGAGACCTCGTCGGCGTACATCGCCTCGGCGGTACCATCGCCGAGGAAGTCGAACGCGGTGCCGGCCGCGACGCCGCTGGCGTCGAGCACGGCCGCCGACCACAGCACGGTGCCATCGGCCTCGAACACGCTGTAGTGCTGGTTGGAGCTCATCGCGAACTCGGCCTCGCCGTCGCCGTCGAAGTCGTGGATGGTCGCGGGGCGTCGCCAGGTGCTCGACGTGGGCTGATCGCCGGTGGGACGCAGCGAGTGCCACTTCACGGTGCCATCGTGCTCGAACATCGTGATGCCGTAGTAGCAGGTGAACAGCACCTCGGGCTCCGGGTCGTCGTCGAGATCGGCGACCTGCGGATAGCCCATCCATGCGCTGTCGACCAGGTCCGCGGGGCCTTCCCACATCGGCGTGCCGTCGTGGTGCACGACGCGATGGTCGATGACGACCTCGAGGTCGTCGTCGTCGTCGAGATCCGCGAGCACGGCGGTCTTGGACCACATGTTGATGCCCAGGTCCCACAGCCGATGGCCGGTGTGATCGAACATCGTGTCGCCGAACGAGATCTCGACGTCGCCATCGTTGTCGACATCGCCGAGCGCGACCGACTCCTCGCCGGTCTGGTAGCGCGCGGTCAGATCGCTGGTCCAGGCCAGCTCGCCGGTGTGTTCGAACGCGAGCAGGTGGCCCTCGGTGCCGTGCTCGGCGGCAACGATCTCGACCATGCCGTCGCCATCGATGTCGCCCAACGCCGGCGTCACGCGGTTGGCCACCGGCGTCTCGAACCGCACGTGCAGGGAGCCGGTGGCGCCGTCGAGCACGTAGATGTGGCCCGGCGACTCGAGCGTCGCCGACGCGATCACGACGACGTCGGGCACGTCGCACACGTCGATGCGACCGTCGCCGTTGTCGTCGGTGAGGTTCGCGACCAGCGGCATGACGTACGCGAGCGAGTCGCCCGAGTCGCCCATCCAGGTCCACTGCACGTCGGGCTCGAACGCATCGGGCGGCGCGCTCAGCTCGCAGCCCCCGATGCCGTTCATGTCGTCGCCCACGGCGCAGGCATCGCCCGGGTTGCCACCCTCGGCACCGGCGACGTCGAACAGCGCGTTGCCGTTGCCGCTCGAGTCGGCGCCGCCGCCGGTGTCGGCGAGGGCGGTCGCGCTCGATGCCACGCTCGTGCTGGCCTCGCCGGTGTCTTCTGCCCCCGACAACCCTGCGGTGCCAGAGGTCCCGACGCCACACGCGAGGTTGGCGACGATGCACGCGAGCGGCTGCAGACGGATGAGTCGAGGCATGACCCCCGAGCAGTTCCCGCGCGCCGTCGATCCGCTCCCGCCGAGGATCAGATCGACGTGCGATCGCTGCGCCCGGCCCGCAGGCTGGCCTCGGTCTGGTCGTCGTCGTCCTCGGGCAGCGCGAGCGCGCGTGCGAGCTGGCGACGACCACGGAACAGGCGGCTGCGCACGGTGCCGGGCTCGACACCGAGCGCGAAGGCGATCTGTGCCACGTCCATGTCCTCCCAGTAGTACAGCTCGAGTGCGGCCTGGAAATCGATCGGCAACGTGCGCAGCGCCTGCATCACGCGCTGCTGGTGCTCGTGGACCGCGACCGCGGCGCTGGGTGAGCCCAGCAGCCCTGCGACGGTGGTCTCGAGCGGATCGAAGCGCAGCTCGTGGCGCGCGCGTCTGCGCAGCTCGTGCAGCAGGTGGTGTCGCGCGACCGAGATGACCCACGCGCGCAGGCCCGCGTGTGCGGGGATGCGCTCGCGCGAGCCGACGCAGGTCTCGAAGGTCTGCTGCGCGAGGTCCTCGGCGGCGCGGTCGAGCTTGCTCGCGAAGAAGCGGAACACCAGCGGGAACAGCGACGCGACCAGGGCGCTGCCGGCCCGCGCGTCGCCGTCGCGCCACGCCTGCAACAGAGCGATCTCGTCGACCGCGTCGGTCATCCCCGGCGGGACAGTGTATCAGCGCTCCGCGTCGCGACGCGGCGCACCCGGGTGGCTCGCGGCGGTGACCTGCGCATCGACGTCGCGACGCAGGGACTCGTGGGCGGGGACGTCCTCGAGGATCGCGAGCGCGGCGCCGAGCTCCTCCAGCGCCAAGGCGGCCGCATCCTGCTCGAGCAGCGCCCGCGCCAGCAGCAGGTGCAGCGAGGCGCACTCGCTGTGGTCGCAGTGCTCGCCCGCGAGCTCGTCCAGGGCCTCGCGCGCCCACGCGATCGGATCGCCGAGGTGGCTGCCGACCGCCGCGTCGACGCGGTTGAGCGCGCGGCGCAGCCAGTACGGCGAGCCGACCTCGCCGGTGGCCTCGTCGATCGCGAGCGCGCGGGTCAGCCGCTCGATCGCGACCGCCGGTCGACCCGCGAGCACCGCGTTCATCGCGACGTTGTTGAGCGAACGCGCGACCGAGGGATGCTCCGCGCCGAGCTGTTCACTGCGCATCGCCAGCGCGAGCGACAGCTCCGCGCCGCCCTCGTCGAGCTGACCCGCCTCGGTCAGCGCCGCGCCGAGCCCGTCGTGCGCGGTCGCGGTCGCGAGGTGGTGATCGCCCAGCCTGGCGCTGCGCAGCGCCAGCAGCTCGCGCGCGGCGGCGATGGCCTCGGGGCCGACGCGCGTGCGCAGCAGATCGACTCGCTCGGCTGCCGCGAAGTCGACCAGCCACATCGGCGCGTCGCCATGATCCAGCCGCTGCTGCGCGAGCGCGAGCCAGCGCTCGGCGTCCGCACGGCGCGAGGGGTCGGTGGCCGCGCCCGCGCCGAGCGCGTCGACCAGTCGCAACATCGCGTGGGTCGCCAGCGTGGGCAGCGATTCCTGCTCCGCGAGCCGCAGCGCCGCGAACGCGAGCTCGGTCGCGTGCTCACGGTCGCCGCGGTGACGCCACAGCTTGGCCTGCAGCAGCAGCGCGCGCACGCGCAGGCCCGGCGCGGCGCGGGCGAGGTTCGCCTGCTGCTCCTGCAGTCGCGCCTCGGCGTCGGCGAGGCGGCCCAGTCGCAGCAACGCCTCGACCGCGCCGAAGCTCTGCACGAGGCTCGTGAGCGCCTCGTCCGCGGTCGCGTCCTGCAGGGGGTGCTCGCAGCTGTGGGCATCGGGCAGCACCAAGAGCTCGCCGGTGACGTGCAGCGTCGGTGCGGCGGCGATCACGGCCGCGAACGCGGCGAGCTCGGTCGCGACGCCGTCGAGGCAGCGCTCGCGTTGGCTCGCGATCGCGGCCTCGACGGCACCGTCGATCTGCGCCTCGCACAGCGACGCGCGGGCCTCGACGATGCCGTCGCGCACGCCCACGAGATCCGCGTCGACCGCCGCGAACGCGCGCGCGCCGGTGTCGCCGTGGCGCGCGACCAGCTCGTCGCGCAGGCGCGCGCGCGTGTCGTCGTCCCACGCGGCGGCGCTCGGGTCCTCGCGGCAGGCCCGGCGTCGCGCGTCGTGGCGTGCGTCCACGGCGATCGCCGTCGCGACCGTGATCGTGACCGCCGTCGCTGCGATCCAGCGTCCCGGCCGACGCGCGGTCGCGGTGCCGACCGCGGCGATCCAGTCGTGCAGCGATGCGAAGCGCTCGGCCGGGTCGGCTCGCAACGCGCGTGCGAGCGCTGCCTGCAGCGGCGCGGGGCAGGGCCGCGTCATCGGCGTGAGCGCGCCGCGGAGCTTGAGCGCCAGCGAGTCATCGGCCTGCTCCGCGGGAAACGGGAACACGCCGCCGACGGCACGGTACATCGCGACCGCCAGCGCGTACTGGTCGCTGCGGGCGTCGACGGGCTCGCCGCGCATCAGCTCGGGCGACATGAACGGCAGCGTGCCGCGCACCGAGGAGTGGTCGCGGTGCTCGGCCTCGCCCAGCGCCGCAATGCCGAAGTCGAGCACGCGCGGCTCGCCCTCGGCGTCGACGACGACGTTGCTGGGCTTGAAGTCGCGATGGATCACACCGGCGGCGTGCGCCGCTGCGAGCCCGCGCGCGGCCTTGATGAACATCGCCGTGATCTCGGCCAGCCCACGCGTCTCGCTGCCGAGCCAGCGATCGAGCGTGACGCCCTCGATCAGCTCCATCACGATGTACACACCGGCATGCGCGCCGCCGGTGTCGCCGACGTCGTGCACCGGCACGACGTTGCGATGGGACAGCCGCGCCAGCGCCTGGGCCTCGCGCTTGAGCGCGGCGGCGTCGCCGTGGTCGGGGACCAGCTTCACCGCGACGCGGCGATCGAGCTCGGGATCGTAGCCACGGAACACCACGCCCATGCCCCCGCGGCCGAGCTCGTCGAGCAGCAGATAGCGCCCCACGCGTTGCGGCACGGTCGGGAACAACCGGGCCTGTACCGCCCGCAGCGCGGCAGCGACCGCGGCCTCGTCGGGCCGCCCGGCCGCCATCGCGGCCGCGACGGCATCGTCCGCGCTCATCGAGGGTGATGGTACCCGGAGGTGCCGCGCGCGATCGGCAATTCGCGGTCGGACCCGACACAGCGGACGACACGAGTCGACACGATCGCGGGTGTTGGACGCAGCATCGCGTTGCGGCGGCGCGTGCCCGCGGGCAAACGCGCTTGGCAAGCCGCTTGAAAGTGGTGCTCGCGTCGGCCGTGGTCCGGCCGCGAGGCAGCGACACCATGTTTTCGCAGAGCTCCTTGGTTCCCCAGGCCCAACGTGTCCGACGCGCGCGCCGGCGCGCTCGTCTGTCGGGCGCGCTCGCAACCGCCGCGATCGCATCCGCGCTCGCGATCGGCCGTGCCGACGCGGCCGGCGATCCGGGCACGCAGCTCACCGCGGTGCAGGATCCGCTGCTGGGCGACACCGTGGCGCGGCGCCAGCAACCGCGCGGCGTGGTCGCGGGCGACGAGTTCGTGTTCTGGACCAACGGCGACGGCAGCGTGCGCAAGGCACCGGTTGCGGGCGGTCGCACCGTGATCGTCGCCAAGGGCTTCACGAATCCGACCGAGATGGCGATCGATCGCGATCACGCCGGCGCGCCGATGGTCTACTGGCTCGACGCGGGCGCCGGCAACGACGACGCGCAGTGTCGCGGCAAGGCCGACGGATCGATCCAGCGCCTCGACGGCGCGGTCGTCACGGGTCTGACCTGTCCGGCGAACCTGCGCTACTTCGGCGGTCGCGTGTACTGGCTCGAGCGTCACACCGGCGAGATCCGCTGGACCAGCGGCAACGGTGGCGGCGAGATCAAGACCATCGCCAAGACCGACGGCTTCGGCGCTGGCTTCGGTCTCGACGCCAACGGCCTGGTCTACTTCGCCGCCGGCAGCCACGAGCTCACGCGCACGTCGCTGTACGTGAACTTGTCGGAGGTGTTGAGCAAGGATCCCAAGATCGATCCGCGCTTCGCCTCGCCCAGCACCGACGGCGTCTACTACATGCAGGGCCGCGCGATCATGCGTGCGCCGCTCGATGGCAGCGCGCCCACGGAGCGCTACACCCTGCCGACCAGCGCGGTGCGAGCGGTGTGGCAGCAGGGCAGCGCGCTGGTGTACACGACCTGGGGCGCGGACGTGTTCCAGAGCTACGGCGGCGAGCCGATGCTGGTGGCCGATCGCCAGCGCGGTTCGCTGCGCGGCGTCGCGGCCAACGCGAGTCACATCTTCTGGATCACCGACAACCTGGTCAAGCGCGCGCCGCTGCAGCCGCCGCCACCGGCACTCGACGAGTTCACCGGCGGCAGCTCCAACCGCTTCTGATCGCGTCGCGCGGGCACGGCCCGGCGCTCACGCGCCGGGTTCGTGGCGCGGCACGATCGAGCCCATCACGCGCTCGACCTCGCGTTCGATCGCCTGACGCAGCAACGCCTCGACCGCGGCCAACGGCAGCGGCTTGGTGCGACGGATGCGATCGACCAGCTCGGGCAGCGACGAAAGCGGCTCGCCCGCGGCAGCCCACGGCTGCACGATGTGCTCGGCGAACATCGCGACCAGATCCTGTGCCATCACCGCCGTGACCGCGCGCAGCCGCTCGAGCCGATCGAGCGCGGCCGACAGCGGGATCCCGACCTCCATCAACGCGCGACCGACGTCGAGCAGGCGCGGGCTGGGCACGCGCACGCGCGGCGGCGCGTCCGCGGGATCGTCGGGCGTGCGCGGGATCGGGATCACGAGCTCGAGCGCGATCGCCCGCGCGATCGAGCCCTCGTCGAGACCGCCGAAGCGCGCGACAAGCTCGGGCAGCGAGACCTCGATCGGCACCTCCTGTGGCGGCGACAGATCGCGCTCGAAGCCCAACAGCTCACCGACGCTGCGCTCGGCGTCCCAGGCGCGGAACAGATCGACGATCGCCGCGAGCGAGTAGCCGCGCTCTTGCAGCCGCGCGATCAGCTGCAAGCGCTCGAGGTGCGCGTTGCCGTAGTAGCCGACGCGACCGATCACCGTCGGCGGCGGCAGCAGTCCGCGGGTCTGCAGCGCGCGGACGTTGCGACTCGTGGTGCCCGCGGCCTGGGCCAGCGCATCGATGGTCATGCCCTCGCTCGAGGGACTGCTCGGGGCCGTCGCGGGCACGCCTTGAAACTCTACACCAAATCATGTAACGTTCGATGGTGCAGGGGTGAACCGATGCTCGACCTTCCGCGACTGCTCGAGAAATGTGAACGATTGCAGTGGGATGCGGATGACCTCGACTGGGACGCCCCCGGCGCGGACGCGGTGAGCGAGGCGCAGGCGGGGCGGCTCGCGGGCTTTCTGGGGGACCTGTTCTGGATCGAGTCGACGGCCGCGATCGTGTTCGAGGCGATGGCGGGCAACGAGGTCGACCCGACGCGGCGGGCGATCTTCTCGTCGTTCGCCAAGGACGAGGCGCGCCACGCCGAGGCCGAGCGGCGCTTGATGGTGCGCTGGGGCATCTTGGGCAGGCGGCAACGGCCCGAGCCCAACAGCTCGGTGCGGCGGTTGATCGACACGCTCGAGCGCTACGCGGCGCGCGTGCACCCGTCGGTGTTCAGCGCGATCATCCCGATGACCGAGCTGGTGCTCGATGGCGCGTTGGTGAAGTACCTCGTGCGCGTGGTCGAGGATCCGCTGTGCCAACGCGCCTTCGACGGCATCAACGCCGACGAGGCGCGCCACCTCGCGATGGACTTCCACATGCTCGAGCACTACGGCCGCGAGCAGACGCCGGCGCGCAACGCGATGGATCTGGTCAAGAGCTTCGTGACTCCCAGCGGGCTGTACGCGATGTTCTTCGGCTACATGCCGATGCTCGCGCGCACACGCGTCAACCTCGAGGCCATGGGCCTCGATCTCGACGAGGCCGCCAAGGCGATGCGGCGCTACGTCGAGCTGGGCGAGCGCAACGGCGACATCGCGCGGCATCCGACCTACCGCATCATGCGAGGCTGGGTCGACAACGTGACCCAGGGCCGCTCGCGCATCGGCGACGTGATGGTGCGGCTGTCCGACGCGCTCGATGGCCTGGGCGCGCTGCGCAAGGCGGCCTGAGCGACGCGTCGGCACTGCGTCGCGGTATGCTCGCGGCCCCGTGGGCCGCCGACGCACCGTGATGCGCGCGCTGAAGTGGGCCGGCCTCGGCCTCGCGGCGTTGTCGGCGGTGTGCGTGGTGCGTGCGGCGACCGTGTCGCCGCCGACGTTCGCGCCCGGGCCCGCGCCCGCGCTGCCGCGCTTCGACGAGGCCGCGGTCGCGCAGGCGCTGTCGCATGCGGTCGCGGTGCCCACGGTCTCGCGGCGCACCGGCGGCGAGGCGGCGGCGTTCGAGCAGCTGCATGCCACGCTGTTGGCCGACGTCCCTCGCGTGCAGCAGACGCTGTCGCGCGAGCGCATCGGCGAGCACGCGCTGCTGCTGCGCTGGGCCGGTCGCGACGCGAGCGCGCCGCCGATCCTGCTCACCGCGCACCTCGACGTCGTGCCGGTCGAGCCCGACACCCTGGGCGAGTGGACGCATCCGCCGTTCTCGGGCGCGATCGCGGACGGCTTCGTGTGGGGCCGCGGTGCCATCGACGACAAGACCGCGGTCGTCACCATCCTCGCGGCCATCGAGGCGCTGCTGCAGGCGGGCCACGTGCCCGCGTGCGACGTGTGGCTGGCGCTGGGCGACGACGAGGAGGTCGGCGGCCGTGGCGGTGCGATGGCGATCGCGGCGACGCTGCGCGATCGCGGGGTGCGGCCGCGCTTCGTGCTCGACGAAGGCGGGGCCGTGGTCGACGGCGTGCTGCCCGGTGTCACGCGTCCGGTCGCGCTGGTCGGCATCGCGGAGAAGGGCGCGGCCAGTCTCGAGCTCACCGTGGTCGCCGAGGGTGGACACTCGTCGATGCCACCCCGCGGCGGTGCGATCGCGCGGCTCGCAGCCGCGGTCGTGCGTCTGGACGAGTCGCCGATGCCGGCGTCGCTGCGCGGTCCCGCGGCGGCGATGATCGATCGTCTCACGCCCGAGCTGGGCTTCGCCGCACGCCTGGCCCTGGCCAACCGCTGGTTGTTGGGACCCGCGGTCACGCGGGTGCTGTCCAGTCATCCCGCGAGCAACGCGATCGTGCGCACCACCACCGCGCCGACGATCTTCGCGGCCGGCAGCGCCGACAACGTGCTCGCCGCGCACGCGCGCGCGGTGGTCAACTTCCGCATCCTGCCCGGCGAGACCGTGCAGGACGTGATCGACCACGCCGTGCACGTCATCGACGACGACGCGGTCACGGTGCGCTGCCTCGATCACTGCTGGGATCCCTCGCCGGTGTCGCCCGACGCGGGCGAGGGCTGGGACGACATCGCCGCCGCGATCGCGTGGACCTGGCCCGACGCGCTCGTGTCGCCGTCGCTGGTCGTGGGCGCCACGGACGCGCGCCACTACGCCGGCATCTCCGATCGCGTGTACCGCTTCTTGCCGATCCGGCTCGACGACGTCGATCGCAAGCGTCTGCACGGCACCGACGAGCGCATCGCGGTCGCCGACGTGGGTCGCGCGGTCGCGTTCTACGCGGCGCTGCTGACGGCGACGACGCGCTAGCCCGCAGGCTTTGCGGACACGGTTGCGGCGCGAGGGCTTGCACGTCGCAGCGCTTGCGGGTGCACTGATCCGCAGTGCACCGCGCCCGCCCCACGGCGTTGCTGCTGTTCGCGGCCCTGTCCGCGTGCCACCGCGACGAGGATCCGCAGCAGACCGAGGGCAGCAGCAGCGGCACCGGCGAGAGCGGCAGCGCCAGCGCCGCGGACGAGACCGGCGGCGATCCGCTGCCGCCGCGCCCCGACACGGTCGCGTGCACCTTCGAGGGCAACGCGCCGGGCCTGCTGCCCGCGATCGCGTTGGTCGACGACGGCGAGGCCGGCGTGGTCGATCTCGCCGCGGACGCCGACGCGGCGCGCGACGTGCTGCTGCGCGACGACCTGTCGATCGCGGTGCGCGACGACGACGGCACCACGCTCGCGCTCGATCTGTCGACGCGTGCGACCCGGGTGCTCGCGCTGGCGCTCGCGCCCGACCACGCGAGCAGCGGCCAGCTGTACGTGCGCTTCGAGACCAACGCGATGCCGCCGCGCTCGGTGGTGTCGCGCTTCACCCTCGATGCGGCCACGAAGCTGATCGATCCGGCCAGCGAGCGCGTGGTGATCGATCTCGCCGACGCGATCGGCGAGCGCGCCGGCGGAGCGCTCGCGTTCGGGCCCGACGGTCTGCTCTACATCGGCGTCGGCGACCGCGACGACGGCGTGTCGATCGCGGCGACCGATCCGACCCAGCGCCAGGGCAAGCTGCTGCGCCTCGACGTCGCGCCGCTCGACGACACCGGCAGCTACGCGATCCCGCCCGACAATCCCTTCGTGGGTCAGGGCGGCAGCGCCGATCTGGTGTGGGCTCGGGGCCTGCGCGATCCGTGGCGCTGTCGCTTCGCCGGCGACGACCCGCTGCCCTGGTGCGTCGACGTCGGCATCGAAGAGCAGGAGATCGACCACGTCGAGCCGGGCGCGAACCTGGGCTGGCCCTCGATGGACGGCAACAGCTGTCGTCTGCCTGCCGGCGATTGCAGCGAGGTCGGCGCGCAGCCGGCCAGCGCGACCTATCGCAGCGTCGACGGCGACTGCGGCATCGCGGGCGTGGTGCTCGCGAGCGCGCCGGCCGAGCTCGATCAGGCGCTGCTGTGGGCCGACCGCTGTTCGGGCCGCGTGCGCGGGCTCGACACCGACAACGACGAGGTGCTCATCCAAGACGAGATCCTCGGCGTGACCGAGTCGCTGCCGAGCGCGGTCGCGGTCGATCGCAGCGGCGCGGTGGTGCTGGTCGGCGCCGACGGCATCCAGCGCATCACCGTGCCCGAGCCGGCCGCGAGCTTCCCGGTGTCGCTGTCGGACAGCGGCTGCTTCGAGGATCTCGTGGCGCTGACGCCCGCCGCGGGCGTGGTGCCGTACGATCTCAACGCACCGCTGTGGACCGACGGCGCGATCAAGTCGCGCTTCATCGTCGTGCCGCCGCAGCAGACCATCGACCTCGACGACGACGGCCTGCTGGTGTTCCCGGTCGGCAGCGTCGTGCTCAAGAACTTCGCGTTCGAGTTCAGCGTCGGCGACGCGAGCTCGCGACGCTCGGTCGAGACCCGCGTGATGGTGCGCCGGCCGTTCGGCTGGCAGTTCCACTCCTACCGCTGGAACGAAGCCGGCACCGACGCGACCCTGCTCGAGCACGGCGAGACCCAGACGCTGTCGCTCGACGATCACGGCAGCATCGAGAGCTTCGACTACGACTGGCCCAGCCGCGGCAACTGCAAGGTCTGCCACGGCCTGGGCGCGTCCAACGTCGTGGGCCTGCGCCTCGATCAGCTCGCGCGCGACCACGACTACGGCCACGTCACCGCGGATCAGCTCGAGGCGCTCGCCGGCATCGGCCTGTTCACCGCCGCGCTGCCCGATGCCGTCGCGGCCATCACCGAGCCCAGCGACGAGGCCGCGCCGCTCGAGCAGCGCGCTCGCGCGTGGCTGCACGCCAACTGCGGCCACTGCCATCGCCCCGGCGGCTGGACTCCCGCGGGCCTGACCATGGATCTGCGCTGGACCACCGCCTTCGCGGACACGCACACCTGCGGTGTGCACACGCAGTACTACAACGCGTGGGTCGACGGCGACACGCGCATCGTGCCGGGTCAGTCGACCAGCTCGGTGATCTGGGAGCGCCTGAGCCAGCGCGGCCCGGGCCAGATGCCGCCGCTCGCGACCGCGCGGGTGGATCCTGCGAGTGCGGTGGTGCAGGCGTGGATCGACGGGCTCGCCGCGTGCCCGTGACGCGGTCGCTCGATCAGCGCGTCGGCTCGCCCGCATCCGAAAACGTCACCCGCGACAGTCGCAGCTCGTTGCGGAAGACCTCGGGCTTGTGGATGCTGGTGCCCAGCAGCATGCGCACGCAGTCCTGCAGGCCTTCGGTCACCGCGGGGTGGGGATGCAGCAGCTCGGCGAGATCGCGGACGGAGCGATTGGCGTGGATCATCAGTGACACGCCCTCGATGGTGGTGGAGGCGTGCACGCCCAGCGCGCGCACGCCGAGGATGCGCATGTCGTCGTCGTCGGTGACCAGCAGCTTGACGAAGCCGTCGGTGGCGCGCATGGCGATGGCGCGGTTGACCAACGCGTAGCCGTAGACCGCGACGCGGTAGGGGATGCGGCGCTTCTGCGCCTCCTGCTCGTTGATGCCGATGGCGGCGACCTCGGGGTCGAGGAACATGATGGTCGAGAGGTTGTCGTACGACAGCGTGCGCGTGGTCGCGCCGCAGATGCGCTCGACCGCGTGGCGGCCCTCGATCTCGCCGATGCTCACCAGCGCGATGTCGAGGGTCACGTCGCCGGCGGCGTAGATGTGCGGCACCGAGGTCTGGGTGTCGTCGACGACGAGCTGGCCCTGGGGATTGAGCTGCACGCCCGCGGCCGCCAGCTCGAGGCCGCTGGCGGCAGGCTCGCGACCGACCGAGATCAGCGCTCGATCGACGCGGATGGTCTCGCGTCCGCCACCGGCGTGCTCGATGGTGTACTCGACCTCGTCGTCGACGCGCCGCATCGAGATCAAGCTCGCGCGGTGGTGGATCGTCACGCCCTTGCGCTCGAGGTTGTTCGAGCACAGCCGCGAGACGTCGACGTCCTCGAACGGCAGGATGCGCTCGGCGCGGTCGATGAGATAGACCTTGGTCTGGCCGAAGTTGGCGAAGATGGTCGCGTACTCGCAGCCGACCACGCCGGCGCCGAGGATCACCAGGCTGCGGGGGAATCGCGACAGCGACTCGATGTGATCGGAGTTGAGGATGACCTCGCCGTCGACCTCGATGTTGGGCAGCTGTCGCGGACGACTGCCGGAGGCGATGACGAAGTGCGACGAGCTCACGCGCCGCGACTCGCCGGTCTCGTGGTCTTCGACCGTGACGGTGTGCGCATCGAGGAAGCGCGCGTGGCCACGCACCAGCGTGATCGATCCGGTGTGTCCCGGCAGCGGCGCCGCGAGCTCCCGCAGCTGCCGCGTCATGTGGCCGACCTTCGCGTCGGTGGCCATGCGCACGGCCTCGCAGACCGCTTCGTAGTGCACCGTGACGCCGGTGGCCGAGAAGCCGCGATCACGCCGCGTCGCGTTGCGATAGTCGCGAGACAGCTCCCACATCGTCTTCGACGACAACGCACCGTTGTGCACGCCGGCGCCGCCCAGGCGGCCGCGCTCGATCAGGCACACCTTCTTGCCGAAGTCCCACGCGCGCATGGCCGCGGCGAACCCCGAGGGTCCCGCGCCGATCACGGTGATGTCGAACTCGTACGCCTCGGGCATCGCGACGATGCTAGCAGGGTGCGGCGCCGCCCCCGGAGGTGCACGGCGAAGCCGGTGACGGGCCGGCTTTCGTCGGTCGCGTCGCTCGGTCCCGGTGCCGGCAGAGCCGGTCATCGGACCTGTGCGCGTGCGGTCGCTTCCGCGACGAGAGCCCGCCAGCATCCGCTGACGGTCTGTCAGTGCGGCGCGATCACGACCTTGAGCACGCCGTCGCGCGCGGCGTGGGCCAGCGCCTCGGCGCCATCGGCCAGGTCGTAGCGCGCGTCCAGCAGCGGTCGCGGATCGATGCGGCCCTGCTGCAGCAGTGCGAGCGCCCGTGCGAAGGGACCGCAGCGCGAGCCGACGACGGTGATCTCGTCGATCACCACCGGCGCGAGCTCGAGCTGCGACGCGCCGTGGTACGTGCTCTTGAGCACCAGCGTGCCGCGCGGTCGCAGCAGCCGCAGCGCCAGCGCGAAGCCCTCGGGTCCACCGGTGGCCTCGACCACGCGATCGAAGCCGCGCGCGCGCGCGGCCTCGGGCGCGCAGGTGCGACAGCCGACCGCCTCGGCGATGGCGAGCTTGCGCGCGTGTCGGCCCACCACCGTGACGTCCGCGCCGTGATCCGCGAGCACCATCGCGACCAGCAGCCCCAGCTTGCCGTCGCCGATCACCGCGACGTCGGTGCGCGCGGGGATCTCGACCTGCTCGAGCACCTGCAGCGCCGCCGCGAGCGGCTCGACGAACACCGCGGCCTCGTCGGGGACGTCGTCGGGCACGCGGTGCAGGTTCGCGATCGGCAGCACCACCGACTGCGCGAAGCAGCCCTGGCGGCCGCGGATGCCCATCACCGTGCGCGTGGCGCAGTGGTTGGCCGAGCCGCGGTCGCAGGCCTCGCAGCTGCCGCAGCCGACGTTGATCTCGCCGACCACGCGGCGGCCGATCCACGCCGGGTTGTCGCATCGCTCGACGCGGCCGACCAGCTCGTGCCCGAGCACGCGCGGGCCCTCGTCTGCGCCCATGTACCCGCGCAGGATCTCGAGGTCGGTGTTGCACACGCCGGCCAGCGTCACGGCCACGCGCGCCTCGCCCGGCCCCGGCAGCGGCGCGTCAATCGGGCGCACCGCGACGCCGTGACCCGGCTCGAACACCAGCGCGCGCATCGGCGGTTGCGATCCTGTGTGAGCGGTCGTCATGGCTGCGAGCTGCGATGCTTGTAGCACGACCGAAGGTGCTGCTAGGCTGCCGGGCCCGGAGGAGTGGCCGAGCGGTCGATGGCGGCGGACTTGAAATCCGTTGTGCTCGCAAGGGTACCGGGGGTTCGAATCCCTCCTCCTCCGCCACGGTGCTGCGAGGGTGCCAGCGCGCGCCCGTGATAGACTGGCCGCGATGTCCGAGCTGCCCGGGACCATCGGAGCGAGCGGAGAAGCCATCGTGCCGGTTTCGGCCGACGTCGCGTGGTTGCGCATCGTGCTGCTGACCGAGGGGCGCACGGTGTCCGATGCGACCAGCGCGAGCGCGCAGCGGTTGGGCATCGTGCTCGACTCGATCCGCGAGACCGAGCCGATGTTGCCGGAGCTGGTGCGCGAGGACGAGCGCACGCTGACGCCGCAGTTCGACGAGGGTCACCTCACCGGCTACGTGCTCGAGCGCGTGATGCGGGCCCAGATGCCGCCCGAGGCCGCGGGCGTGCTGCTCGACGTCGCGATCATGGCCGGCGCGGCGCCGGGCTCGGGCATCGTCTACGGCGTGCGCGATGCGACCGCCGCACGCGCGCGCGCGGGCGAGGCTGCGCTCTCGGTCGCGGTGGCCAGCGCGCATGCGGCCGCGCATTCGCTGGGTCGCGAGCTGCTCGATCTGCGCGAGGCCGAGGTCGACTGCGAGCTGCCGACCGAGGGCGCGGGCGTGTTGATGGCGGCCGCGAGCGCGCGGGTCTCGTTCACCCACCGCGCGCGCTGAGGCGCTGCAGCGCGTAGTCACCCTCGTCGAAGGCCCGCGTGCGACGCCAGAAGTCGAACGTGAAGCCGGGCCACAGCGTGGTGATCTTGCCGCTGCGGTGCTGATACCAGCTCTTGCACCCGGTCGCCCACACCGAGTCGGACAGCTTGAGTTGCAGCGCTTCGTTGAACGCGCGCTGCACCGGCTCGTGCACCTCGAGCGTGGACGCGCGCTCGCGCTGCATCAGCTCGAGCAGCCGCGCGATGTAAGCCACCTGGGTCTCGATCATGAACACCATCGAGTTGTGGCCCAGGCCGGTGTTGGGGCCGATCACGAGCATCAGGTTGGGAAAGCCGTGCACGAGCGTGCCCAGGTAGGCCTGCTCGCCGTCTTGCCACGTCTGCGCCAGGCTCACGCCGCCGCGGCCGCGGATCCGCGCGGCGATGGGGTTCTCGGTGGCGTAGAAGCCGGTCGCGTGGATGAGCACGTCGGTCGGTCGCACGCGTCCGTCGGCGTCGACGATGGCGTCGCGGGTGACCTCGCGGATCGGCGTGGTCACGAGCTCGAGGTTGGGGCGCTGCAGCGCGGCGTACCAGTCGTTGGAGATCAGCACGCGCTTGCACCCGACCGCGTAGCGCGGCGTGAGCTTGTCGCGCAGCACCGGATCGGCCACCTGCGCCGCGAGGAACTTCTCGCACTTGCGCTGCGGCAGCCGCATCAGCGCCGGGTGGACCACGAAGCCCAGCACGCGGCCCTCGTTGCGCCAGTAGATGCCGGCGCGGTACAGCGTGCGCAGGCCCGGCACGTGGCGCAGCGACCACTTCGCGAGCGTGCCGTAGGCGCGGTCGGGTCGCGGCAGGATCCAGTTGGGCGTGCGCTGGTACAGATCGAGCTGCGCCACGCCGTCGACGATCTCGGGCACGAACTGCACCGCCGATGCGCCGGTGCCGATCACCGCGACGCGCTTGCCCGCGAGCGGCACCGCGTGGTCCCACGTCGCGCTGTGGAACTGCGCGCCGGCGAAGCGTGCCAGGCCCGGCAGGTCGGCGGCGCGCGGCTCCGCGAGCGGGCCGTTGCCGGCCACCAGCACTCGCGCCGTCATGGGCCCACCGGCGGTGGTGAGTCGCCACAGCTGCGCGTGCTCGTCGTAGTCGGCACCGAGCACCTCGTGGCCGAAGCGAATGAAGCGACGCAGGTCGAAGCGATCCGCGACCTCGCGCAGGTATGCCAGGAGCTCTGGTTGCGCGGGGTAGACCCGCGACCAGTCGCTCTTGGGCGCGAACGACAGCGAGTACAGGTGGGACGGCACGTCGCACGCCGCCCCGGGGTAGTGGTTGTCGCGCCAGGTGCCGCCGACCTCGTGCGCGCGTTCGAGCAGCACGAAGTCCTCGCGGCCGGCGCGTCGCAGCGCCCACGCCATGCACAGGCCCGAGAAGCCGGTGCCGATGATCGCGATGCCGTGCTCGGGGGCGACGGCGGCGGGGGAGGGCGCGCGGTGGGGCTGGTCCATGGACGGGGCCGGACGGCGGGATTGCGCCCGAGGATCGGCAATCGCGGGGCCTGCCGCAACGTCGCGTCGCGTCACCGGTCACACGGCCGCCGGCGCCGCTGTCCAAGCGATGGGACGCCCGCACGTGCGCACGCGCGGCCCCGGCCGCGCCTGAAACCCCGGCGTCCGCGGTACCGTACCAACCCCAACCACCCCGGTGAGCCCGACATGAGCGACGTCATCATCTACGGAGTGTCCGCCAGCAGCTACGTCCGAACCGCGCGCATGAGCGCCGCGGAGAAGGGCGTCCGTCACGAACTCACGCCGGTCGAGTTCGGCGCTGATTCCCACCGTGCGCTGCATCCCTTCCTCAAGGTTCCGGCCATGCGCCACGGCGACGTGATGCTCTACGAGACCATCGCGATCGCGTACTACCTCGACAGCACCTTCGAGGGCGGCACCAAGCTGTTCCCGACCGAGCGCATGGCCCACGTGCGCGCGCTCGAGTACATCAGCGTCGCGACCAGCTACCTCTACCCCGCGTGCATCGGTAACATCGTGTTGCAGTACATCTTCCCCAAGGGCGAGGGCGGCAAGCCCGACACGGCCACCATCGAAGCCGCGGTACCCAAGGCCGAGCAGGGCCTCGACGTGATCGAGCAGGCCCTGCGCGGACAGGAGTGGCTCGCGGGACCGTTCTCCGCCGCGGATCTGTTCGTCGCCGCGATCGCGGTCTCGATGATGGGCACGCCCGAGAAGCGGCTGCTCGAGACCCGGCCCAACGTGCTGGGTCTCATCGACCGCGTGGGCAAGCGCCCGGCGGGCGAGTTCCTCGTGCCCAAGTGATCGCGGGCCGGACCGACGCGGCGTGGTGGCTGCCACGCCGCGGTCGCGTCAGCGGTAGACCTCGTCCTGCTCGATCTTGCTGAGCACCCAGTCGTACGCGCCGCCGGTCAGCTTCACGCCGCACGCGTCGCAGTTGCCGGTCATGCCGACCTTCGCGTCCGCGCCACAGGCGGGGCACGTCGGCGTGACGATGGTGGCGGCGTGACGATCGATCGAGCGGATGAAGGTCCAGTACTCGCTGTACTTGCGCGGCGTCGCGCTGCCGCCGACGCGGCGGCCAGACGCTTCGTGCACGGTGGTGTCGATGGCCGACGCGAACACGCGCACCGTGAGCGCCCAGAAGAACGCGTCGCGCGTGGCCTTGACCAGCTCGACGCGCGTGACCTTGGCATCGTCCATGCGATTGCGAAGGCCTTGGCTGCGGTAGGCGTCGATCCAGTAGGTCTGCGACAGCCAGAAGCGATCGGTGGTGAAGGGGCGCACCGCGGCCCAGTCGAGCGAGGTCCACGCAGCGTTGAGGCGATGGTAGATCATCTCGACCCGGCGACCGGCCGCGGCGACGTCGAACGCGGGGTCCTCGCGCTGCAGGATCGCGAGGTTCTCGTGCAACGATGGATCGACCCGGGTCGGACCGCCGTGGACCTCCTCGCTGTAGCCGCCCAGCTGCGGCGGCATGAGCGTGGACTCGTCGACACGGATGCCGACCACGAACCACTCGTGCTCGCCGCGGGTGAACGGCGCGTTGCAATACTCGCACGCGCGTTCGTGATCGAGTGAGACCGGGCCACCGCACTTGGGGCAGTTGAAGGCGTGCCACTCGTCGGGGTGGCGGCTCTTGGCGGTCAAGCGCCGCTCCAGCGTCCAGCGCTCGCGCACGTAGAACCGCAACGACTGGCCGCCGCGTTCGATCAGCTCGGTGTAGTTGGCGATGAAGTCGACCGACAGCAGCGCGCGCTCGGGCAGCACGCGCAGCTTCACCAGATCGGAGGCGCCCACGACGATGTCGCGCACGGCGAGCAGCGGACCTTGTTTGCGGTCGAGCAGCGCCTTGCGGCGTTCGGCGTCGATGTACGGCGCGAGCAGCGAGAGCGAGGCCGCGTCGGCGCGGGCCTCGTGGGCGCGCACGTACAGCTCGTGCACGAAGTCCTCGAGCAGCACGATCGAGAGGTTGGGGTCGTGCGAGCGCAGGCGCGCCAGTTCGGTCTTCGACAGGCCCGGCTCCGGCGGTTGTGCCAGCGTGTCGACCGTGCTGGTGCTCCAGTTGGAGCCGGTCTTGTTCATGATCGCGAGCACGACCGGCACGCCGATCATCGCGATGAACATCAGCGCGACGAGCAGCAGGACCACGCCCGCGTCGGCACTGCCGCCGGAGCCGCTGAAGTGCCCGCCGGAGGAGTGCGAGCTGAAGCCGCCGCCGTGAAAGCCACCACCGCCACCGCCGCCGCCGTGGAAGCCACCGCCACCACCACCGCCGCCGAAGCCGTGGCCGCCGCCGGGTCGCGCCCAAACGTCCGCGACGAACACGAGCCCGAGGAAGCCCACCGCAACAAGGGAAGTCAGCTTGGCGCGGATCATCCCAGCTCTCCCAGCTCGTTGACGTCGTCGTCGGCGCGCGGCAGTCGCTCGTGCAGCACGTCGCCCAGCTGCGCCAGCGCGCGCTCGAGCATGCTCACGGCCTCCTCACCCAGACCGAGCTCGTGCGGCACGGCCTCGATCGCGGCGAAGGCCCGTGCGATCTCGGGATCGCGTCTGCGATCCATCGCGGTGTCGCCGATCACGACGATCTGCGCCTCGCGCAGCGCGATGAACACCAGCACGCCGGTGCGACCGCGCGTGGTGTGCACGCCGAGCTCGACGAAGGTCGCACGCGCGGCTTGCTGGACCGCGCGGGTCAGCCGCGCGTCGGCGGTGAGCAATCGCGCCAGGCCCGGCGACGCGACCACGGCCAGCGCGCCGAGCACGAACCACGCCACGTCCAGCACCGCGATGAACTCGAGCGAGATCTCCGGCGGTGCGAACAACGAGAACAGCAGCCCCAGGAACGAGCACACCGTGCCGCCGATCAGCGCCGCCGCGCGCATGTCGGTGGCGGCGGCACGCACGGCGATCACGATCTCGGCGCTGCTGCGGGCCTCGATCGCGTCGGCGGCGGCCTGCAGCCGTCGCCGCGTCGAGTCGGTCGCGAACACATGTGCCACGGGGCCTCCCTCCTGAGCGGCCCCATCATCGCCGATCCGACGCAGCGTGGGGGTCAGCGCGCGAAGTTCAGCTCCTTGCGCAGCCGCAGGTACGGTTCGCTGACGCTGTAGGCCACGAGGTCGCGGATCCGTTCCTTCGCCGGGATCGGGCTGCCCTCGTCGCCCTCGCGCGTGAGGATCTGCGCCGCCACGTCGATGCTGTCCGACAACGCGAAGCCGGCCCGCGTCACGGTGTAGGCCACGCCGGCGAGCCACGCCCGCGCGTCGACGTCCCCGCTCTTGGCGAGCTTGGCCGTGAGCGCCTTGAGCGTCTCCAGCCGCGAGGCCTGCAGGAACTTCACGAACGCATCGCCGTAGGCCGCCGCCTGCGACTTGCAATCCAGCGGCACCGCGATCTCGGGTTGCGTCACCGCGATGGCGCCCCACGCCGCGTGGCGCAAGCTGGTCGCGGACGACAGCACCGCCGACAAGATGTGCTCGGGCTTGGCCCGCGCGATGATGCGACCGGCGCGGAACTTGTTGCCGATCTCGGTCTGCTCGGACAGCGCGTCCTTGCCGGCGAAGATGCTGGGGTACACGGTGCGGTTGGGACCGCCGTCGACGTCGGCGAGCGCGTCGACCTTGAAGCCGCCCTGCTCGTCGGGCTGCACGTACAGATCCGGCACCGGTGCGTCGAGCACCTGGCACGCGTGCGCGAGGTAGCGTGCGATCGCAGTCGGCGACTGCAGCGACACGTCGGTGCGGGCGTCACGACGCACGCGGTGGTGCGCGAGCGTCCGGCCCTCGCGCGCGGCGACCATGGGCCACACGATCGCGAACACGTCCGACAGCCGCGACTCGACGTTGGGGTGTTGCAGCGCCTGTCGCCACAGCTCGCGCGAGATGGTGCCGCGGGCCTGCGCGCCCACGGTGCCCGACTCGGCCAGCTCGATCTCGGCCTCGTCGGCCTGCTTGAGGAATCGCAGCGTGCGCGCGATGGCCCGCGCGCGGTCGCGGCGGTTCATCTTCAAGTAGATCTCGACCAACCGGTGGTAGGTCTCGAACTCCATCGGTGTGGCCGAGATGAGCGCGTGGCCGTGCGCGACGGCCTTGTCGAGCTCGTCGTCGCCCAGCGCGATGGCCATGCGCATCGCCTTCTCGTGGCGCTTGCGCACCTGCTCGTCGCTCTCGCCCGCGGCCTGGGCCAGGCGCGCGGCCTGGTGGAACGCCATCAACGCGGTCTTGGCCTGATCGAGCCGCTCGTAGACCTCGCCCAGCCGCGTGAACAGCTCGAGGTGCTTGGCCGGCGGCGTGCCCTCGGGCAGCGACTTGAGCCGCGCACGGATCGCGCGACCGAGCTCCTTGTAGTCCTTGGTCTTCTCGAGCAGCTCGACGAACGCGACGTAGGCCTTCTCGTGGCTGGGGTCGCACTCCATCGTGCGCGACAGCCAGTCGCGCGCGGCGGTGAGGTCGTCGAGGTGATCGCGGATGATGACGGCGCCGGCGTAGAGGTACTTCGCGCGGATGACGTCGTTCTTCTGCGCGTCGGACAGGCGCGCGAGCACGTTGGTGGCGTCGCGCCAGCGCTGCGCCGCGGTGAACAGATCGAGGATCTTGTGCAGCACCGCCGGATCGTCGGGCACGATCGCGAGCACCTCTTCGAGCGTGCGCACGCCCTCCTCCAGCAGCTTGAGATCGTCGACCTGGGTCTTGGCGATCTCCTGCAGCACCGCGATGCGGCGCTGCTGCAGCTCCTTGGTCGCGGCGGGATCGTCCACGGCCTTCTCGCGGCGCGCGAGCAGATCGACCAGCTTGCGCTTGGCCTTCACCACCGCCGCGGCCCCGCCGGCGCCGGCGGACAGCTCGATCATGCGATCGACCGCGGCCTCGTTGTCGGGGTCGATGTCGAGCGCGCGCTCGAGCATCTGCACCGCCTTGGGCTTCTCGTCCATGCCCAGGCGCGCGTCGGCCATGCGCACGTACAGGCGCGACAGCTCGCCCGGCGCGAGCTTGTCGCCCACGCCCAGCACCACCGACTGGTAGTGCCGCAGCGCGTCGGCGAACTTGCCCGCGTCCATGTCGAGCTCGGCCAACAGCCGCAGCACGTCGAGGTTGGTGGCATCGAGCGCGCGGGCCTTCTCGAGGTACTCGCGCGCGCGATCCTTGGCGTCGACCGCGAGCGCGCAGCGACCCGCCAGCGACAGCGCGCGCAGGTTGAGCGCGTGGTCGCCGGGCTGCTGCGATCGCACCTGCATGACGTAGATCTGCGCCTGCGGCCACGCGCGCGACAGATCGCCGTGGGCGACCAGCCGCTCGAGCAAGATGCCGGTGGCGTCGCGATGATCGGGGTCGAGCTCGACGACCTCTTCGAGCAGCGCGAGCCCGCGGTCGGGCTT
Source organism: Nannocystaceae bacterium (assembly GCA_019694555.1). Lineage (GTDB taxonomy): Bacteria > Myxococcota_A > Polyangia > Nannocystales > Nannocystaceae > Xiheibacterium. The sequence goes on from JAIBBS010000016.1 coordinate 58,576, forward strand.
GCCGAGCTCGTCGACGTAGGTCTTGCCGGCGTCGAACAACAGCTTCACCTTCTCCACGCGATTGCCGTGGCTGCGCGCCGCGGCGACCTGGGCCTCGATGGCCTTGAGCGGCTGGTCGTTGCTGGCGTACAGCTCGCGCAGCTGCAGCCACGCGTCGGTGAGCGAGGGATCGAGCGCGACCGCCTGCTCGAGCGCCTCGACCGCGCCCTCGACCTTGCCGATCTCCTGCCGCAAGATGCCGCCGCGCAGCAGCAGCTCGGCCTTGCGCTTGGGATCGGTCTCGGCGTCGACCTGCGCGCGGATCAGCGGTCCGGCGCGCTTGAAGTCGTCGGCCGCGAGGTAGCGCTCGAGCAGCTCGTCGCGCCACTTGGTCTCGCTGGGCTGCAGCTTCACCAGCTGCTCGAGCGCTTCGACCACCGCGCCATCGGCCGCGTCCTCGGACTTGCGCAGCTCGAGCAGACGCTGCCACGCCTCGGCACGGAAGCCCTCGTCGGCGTCGACCGCCTGGGCCTGGCGCTGCCACAGCTTGGCCAGCGCCGCGCGGTCGTCCTGGCGCCGGTACCACTTCACCAGCGCCGCAGCGGCCTCGCGCGCCAGCGCATGCTCGGCGCCGACGAGCTCGAGCAGGCGCTCGCGGCAATCGGCCGCGCGCTCCTTGCCGTCGACCTCGAGATCGAGCAAGCCGGCCTGTTCCGCCAGCAACGCCGCGCGCTCGGTCGGCGCCTCGACCAGATCGATCCACGTCGCGAGTGCGTCGACCAGCAGCGTGCGCTTGCCGGCGTCGCGTGCGACCGCCTCGCGCAGCGCGAGCACCAGCTGCTCGGCCGCGCTGCGATCGTCGGGCTTGCGCTGCAACAGCTTGCCCAGCAGCTCGAGTCGACGCTCGCCCTCGCCGGCCTCGGCCGCCAGCGACGCGGCCTCGCGCAGCTTCGCCACCGCATCGCCGTCGGCGAGCGCCGCGTGGGCCCGCCGCGCGAGGATGTCGATCAGCGCGGCGCGGCGATCGAGCGCACGCGCCAGCGACTCGCCGGCGGCCAGCGCGTCGGCGTGATCGGGGTCCTCGGCCAGCACGATCTCGATCGCACCGAATGCACCCTCCTCGTCGCCGAGGCTCTCGCGCAGCGCCTTCGCGGCCGCGACCAGCGACGCGTGGCGATCACCGGCCTTCTGCAGATCCGCCAGCGACAGCAGCGCGCCCACGAGCTCGGCGTCGCGGCCGAGCTTGCGGTACAGCGGCACCACCGCGGACAGCGTCTGCGCGCTGGGCACCAGCTCGTTGGCCTTCTCGTACGCCGCGACGGCGCGGTCGGTGGCGCCGAGCTTGTCGAGGAACACCGCGCCCAGCTCACCGAACAACGCCGCCTGGGCGCTGGTGTCGCTGGTGCGCTCGGCCACGATCATCATGCTGTCGGCCAGCTGCGACCACTGGCCCGTGAGCTCGGCGAGGCGGCGCAGATCGGCGATGGCCGCCGGCTGTTCGCTCGCGGGCAGCACCTCGATGAGGCCTTGCACGATCTCGAAGGCGTTGGCCGGCGCGGCCAGGCGCAGCTCGTAGATCTCGGCGAGCTCGCGGATGATCGCGATGCGATCGCGCACCACCTGCGCGATCGACAGCCGCACCTTGAGCGCCTCGGCCACGCGATCCCAGCGCGCGGCCTCGCGGGCCGCGGCCTCGATGCGCGCGACCGCGGCGCGGGCCTCGGTGTGCGTCGGCTTGCGCTCGAGGATCCACGCCCACGCCTCGAGGTCGTCGGGATCCTCGGGCGCGAGGAACTTCTGCCCCAGCGGCGCGGACACGGCCTCCTCGACCGGTTGCGGCACCGCACCGTCGCCCGAGCCGCGATCGACCACGGGCTTGGGTGTGCCGGCGCGCGACAGATCGACCACGCGCTCGCGGCCGGGTCCGGCCTCGGCCTCGGCGCGCATCGCCGCACCGAGCTCGGGCGTCGCGAGGATCTGCGCCAGGCCCTCGCCGAGCTCGCCCAGGCTCGGGCGCTCGCTGGGCAGCGGATGCAGCGCGCGACGCAGCAGCGGGTCGACGCGCGGATCGAGCTCGCGGTTGCGATCGTGCGCCGGCGGCACCGCGCCCAGCGGCGCGCGCCCGGTCAGCAGCCGGTAGCACAGCGCCGCGAGCGAGTAGACGTCGCTCGCCGCGGTCGCGACGCCCTCGCGCAGGAGCTCGGGCGCGGTGTAGCCGAGGTTCGACGCGCGCACCGACGGGCGCGCCCAACCGATCACCGGTGGGAAGCCGAAGCCACGCAGCACCGCGCCGTGACCCGCGACCAACACGTTGTGCGGGTTGAGGTTGCGATGCAGCACGCCCGCGGCGTGGCAGGCCGCGAGGCCCTGCACCAGCGGTTGCACGATCTCGAGCGCCTTCGCCAGCGACATCGGCTCGTCGTCGAGCGACTCGCCCAGCAGCAGGCCCGGCGTCGGCTCGCGCATGATGCCGAACAGTCGGCCGTCGGCGAAGCCACCGCGCACGCCCTTGACCGCGGGATGATCGAGCGCCGCGAGCTTCTGCACCGCGGCGTGGAAGCGCGTGTGCTCCTGCTCGCCGACCGGACGCGCCAACGTGGCGACCGCGACCTCGAGATCGGTCTTGGTCTCGCGATCGCGGCACAGCAGCAGCATGCCGGTGCCGGTCATGCCCAGCACCTCGCGCAGCTCGAAGCGCGGCGGCACCAACGCGAGGCTGCGATCGGCCTCGGCGCAACCGACCAGGCCGTCGAGCGCGGCCGCGCGATCGCCCTCGATCGCGGCGGCCCACGCGAGATCGAAGCGCGCGATGTTGCTGTACTCGCGACCAGCACCGTGGGTGATGACCTGCTGGAAGCACTTGCGAGCGCGCTCGATGCGGCCGTGTGCCAACAGCACGCAGCCGGTCCGCAGCAGCGTCGCGGGCGGCAGCTCGGCCACACCGCCACCGCCGGGCGGCAGCGCGTCGATGAGGTTCTCGATCCACGCGACGTCGAGCGTGAGTGCCTCGTCGCGCGCGAGGTCGGCGCGCAGCTCGATGCCACGGGTGACGCGGGCGAGATCCAGTGCCACCAGGCGGTCGCCGGCGGCGCTGGGCCGCGCCGCGACCTCGGCGCACGCGCGCGCGAGCTCGTCGAACAGCGCCGGCAGGCTGCGATCGGCCGCGCCGGGCACGACCTCGATCGCGAAGCGATCGCGCAGTTCCTCGGCCTCGGGCGGCGTCACCCACGGCAGCAGCGCGTAGTGGGTGTTGCCGCGACCGATGCGGTCGAGCAGATCGAAGATCTGCACGAGATCGGGATCGTCCGGGTCGAAGCCCAGGAACAGGATCGTGCGCGTGCGCGCGACCTCTTCGACGAGATCGAAGAACACGCCGTCGGCACGCATCGCGCGGCCGGTCGGCGGCGTGCGCAGGATGAAGAACTTCTCGTGCTCGCGCAGCGACAAGTGGTGCACGTCGACGTGCGACAGCACCGCGGGCTTGTGGCCGCCCGAGGACGAGAAGATGCGCGAGACCAGATCGGGATACGCGGTGGCGAAGCATGCACGCCACGGCAGCTCCGCCAGCTTGGTCGCGCCCTCGGCCAGGCTCGCGCCCTCGCCCTCGGTCGAGATCTCCTTGAGCAGCTTTGCCAGCGGTTCGTCACCGAAGTGCCGGTGCACGTACGTCAGCACCGTGCGCCAGCGACCCTGCTCGATCAGATCGCCGAGCGCGTCGCGGGCCGAGGCCTCGCAGGTGGGCACGAGGCGGCGGAGCAGTTGCTCCCAGTTGGGTCGACCGGCGAGGCTGCCGAAGCCTGCACCGACCCAAAGGACACAGTCGCCGGACGAAATGGCGCGCGCGAGCTCGACGGGAATCTGGGACATGAGAGCGGCCGGCATGGTCGCACGTTCGCCCCACCGCGTCGATGCGCGCGGGGCCGGGCGGCGACGCGCTGCGCACGGGTGGTGACGGCGCTGCGCTGGGGTGGTGACGGCGCTGCGCTGGGGTGGTGACGGCGCTGCGCTGGGGTGGTGATGGCGCTGCGCTGGGCTGGTGATGGCGCTGCGCTGGGCTGGTGATCCCGCCGCCGGGCGCGGGCGTTTCGTCAGCGCTCGGCGTCGTCGCGTGCGGGATCGAAGCGGGTGCCGTCGGCCAGCGCGATGGGCTCCGCTTCGATCGCGACGCCATGTTCGCGCAGGGTCTCGTCGAGCAACTGCGCGACCTGGGCGACCACCTTGGTGCAGAACTGGTGACGCGCGGGTCCGGTGAACTCGCCGTGCGGCGCGGTCATGTCGTTGCACACCGTCGACGCGACGCCGCCGCGATCGAGCTCGTCGCGGACGCGCGCGAGGTAGCGTGTCATCGCGGCGCGCAGCTGCGGTGTGACCTTGCCGGTGGGATCGGGGTCGCCGAGCAGCTCGCCCAGCAGCAGCTGCCCGGCCACGATCGCACCGCAGGTGCCCTCGCCGGTGATGCCGCCGCGGCGCAGCGACTGGTACGCGGGCGTCGGGCGACCGAAGGCCTCGGCCAGCGCGATGCCGCAGGAGCGGTGGGGCGTGCGCGTGCCCTCGTAGAGCACGAACGCGCGTCGACGCAGGGGGCCGCGGGGCAGCTCGTCGCTCATCGCACCGCCATCATGACAGCTCGGCGCGGCCGACCCAAGCGGGACGCACCAGGACTCGACCACGGTGTCGGGCCACGGCACCGTCGGCGAGAAGCGCGGGCGATCGAAGCGGCCCGCCGCGATCGCCGTCGCGAGCGCGTCGTCGACGATCGCATCGCGAAGCGGGCGCTGCTCGCACGGCAGCGGTACCACGCCGGCGCCGATCGGCGGGCGCGCCAGCAACAGGTGCTCGAGCAGCGCGTGGCCGAAGCACACCACGCCGAGGTCCCCGCTTCGCACCGCGCGATCCATCGCGGCCACGTCGCCGCCGTCGCGCGCGCGCTCGAACACCGCCAGCGCCGACGCGGGACCCGCGACCACCAGCGCCGCCTCGTCGAGCAGCGTGAGCGCGTCCTGCTCGGGCGTGCGCCGGCCCGCGGCGGCGGGGTCCCGCAACGCGTGCATGCGCAGGTGCAGCGCCGCCTTCGCCGCCGGAAAGCGCGCGAAGGTGGCGAGGTTGAACGCGTCGTGCCACGAGCCCTCGCGCGTGGGGATCTCGCCGCGTACGACCGCGTCCTCGTACGGTCCCGGCGGTGCCATGCGCCAGCGCGTGCCCGCGAGCAGGCCCTGCAACACGTCGCGATCCGGCGCGCCGACGTGCGCGAGCGCGCCGTGGCGCCGAGCCACGGTCGCGAGCGGCACGTGGCGCGCGAACGCAGCGGCGATCACGTGGGCACGTCGGCGACGCGTGCCGTGGGCAGCACGGCGAGGACCCAGATCGTCGGGCCGTCCTCGTGCGCGGCGAAGCGCGAGACCGTGGTGGTGCGCACGCGGATCGACGTGTTCACCTCGGTGGTGACGCCCTCGGGCACGTTCGCGAGCTGGTACGCCGTGCCGTCCTGCGCGACGAATCGCGTGCTGCGTTCGCCCTCGGACTTCGTGCCCGGTGCGCCGGTGTGCTCGACGAAGCGTCCGCGCAGCGTCTGCTCGGGGCCGAGGCTGGTGTAGCGCGCACGCTCGGGCTGCGGATCGCTGGCGGCGAGCTCGAGCGTCTCGATGCGGACGTGCTCGCCCGAGAGCGCCTGTCCCTTAGGTGTCCACGGCGACGCGGTCACGTGCACGCGGTGTCCGTCGAAGGCCGCGAACCACGGCTCTGGCCGATAGGCCACGATGCGGCGCTGGCCGTCGCCCGACACCAACCACACGGGTTGTTCCTTCTTGCCGCCGACCTCGGTCGCGACCGTGACGGTCGCCTCGAAGTCGAGCGTGCGCGCAGCTGCGGACGGTGGCGTCACGGTGCCTGTTTGCGGGCTCGCATCGCCCGCGCCCGGTGCGGGTGGGGGTGCGGGCGCGGGTGTACACGCGAGCAGGGCAGCCACGCTGGCACCTGCGATCGAGATCCCGGTCCGACGCATGAAGCACCACGATAGACCGCGGTGACCCTGGAATCGATCACGAATCGCGCTGGCGTCCGTGCCGAACCGAGATAGACTGCCCCAACCCGACGGACGCGGCGCGCGGGCGCCAGGAGGCTTGCAAGGAATGCAAGGCGACGATGATGCGCACCCCTCGTGCGACAGTGGCATGCCCACCCAGGGCCCCGCTGCCGCAGCATCGGAGCGAGCGCGGTCGCTCGAGCCGGGCCAGACCATCGGCCGCTATGCGCTGCAACAGCGCCTCGGTGCGGGCGGCATGGGTTTCGTCCACGCGGCGTGGGATCCCGAGCTGCAGCGCAAGGTCGCGATCAAGCTGCTGCACGCCCGCGACCCCGCGCGCGTGAGCACGGCGGAGCTGCGCCAGAGGTTGCTGCGCGAGGCGCAGACGCTCGCGCGGCTGGACCACCCCAACGTCGTGGGCGTGCACGAGGTCGGCGTCCACGGCGAGCTGGTGTTCATCGTCATGGACTTCGTCGAGGGCCAGACGCTGGCGCAGTGGGTCGAAGCGCGCGAGCGCAGCTGGCTCGAGATCGTCGACGCCTACCAGCAGGCCGCGCGCGGGCTCGCGGCCGCCCACGCCGCGGGCGTGATCCACCGCGACTTCAAGCCCGACAACGCGATGATCGATCGCTCGGGTCGCGTGCGCGTGATGGACTTCGGCATCGCGCGCCGCTCCGAGGCGGCACTGGTGGCGTCGAGCGTGCAGCTGGGCGACGACGACATGGTCACGTGCACCGGTGACGCCGTGGGCACGCCCGCGTACATGTCCCCGGAGCAGTTCCTGGGCCAGCCCACCGATCCGCGCGCCGATCAGTTCTCGCTGTCGGTCGCGCTGTGGGAGGCGCTGCTGGGCCAGCCGCCGTTCACGGGCCGCTCGATCGCGGAGCTGGCCGAGGCGGTGGTGCAGGGCCAGCTGCGCGATCCGCCGCCGCGCGCCGATCTGCCGCCCGCCGTGATCGCGGTGCTGCGCCGCGGCCTGGCGTCCGATCGCAGCCAGCGCTTCGCGGACGTGCGCGCGTGGTCGGCCGCGCTCGCGCACGCCAGCGACGTGCGCAACGATCCGGCGCGCGGACGTCGACGACGGCTCGCGTGGGTCGCGACCACGGCCGCGGCGCTCGTGCTCGCCGCTGCGGCGACCACCGGCGTCATCGTGCGGCAGCGGGCTGCGGTCGCGGCCTGCGTCGCGCGCGGTCACGCCATCGACGGCGTGTGGAACGACGACGCGCGCGCGGCCCTGCGCGAGGGCATGCTCGACAGCGGCTCGCCGATCGCCGCGGCCGCGTTCGAGCGCGTGACGCCGTGGTTCGACGGCTACGCACAGCAGTGGGCCGCGGCGCGCCAGCACAGCTGCGACGCCGCCCGGATCGGTGAGATCGACGCGACCGAGGCCGCCGCGCGCGATGCCTGCCTCGACGCCGGCGCGGACGCGTTCGCGTTCACCCGCGCGATGGTCGAGCACGCCGACGAGACCATGATCCGCGTGGCGGTGACCGCCGCCGCGGCGCTGCCACCGGTCGATCGCTGTCTCGATCCGCGCGGCGTCGCGCGGGCGCGACGGCCCGAGGATCCCTCGCTGCGCCGCGCGGCGGATCGACTCTCGACGCAGATCGAAGGCGTGTACGCGGCGCAGATGCTCGGCCGCCACGCGGCCGCGCGCGCCCGCGCGGAGCAGGTCCGGGCAGAAGCGGCGGCGCTGCCGTGGCCGCCGCTCGAGGTCGAGGCCGAGTACGCGGCGGCGGCGAACCAGCTGCGCGCCGGCGATGTCGACGGCGCGACGGCGAAGCTCGAGGACAGCTTCGCGGCCGCATATGCCCACGGCCTCGACGGTGTCGCCGCGAGCATCGCGGCAGAGCTGGCGTACGCGCTGGGCGTGCACGGCCGCAAGCCCGACGAGGCCGCGCCGTGGCTGCAGCGCGGTCGCGCGGCGCTGCAGCGCTACGGCGACGATCCGGTGCGGCTCGCGGCGCTCGACAACGCCGAGGGCACGATCCACTACGTCGGCGGCGACTACGAGCGCGCCGCGACGATGTTCGAGCGCACGATCGCGTTGCGCGAAGCCATCGGCGGACCCGAGCACCCCGACCTCGCGACGGTGCGCTCGAACCTCGGCGTCGCGCTCACGCTGCTGGGCCAGCACGAGCGCGCGCAGCAGGAGTATCGCCGCGCGGAGGCCATCGCGATCGCGGCGTTCGGACCCAAGCACCCCGAGGTCGCGAGCGCGCTGGCCAACCGCGGCAACCTCGCGCACCAGCTCGGCGACGAGGACGAGGCGCTGGCGCTGCATCGCGAGGCGCTCGCGATCCGCATCGAGATCGGCGCGCCCACGGCGGTGCTGGCATCGTCGTGGGTGAACATCGGCGCGATCGAGCGCGCGCGCGGCCACCTCGACGAGGCCGAGCGCGCGCTGCTGCGGGCGCTGGGCATGCTCGAGCAGGCGCGCGGCAAGGACCACCCCGACGTCGGCGTGTGCCTGACCAATCTCGGCGGCGTACAGTTCGAACGCGGCCACCTCGACGACGCCGCGCGGAGCTGGGATCGCGCGCTGGCGATCGGCGAGGCCACCTTCGGTCCCGATCACGCGCGGTTGGCCGAGCCGCTGCACGACCGCGGCGCGGTGCTGCGCGCCCAGGGTCAGCGCGAGCAGGCGCTGGTGCGATTCGAGCGTGCGCTGGAGATCCGCACGGCGACCTTCGGCCCCGATCACCCCGAGGTCGCGCACGATCTCACTGCGATCGCGGAGGTCGAGCTCGAGCTCGGCCAGCTCGAGCCGGCGATTGCGGCGATCGAGCGCGCGGTCGAAATCCGTGCCGCCACCGAGGACGCGCCGGGCTTCGTGGCGCAGACACACCTCATCGCCGCGCGGGTCCTGGCCGCGCGCGCGCAGCCCGGCGACCGCGACCGCGCCGCGACGCTGGGGGCACGGGCGGTCGCAGGCTTTGCACGTGCGGGCGATCGCGGGCGCCACGCCGACGCGGCCGCGTGGCTCGCCGGCTGGCTCACCGGCGGCACGACGCAGGCAGACCGCGACCCGCCGGGCCCGCGCCCGCGGTCGCGCCGCGGGTGATCGTGCATACTGACACCGTGGAGATCCCAGGATGATCGCACATGCAAGCTGGCGGCAGGGCGCCGCGCTCGGGATGCTGCTCGCGATCGCGTGCGACGAGCTGCCCGACGTGGACAGCCTGTGTCCGCAGCTGGGGTGCGTCGATTTTGGCCTGACCATCGACGTCGCGTTGGCGGAGCAGGCGGCACCTGGCACGTATCGCCTGGAGATCGAGACCGACGTGGCCACCTACGTCGCGCGCTGTAGCGTGACCGGGTCGCCCTCGTGCGAGCCCGACGGGGACGATGGCGCGGACATCGACGGTGGCCTCGAAATGATGACGGTCGAGCGTCTCGACGACGCCGAGACCACCGGCACCACGCTGCGCATCATCGTGTCTCGCATCGTCGATCGCAGCACGTCGGAGCATCCGTTCATCGACGAGGGAGGTCCGTCCGAGCTGCACCTGACGATCACGCGCGGGGACGCGCAGCTGTTCTCGGATCGTGTCGTCGGCGGCGACGAGCACACGCGCGAAGATCGGTGCACGCGCTGCGCGAACTCGTACGCGCAGGTCGAGGTGCCCGAGACGCCGCGGCGCGGGGACTAGCAGCCCGCGGCGAACCCCGGCAACACGACAACAGCGCCCTGGGCCCGCAGGGCTGCGTTGCTCGGAGCTCGAAATACACCCGGCATTCCTTCGTCCTCGCGCCTTGCCGGGGGGCCGGTGCCGCCTGTGCGAGTGCCGTGCAACCCACCCGCGGTGGACGGCGTCGGCGCGCTCGCTGTAGCCTCCTCGGCGATGCCCGCGATCGATCCGGCGCTGCGGCGCGAGATCGACGAGCTCGTGCCCGAGCTCGTCGCGATCCGTCATGACCTGCACCAGCACCCCGAGCTGGGGTTCGAGGAGCATCGCACCAGCGGCGTCGTGCGGGCGTTCCTCGAGCGGCACGGCTATGCGCCGCGCAGCAGTGCGGGCACCGGGGTGATCGCAGACGTGCAGGGCGCGTCGGGGCGGCGCATCGCGCTGCGGGCGGACATGGATTGCCTGCCGATGCCCGAGCGCACGCCGCTGCCGTATCGCTCGGTGTACGAGGGGCGCGCGCACAAGTGCGGCCACGACGGGCACACCGCGGTGCTGCTGGGGGTCGCGGCCCTGCTGGCGCGGCGGCGCGCGCAGCTGCCCGGCGCGGTGCGGTTGCTGTTCCAGCCGGCCGAAGAGGGTGTCGATGGCGGCGGCGCGCGGCGCATGGTCGCCGAGGGTGCGCTCGCGGGCTGCGACGAGGTCTACGGGCTGCACAACTGGCCCGGCTATCCCTTCGGCCACGTGCACGTGAAGCCCGGCGCCATGATGGCGCAGACGCACTGGCTCGGGATCACCGTGCACGGCAAGGGCGGCCACGGCAGCCAGCCGCAGGTGTGTCGCGATCCGATCGTCGCCGCGTCGCAGATCGTCGTCGCGCTGCAGAGCGTGGTCGCGCGCGGCCTGGGCTACGACGGCGGCGCGGTCGTGAGCGTGTGCCGCTTCAGCGCCGGCACCACCGACAACGTGCTGCCCGATCACGCCGAGCTCGAGGGCACGATCCGCACCTTCGCGCCGGCGGTGACCGAGCGCGTGCTCGCGCGCGTCAGCGAGGTCGTGCACGGCATCGCCGCCGCGATGGGCGTGCGCGTCGAGCTCGCGCTCGAGCCCGGCTATCCCGTGGTCGACAACGATGCCGGCTGCGCCGAGGCGGTCCGCCGCGTCGCGATCGCGACCGTCGGCGAAGACTGCGTCAGCGACGACGGCCTGCCGATGGCCGGCGGCGAGGACTTCGCGTACATGGCCCAGGCGGTGCCGGGCGCGTTCTTCTTCGTCGGCACCGGCGCCGCCGATCGCGAGGTCCCGGGCTGCCACCACCCCGACTTCGATTTCGACGACCGCGTGATCCCCACTGCGCTCGCGATGTTCATGGGCGTGATTGCGGATCGGCTCGCGCCGTCGCGCTAGTCGGGCGCCGCATCGAAGGATCCGACCGGCTGGCGCAATACACGGGGTGGCCCGTCGCGCTTACCCACCCTGCGCGGGCCGGAAGGCTTGGTTTCGCATGCGCATGGATCGGATTCGATCGGCATTGGTTGCGCTCTGTGGTTTCGCGCTCGCCTGCGGCGGCGACGACGGCGGCGGCGAGACCGGGGCCGAGACCGGCGCGGAGTCGAGCGGCTCGGCCTCGACCACCGCGACGACGACCGCTTCGACCACGGACACCACCACCGCGAGCACGAGCGCGAGCACCACCGACGCGAGCAGCTCCGGCGGTGCGGAGAGCAGCAGCGGCGGCGCGGAGAGCAGCAGCGGCGGTGCGGAGAGCAGCTCCGGCGGCAGCGGCAGCACCGGCGGCGGCGAGTGCTGCAACGCGCTCGATCAACCCGACTGCATCGAAGGCTCGACCTGCTGCATCGACGGCTCGTGGGCCTGCAACGACGACGGCGGCAACCCGACCTGCGACGAGGGCATCGTGTGCGTGCCGCCGCAGTGCTGCGATCCCGACGCTGCACCGCCGTGTGTCGAGGGTGTCGCGGACTGCTGCAGCGACGGCAGCTGGATGTGCCCCGACGAGGGCGGCATGTGCGAGCCCGGTGCGGTGTGCGATCCGCCGCCGGTGTGCGCGGGCGATGGCGAGAGCTGTGCCGGCGACGTCGGCTGCTGCGAGGGCCTCACGTGCTGCAGCGGCGTGCCGATCGAGCCCGGACAGGAGTACTGCTCCGAGGTCTGCCCGCTGTGATCGCGCGACGCTGAATTGCGAAGGGCCCCGCCGGTTCACCGGTCGGGGCCCTGTTCGCGTTCGCCACGCGCGCGCTACTTGAGACCGTCGAGCGGATCGTCGGTGCCGCCGCCCTCGATCTTGCGCTTCTTCGGCTGCTCCTTGGGCGGCTCCTCCTCCTTCGGGGGCTCCTCCTTCGGGGGCTCTTCCTTGGGCTGCTCTTCCTTGCTGGCCTTGGCGCTGACGGTGATCGCGATCGCGATGCCACCCTCGATGCGGATGACCTCGCGCTTCTTGATCTCCGACGCGATGGTCGTCTCGGCCATGATCTCGTGACCGTCGCGGGCGTAGCCCACCGTCAGATCGATGGCCTTGCCGCCGCCCGCGGCGCGATCGATGCGCAGCGCGATGTCGTGGACGTGGTTGTCGGCCTTGAACTCGACGTTGCCGTCGGCGCCCCACTCGAGCTGCGCGCCGTCGTACTTGAGCACCTTGCCGCTGGCCTGCTTGAGCTCGATCTTGATCGAGGCGGTCTCGACCGGCTCTTCGTCTTCACCCTCGGCAGCCATCGGCTGCGCGGTCGCCTGCGCCTGCGCCTGGGGTTGCGCGAGCGCGAGGCCGAAGACACCAAAGCAGAGGCCACAAGCGAAGATCGACGTGCGCCGAGATGGGGCGAACATGCGCCGATCTTAGACGGCCCCGCTGCGCGATCAAGCGCCGAGGCAACGGTGACCTGGCGCAACCGACGTCGGCGCGCTCGCGCCAGCGATCGCGCGGTGATCGATGCCGCGAGCTTGTGAGTCCGCTCGCAGGCGCGGCGCGCACGAACGCGCTACGTCGCGGTGCGTAGCGCCGGGCAGAAGCGGCCGGAAAACCGGCTTTCGAGGCCCCCAGGGCGCTCCGGAGCGGGTACTCCTGTTTGCATGGGGACGGGCGACGCAGGCGGGGCGATGGGGTTGGCTGCACGCGCGGGCAGGGCGTACCTGCGGCCGCTGGGGCTCGCCCTCGGTGCGGTGACGATGGTGCAGGCCGCGTCCGCGAGCGCGGCGCCCGGGCCGCTTCGGCCCGAGGGCACGATGGGCGCGGGCCTGCAGCGCGGCCGCGATGGCCAACCCCATGCGGGGCCCGA
>JAIBBS010000373.1 GCA_019694555.1 Nannocystaceae bacterium
GCCGCCGGTCGAGCCGCCCGCGACGCAGGCCTCGTCTCCACCCGCGCCGCTCGCGGCTGACGAGGCCGACGCGGGCGCGGCCGCCGTGCCCGGGGGTCCGAGCGAGCCCGCCGCGGTCGCACCCGCCGGCGCGGCGCCGAGCCTGCCGCTGCCGCGCATGCCCGGCGCGATGCGGCTGTCGGACTCGTCGCGCTTCGACGCGCAGGCCGGTGCGTGGGTGCTCAAGGCGGCGTTCCGCGTGCACGCGCGCTCGCACCACGTGCTGTCGTTCTACCGCAAGGCGCTCGAGGACCAGGGCCTGTCGGTCACGCAGACCGACGATCCACCGCAGGCCGATGGCGCCGAGCGGACCTACCTGCACGGTCGCAGCCGTCGCGTCCACGCCCAGGTCGGGCTGCGCACGCGGCCGGGCGAGCTCGAGACGCGGGTGTGGATCCTGTGGCGCGCGCGCGCGTGAGCGGGGAATGCCGCGGCGTCACCTCGCGTCGAGGCGCGATGAGTCGCGCGCGCGCGCCCGTGATCGCGCTGCTGCTCGCGTCCGCGTGGGCGTGCGAGCGTCAGCCCGCGGTGCCGCAGGCCGAGCCCGAGCCGTCCGCGCCGACGTGTCCCGCCGGGCCGGTGGCGGCCGCATTCGCGCCGGGCATCGACGCCGCACTCGAGCGCGCGTCGCAGTGGTCCAGCCCGATCGACGAGACGGTGCTGCTCGACCACGCCGCGCTGACGCAGCTGCGCGCGCGCCGTGCCGACGCCGACGATCCGTGGCGCGCGGGTTGGGACGGCGCGCACGCGCTGCTCGACGCCGGCGCGCGGCTGTCGTCGTACGAGGCCGAGATCGCCAAGGGCGAGCTGATCGAGACCGAGCCCGGCGCGCTCGCGGCTGCACGCGCGCTGCTCGAGGCGGCCGAGCCCGTCGATCACGCGCGCCTGGTCGTGCGCGAGACCCAGCTGTGGTGCGCACCGCTGCGCGGCACGCTGCTGTCGGGCAGCCGCGACCCCGCGTTCGATCGCAACCTGTGCACCTCGCTGCACGGCGGTGAGCTGGTGCGGGTGCTCGCACGCACCGACGGCGGGCGATGGTTGCTGGTCGACGCCGGCCACACGCTGGGCTGGCTGCCGCCCACCGATCTGTCGACGCGGCTGCGCGAGGAGGATCGGCTGGCCTGGCGTGGGGCGCCGTCGCTGTGGATCCGGCGCGACGGCGTGCGCACCGAGGGCGGCGTGGAGCTGCGCATGGGCGTGGCGCTGCCGCTTCTGGCCGACGAGCCGACGCGTGCGCGCGTGCAGGTCGCGGGCCCGCAGGGTCCGGTCGAGGACAGCGTCGCGAAGGACGACGGCATCGCGATCGGAGCCTTGCCGCTGACGCGCGGCGCGGTGGTGGCCGCGGCGTTCCGCCAGCTCGGTGCGCCCTACGGCTGGGGTGGCCGCAACGGCGCGCGCGATTGCTCGCAGTGGCTGCGCGACCTGCTGCTGCCCTTTGGCGTGGCGCTGCCGCGGCACTCGTCGCAGCAGGCCCAGGCCGGCGTGACCACCGTCGACGTGCGCGGCCTGAGCGACGCCGACAAGCTCGCGGCGATCGAGCGCGCCGCGGGCACCGGCCTGGTGCTCGAGTACATGCCCGGGCACATCATGCTCGACGTCGGCGGCCGCGACGGTCGCCGCTATGCGATCTCGGCGATCGCGGAGTTCGTGACCCCGTGCGAGGGCGGCGGCGAGACGCTGTGGCGGCTCGACCGCGTGGCCGTCACCGACCTCGAGACCGGTCGCGGCAGCGCGCGCGGGGCCTTCGTCGAGCGCATCACCACGCTGGCGGTGCTGGGCCCGGCGTGATCGTCACCGGGTGATGCGCACGATCTCGTCGCCGCCGCCGTCGGCGTACCACAGGTTGCCGTCGGGTCCGATCGCCAGGCCCATGAGCCCGACCGCGGGCGTGCTCACGCGTCCGAGCTCGTGGCCGTCGAGGTCGAACGCGATGATCTCGGCGGTGTCGTGGTCGCCGACGAACAGGCGGCCCTCGTGCAGCAGCAGGCCGCTGGGCGCCGACAGCCCGCCGACCAGCGGCGTCCAGCTCGCGCCGTCCCAGCCGCTGTAGTCGCCGACGCCGTCCCAGTTGCCCGACAGCGGTCCGTTGCTCGCGCCGCTGTCGACGTCGAGCACCATGACGTTGCCGCTGCCGGGATCGGCGACGTACAGCAGGCGCGTGTCGGGATCGAGCTGCAGGTGACCCGGCACGCCCTCGACACGATCGATCACGGCGTTGAGGTAGCGGCGGATCGATCCGTCGGAGTGGTCGCCGCCGCCGGGGCCGTGGTCGCTCTTGAAGTCGTAGCGCACCAGGTGGCCGTTGAGTCCGTCGTAGGCCCAGTACACGTTGCCGCTTTCGTGCGCGATGCCCATGCACAGCGGGCTCTGGTGCAGCATGTCGAGGTGGCTGCCCTCGCCGGTGTCGTCGCCTTGGTGCACCACCGCGAAGATGTCGAGATCGGCGGACCACAGCGTCGGGCCCATGAAGTCGTCCGGTGGCTGCGGCGCGCCGTTCCACTCGTCGCGCGACTCGGCGCAGGTGGCCATGGTGTTGCCCTCGCCGAAGGCCAGCCCCGAGACGTAGGGCATGAAGTGCTTCGCGTAGTAGTCGATGCGCACCTCGGCGCTCTGCTGCGGCGTGCCGGGGTCGTACAGGATGACCATGCCGTGGAAGTCCTGGTTCGCGGTCCACAGCTGATCGGGATGCGCCGGCGCGAACTCGAGGTCGCGCGGGGTCGACAGCCCGTCCTGCGCGGTCGCGATGACGTCGAAGCTGCCGACCAGCTCGGGCACGTCCGCGCCGCCGCCGTCGTCGCTGCTGCCGCCGTCGCTGGCGCCGGTGGTGTGGCTGGTCGGCCCGGCCGAGTCCACGCCACCGGTGCCCGCGTCGCTGCCCTCGCCGTCGTCGGCGTCGCCGGCCTCGCCGTCACCACCGTCGTCGTCGCCCAGCGAGGCCGTGGCGCTGCCGTGCACCCACGGCGTGCCGCCACCGCCTTCGCTCGCACACGCCGACAGACCCACGCCCAGGCCCCACGAGATCGCGCTGAACCGTCGCATCGGCGACGGACACTAGCCGCCGTGTCCGGTGCGCCCAAGCCGTGCAACTCGCCCAACGTGCGCAGGGCAGGGCACCGTCGCTGCCCCGCGGATGGGCGAGTTGCCACGCGATTCGTCCGCGGGGACGCGCGACGAAGGCGGTGCGATCACGGCCCGACGCGGATCCAGAAATCGGGATCGAGCGCGACCGCGCCGACGTTGGTGACGTAGCCCATCGCGTAGTCGCCCGCGGGCGCGTCGTCGCCGACGGTGATCGTGTACACGCCGGTGCCGATG
>JAIBBS010000374.1 GCA_019694555.1 Nannocystaceae bacterium
GCTACGCTCGCACAGCTACCGCTTCGGCGCCGGGCTTCGCTACGCTCGCACAGCTACCGCTTCGGCGCCGGGCTTCGCTACGCTCGCACAGCTACCGCTTCGGCGCCGGGCTTCGCTACGCTCGCACAGCTACCGCTTCGGCGCCGGGCTTCGCTACGCTCGCACGGCGCATGGACCCGCTGCTCGTCACGCGTTGGTTTCACCTGCTCGCCGCAGCCACCTGGACCGGTGGGCTGGTCGTGCTCGCGGCGTCGGTCGTGGTGCTGCGTCGCGCGGGAGCCGATCGCGCGCTGTTGCAGGCGGTCGCGCGAGGCTTCGCGAAGCTGTCGTGGACCGCGATGGCGATCGCGATCCCGACCGGGATCCTGCAGGTGGTGTGGATGCAGCTGCCGTGGAGCTACGGACGGCTGCACACCAAGCTCGGTGCGGTCGCGCTCGTGGTGGTGCTCGCGGCGGTGCACCAGGTCACGGCGCGCCGCAGCTCGCCGCGCGCACGCGGCATGCTGCAGGCCGCGATCCTGGTCGCGAGCCTGGGTGTGTTCGCGGCGGCCGTGGCGTTGTGAGGGTGGGTGCGGCCCGACCGGGCCGCGGCGGCACTATCATTTTATGCCGACCTCGCAGGTGCTGCCGGTCCAGAAGCACTCGATGTACTGGTTGCAGCTGGCCTCGTCGTGCAGCTGCGTGCAGTCGACGTAGCACTCGCCGAGCCACGTGCACACGCCTGCGCCCAGGCAGCTCGCCTCATCGACGTACTGCGCACAGTCGAGCGGTTCACCGGTGGTGCCGCTGTCCGCCGCGGTCTCGCTGCCGCTGCCGGTGCTGCCGCTGCCCTCGGACCCGGTGCTCGCAGCGGTCGTGCCGGAGGAACTCGTCTCACCGCTGCTCGCCTCGGTCGAGGACGACGTGCTCGTCGACGTGCTCGTCGACGACGAGGTGCTCGTCGACGTGCTCGTCGACGACGCGCTCGTGCCCTCGCCGCCGCCCTCGTCGGCACACGCCGTCACCGTCGACGCGACCAGAGACCACGGGATGACCAGACGACCCGAATGCCAATGCATCGGCGGAGCATGAAACAAACACCGCCGCGGCGGGGTCGCACCACGCTCGCGGCCGCTGGACCGCGGCCCGCGTCGGCTCGCGTGATGAACCGCCACGGCGGCGGCCGACACGCCGCGCTCGCGCGCGGGACGAGACCCGGCCGCGCCGATGTTAGCGTCCGCCCATGCGTCGCCCGTCGCTCCTGTTCGCCCTCGCCCTCGCCCCCGCGCTGCCCGCGTGCACGCCCAAGGCGGCCACGCCCACCACCACGACCACGCCCGAGCCCACCACCGGCGGGCCGGCCAAGACCGACGCGCCCGCACGCAAGTCGGTCACGCAGACCAAGCTCACCGCGGACACGCCCGCCACCACCGTCACCGGCAACAGCTTCATCGCGCCGGCGGGCTGGACCATGGTCGTCGATGGCGACATCACGCTGCTCGAGGCGCCCGAGGGTGACTCGTGGGTCGCGCTGGTCGATGTGAAGGCGAAGGACGCCGATGATGCGGTGACCAAGGCGTGGGCGGCCGCGAGCCCGGGCATGAAGTGGAAGCAGCTGGTGCGCAACGAGTCGCCGGACAAGGACGGCTGGCAGCACATCACCGGCTATGGCTACGAGGTGCCGCCCAACCTCAAGCGCGGCGTCGGAGCCAGCGCGATGTTTGCCAACGGCACCTGGACCGTCGTGTTGATCGACGTGGCGCAGGCGACCGCGGAGAAGCGCGGCAGCCAGCTGGGCGTGATGTTGGGGCGGCTGCTGCCCAAGGGCGGGCAGCTCGAGAGCTTCGCCGGCAAGCAGGCGCACCCGCTCGACGAGGCCCGCGTGGCGCAGCTGGTGAAGTTCGTGCAGGAGGCGCAGGCGCTGCTCGAGGTCGAGGGCGTGGGCCTGGGCGTGATCGATCACGGCAAGGTCGTGTTCGCCGGCGGCTTCGGCGTGCGCCAGCGGGGCAAGCCCGCCAAGGTCGACGCAGACACGCGCTTCATCGTCGCGTCCAACACCAAGGCCCTGACCACGCTGATGCTGGCCAAGCTCGTGGACCAGGGCAAGCTGGGATGGGACACCACCGCCACGGCGTTGCTGCCGAGCTTCCGCCTGGGCAACGCGGACACCACGGCGAAGGTCGAGGTCAAGCACCTCATCTGTGCCTGCACCGGCATGCCGCGCCAGGATCTCGAGTGGCTGCTCGAGTTCGACGACCTCACGCCTGCGGGCGTGATGACGGCGCTGGGCGGCATGCAGCCCACCAGCGGCTTCGGCGAGCTGTTCCAGTACTCCAACGTGATGGCCGCCGCCGCCGGCTTCATCGGCGGACACGTCGCGTTCCCCAAGCTCGAGCTGGGCAAGGCCTACGACAAGGCCATGCGCACGCTGGTGTTCGATCCGCTGGGCATGCGCGCGACCACCTTCGACTTCAAGAAGGCCATGACCGGCAACTTCGCGATGCCGCACGGCTTCGACGTCGACCTGAAGCCCGGCGCCGCGGTGCACGCGATCAACGCGTCGGTGATCCCGGTGCGCCCGGCCGGCGGCGCGTGGAGCAGCGTCAACGACATGCTCGCGTACGTGCAGATGGAGCTGGCCGAGGGCAAGCTGCCCGATGGCTCGCAGTACATCTCCAAGGAGGCGCTGCTGGCCCGGCGTGCGCCGCAGGTCGCGGTCGACGACGACACCAGCTACGGCATGGGCCTGATGGTCAACACCCGCTACGGCATCCCGATCGTCAGCCACGGCGGCGACCTCATCGGCATGCACAGCGACATGATCTGGCTGCCCGAGGCCGGCGTGGGTCTGGTCGTGCTCACCAACAGCGATCGCGGCGTCGCCATCCGCGGTCTGGCCAAGCGCAAGCTGCTGGAGCTGCTCTACGACGGTCGGCCCGAGGCCGAGGCCGCGCTGATCCAGGGCGACAAGAACTTCCGCGCGTCGTTCCAGGCCCAGCGCGCGCTCCTGGCGGTGCCGCCCGACGCGGCCGTGATCGCGAGCCTGGCCAAGCGCTACCGCAACGACGCGCTCGGCACCATCGACGTGCGCAAGAAGGGCGCCACGGTGGTGTTCGACTTCGGCGAGTGGAAGTCGGAGATCGCCAGCCAGAAGAACCCCGACGGTTCGTTCTCGCTGTCGACCATCGCGCCGGGCGCGATGGGCTTCGAGTTCGTCGTGGGCGACGGCGGCAAGTCGTTGGTGCTGCGCGACGCCCAGCACGAGTACGTGTTCGCGGCGCAGTGATCCACGCGAGCACCGGCGCTGGGCCCAGGCCCAGCGCCGGCGCGCTTGCGCTGCCGTGAGCG
>JAIBBS010000017.1 GCA_019694555.1 Nannocystaceae bacterium
GCCGCGAGCACGCCCAAGCCGAGCGCGGCGCCCAGGATCGGCGACGCACCGAAGCCGAGCACGGGCGTCGGGAATTCGCCGAACACCGCCACCACGATGCTGGCCGAGAAGTACGCCGCCAGCGCCACGCTCGCGGCTCGTCGCGGGTCCGCGACCGTCGTGCCGCGCACCGCAGGCACGAGCGCCGACGCGGGCAGCGAAGCGAGCGCTGTGACGGCCAGGGCCCCGACCCCGACGTGCAGCTCGAATGCCCGCTGCACGATGGTCTCCACCATGTCGACCGGCAGAAGTGGATCCGGTCTCGACCACGCGAGGACCGAGCCCGCTGCGACCGCAGCGAGCAGGGCGAGTCGCTCCGCGAGCGTCGCAGCGGGCACGAGCGCCAGCGCCAACGCCCCGGTCGCGAGCGCGGTCGCCTGGCCGGCGTCGGGCTGCAACACGTGCAGCGCGAGTCCGGCTGCCACGCACGACGTCGCCGCCCAGCACCGCCGCCGCAGCCACAGGACCACCGCGCTGAGCAGCAGCAGCGGATCGCCGATCGCCGCCGGGTGCAGGCGAACGCCGCCCAGCGAGACCCATCGATGGACTCCGTCGATTCCTGCGTCGAGCAGCGTGCAGGCCTCGAGAGACAGCACCGCCGCCGCAACCACGATCGGGCGGTCCGCCACGAGCGTCGCGAGGCGCTTCCCGGCGACGAGCACCACCAGCAGCGCGAGCACGGCCGCGGCCACGTTGGTCGCGGGAAGAGCTGGCGGAGCGCCGTGCGCGATCATCACGAACAGCCCGAGCAGCAACGCCGGCAGCACGCCGATGGCGGCGACCTTCATGCGGTCTGCCGTGTCGCCCGACACCCGTCCGATATTCCGGGCCGCCCGTCGACCGCAGCTCCCGCCTCGCGGTCGCGCGCACGAATCACTGCCGGCTCACGGGCCACGGCGCTTCGTCACCGCGTCAGCAGCCCCACGGTGTCCACGACCGAGGGGCGATTGAACCACTCGCGACGCAACCGCGAGAACGCGCGGTGTGCCACGAGCACGACCACGATGTCCGCGGTGCGCAGCGCTTCCTCGGCGCCGACCAGCGGCACGCCCGGGATCGGCGAGGCCTGCAGGTGCGGCTCGACCGCGACCACGTCGCCGAAGTCCGCGGCCGCGAGCTCGCGCACCACCTCGATCGCCGGGCTCTCGCGCACGTCGTCGATGTCGGGCTTGTAGCTCAGGCCCAGGCACGCGATCTTGGGCCGCTTGAAGCGCTCGGCGACGTTGCGCACCTGCGCGACCACGCGATGCGGCCGTGAGTCGTTGACGCGACGCGCCGCGGCGATGAGCGGCGTGTGCTCGGGCGCGACCGCGATGATGAACCACGGGTCGACCGCGATGCAGTGCCCACCGACGCCGGGACCAGGGCGCAGGATGTTCACGCGCGGGTGTCGGTTGGCGAGCTTGATGACCTCCCACACGTCGAGGTCGAGCGCGTCGCACACGTTCGACAGCTCGTTCGCGAAGGCGATGTTCACGTCGCGGAACGCGTTCTCCGACAGCTTGACCAGCTCGGCCGCGTCGGCGGTGCAGCGCAGCACCTCGCCGGCGACGAAGCGCTCGTAGAACGTCGCCGCGACCTCGGTGCAGGCGGGGGTCACGCCGCCGACGACGCGATCGTTCTCGACCACCTCGCGGATCACGGCGCCGGGCAACACCCGTTCCGGTGCGTGCGCGACGTAGACGTCTTGGCCCGCGACCAAGCCGGCCTGCGCGAGGATCCCCGCGACCAGCGTGCGCGTGGTCCCCGGCGGGCTGGTCGACTCGAGCACGACCAGGTTGCCCGGCCGCAGCACCGGCACCAGCGCACGGGTCGCCGCCTCGACGTAGCTCAGATCCGGCGTGTGGCCGGGTCCGAAGGGCGTGGGCACGCAGATGAGAAACGCGTCCGCAGGCTGCGGCGTCGTGAACGCGCGCAGCCGCCCGGCGCTGACCGATGCCCGCACCAGCGCGTCGAGCTCGGGCTCGACGATGTGGATCTTCCCCTCGTTGATGGTCGCGACCACGTCGTTCCGTGTGTCGGTGCCACAAATTTTCATCTGCCCGCGGGTCGCGAGCACCGCGGCGGTCGGCAACCCCACGTATCCGAGACCGATCACACAGACGTCCCACGCGCCGGTCGCGGTCGGGTCTGCAGGTGCGCGTGAACTGGGCGATGACGTGTTCATCTGCAAGACTCCATGTCATGCTACGGGCAAAGTCGTGATCGCGTCCATGGTGGGTAGGTTCGATTCCTCGCCGCGGTGGGTCTGCCGAAGTGCGGCGACTGTCATCGTCCGGGCGCTCGCGACAACCATCGAGGTCTGGCCGTGAACGCATCCCTGGGCACGCTGTGGCTCGGCGCGCTGATCTCGTTCGCGCTGGTCGCGGGCGCGATGCCGCCGGTGCTGCGGGCGTGGCGGTCGCTCGGTCGTCGCGACGACGAGGTCAGCCTGCGCAAGGTCCACACCGGACAGATCCCGCGCGCGGGCGGCCTGGTCATCCTGTTCGGCTTCGGCGTGATGCTGGTCGCGGGCCTGGCCGGCGTCAGCTCGCTGTCCGCGACCCACGAGCTGTTCTCGGTCTCGCCGCTGACCGGCGCGCTGGTCGGCGCGCTCGTGGTCGGACTCACCGGCGCCTACGACGATCTCATCGGCCTGCGTCCGCGCACCAAGCTCGCGATGCAGCTGGTCGGCGCGACGCTGGCGGTGCTGTACGGACTGCACTGGCCCGCGCTCGAGCTGCTGGTGGGCTGGGAGTACAACTGGCTCGCGACGCTGCTCACCATCGGCTTCCTGGTCGCGTCGGTGAACGCGGTGAACATGATGGACGGGCTCGACGGCCTCGCCGCCGGCATCTGCCTGGTCGGCTTCGGCACCGTGGTCGCGGCGATCTTCGCCGGCCCCACGATCGTGCCCGGCACGCTCGCGGTGGGCTGGGCGGCCGCGTGCGCGCTCGGGGCCACCGGCGGGTTCCTGCTGCACAACCGCCATCCCGCGCGCGTGTTCATGGGCGACGCGGGCAGCTACTTCCTGGGCTTCCTGCTGCCGGCGCTGCTGGTCCAGGTCGGCCCGGTGCGCTGGCGCGTGCCGGAGATCCAGCTGTCGATCGCGATCCTGCCGCTGGCCGTGCCGATGTTCGACATGACGCTCGCGATCGTGCGCCGGACCCTGCGCGGCCAGCCGATCTTCAGCGGCGACTCCGATCACGTGCACCACCGCCTGATGGCCGCCGGCTTCACGCACGCGCGCGCGGTGACGGTGCTGTGGCTGTCGGCGGCGATGTTCGCGTCGCTGGCCTACCTCAACGTCATCGGCATCGGCGGCTGGTGGACGCTGCTGGGCACGTTGGTGGCGATGCTGCTCGCGGCGGTGCTGCTGGGCTACCACCGCATGCTCGCGCAGCTGCCCGCGTTCACCGGCGAGCGCTTCTTGGGCTGGCGCGATCGTCGACGCGAGGTGATGGAGCTGCTCGACACGCTCGAGCACGTGCGGCTGTCGGGCACCGATCGCGGCGAGGCTCGCTGGCGTCGCGTGGCCCCCGACCTCGCGCTGGTGCTGGGGCGGCTGGGCATCCCCGCGTTCCAGATCCGTCGCTTCGACGACGTCGTCGTCGGCAGCGGCGACGCGCGCGACGCGTGGGCGTGGCTGAGCCTGCCGGTGCCGGGCGAGGACGGAGCGGAGCTACGGCTCGCGCTCGCGGTGCGCCTGCCCGAGCTGCAGCAGGAGCGCCTCATGCTGATCGAGCGCGCGGTGCTGGCGGTCGCCGGCGGTGGCGGTGCTGCGGCGCGTCAGCTGACGGTGGTGCGCGGCGGCGGCGAGCGGCCCTCGGCTGCCGCCCCCTGATCCGGTCGCGCCCGCGCGCGCGCGGTCACGCGGCGCTGCAGCGGCTCACGGGCCGCTGCGCACCGGCGCGGTGCGTGGCGGTCGCGCAGCACCGCTGCCGCGGCTCGCGACCACGCGCGGCATCGGACCGGTGACGTGCACGTCGAAGTCGTCGCCCTTGCGCGTGACCACGGCGTGGGTCGGCTCGCGCGCGGGCGTGAGGCCCAGAAGCGGCGCGAGCGACTCGAGCCCGCGCAGCTGGGACAGCAGCTCGCCCTCGACCGCGAACGCGGCCGACAACAGATCGCCGGTGGTCTTGCTGCCCGGGGTCGCGCCCTTGGTCTGCTCGAGCCACTCGCCGAGCGCCTCGTTGGCCGAGGGCCCGATCGCGACCACGACCGCGCCGGCGTGGTCGCTGCCGGCGAACGCGATGCGCAGCGCACCCTCGGCGTCGATGAGCGGCGCCAGCTCGGGCGGCAACAGCTTGCGCGCGTTGTCGACGGCGATCACGTGGATCGACACGCCCGCGGCGGTGGAGCGGTTGCGCTTGAATCGCAGCTTGGGCACCGAGACGCCGAAGGTCCGCGCGAGATCGAGGTTGCCGAGCACGGAGTCGATGAGGCTGCCGACCGCACCGCTGGCCTTCTTGGGATCATCGGCCCCGAGCGCGAGCAGCAGGTGACGCTGCGCGCCCAGGCCCACGAGCACGCGGCCGTTCCAGCTGCGCAGCACCGCGTTGTAGCGCTTGAGCATGTCCTCCAGCACGCCCTTGACCAGGAAGTTCTGCTTGTCGACCGTGCGCGTGGCCTGACCGATGAGGTCCTTCACCACGCTCTGGTACTTGGCGTAGCGCGAGCTCGCGGCCGCGACGATCGACGGCGACGCGAGCAGACCGGTGAGCGCGCCCTCGGTGAAGTCCGACAGCTGCGCGATGGGGCCGTCGCCGTCGGCGGTGAGGCGGAAGTCGGTGACGTCCTCACCGACCAGGCCGATGCGGTTGAACGGGAACGACGGCACGCCCTTGCGCACCTCGGCGCCGTCGAGGGTGAGGTACAGGCCGTGCTTGCCGTAGGCGTGGCCGAGCTCGCGCGCGGTCGCGAGCCCGCGCTCGTCGGACGCGAGCGCGAGCGTGGCGTTGGCGGTGTCGAGCCACGCGAGCTTGGGCGGCGGCGGTGTCATCTCGACGGGCTCGCGCGCCAGCTCGACCGCGCCGAACTTGCCCACCGCCTTCTTGCCGCGCAGCAACGCCTGCACCTGCGGCAGTCGCGTGCGCTCGATCGGGACCTGCACCACCAGCTGGCCCTCGACCAACGCGGCGCTCCACGGCCGCGCGAGATCGAGATCGTCGACCAGCTGGCCCTCGAACGACAGCCCGACTGCACCCACGAGCTCTCGCAGCACCGCGCGCGGCTCGTTGCCCAGGCCCAGGGTCTGACCCAACGCCACCAACGCGGGCGCCGGTGCGGCGACGTGGCTCGCGAACGCGGGCTTGGCCGCGAGGCTGTAGGGCCGCGGCATCGCCGGCGGCGGCGGGGCCTCGCGCTCGCGACCGCGGACGTCGCCGGAGCCGGGCGTGTTCGCGCCGGTCTTGGGATCGTGCTTGCACGCCACCGGGGCGAGCATCAGGAGCGAGAGCAGCAACCGCGCGGAGCGTCGCATCGTGTTGGACCCTACCAGGAAGGGAACGCGCGGGCACGCGCGCGCACGGGGCACTGACGACTCGCGACACGGGCGGCTTCAGCGGCGCGGCCGACGACGTGGCACGGCACACCGCGAGCACGCCAGCTTTGCGCCAGCCCGCACTCACGGTCGCGGCGTCGGATCGAGCACGCAGCGAAATCCGATCGCGACGTGGCGCACCACCGGCGGCACCAACCGTCGCGCTGGCGCGCGCGCGGCCCAGTGTGGATCGCTCCAGGCCGCGCCCTTCACCACCGCCAGGCCGCGCTCACCACCGGCGGTCCACTCCGCGACGTTGCCTGCGACATCGAGCACACCCTCGGGGCTCGCGGCGCCCGGACGCGCAGCCACGGGTTGCACGTCGCCCATGCCGTGCTCGCGCGTGTTCGCGTGCTCGGGCACGAAGCGATCGCCCCACGGGTAGTCGCGGCCGTCGACGCCCCGCGCCGCGCGTTCCCACTGCGCCTCGCTGGGCAGCGAGCCGAAGCCACCGTGCTGCTCGCCCCACCACTGGCAGTAGGCCTCGGCTTCGACGCGGCTGACGAGCACCGCGGGCTCGTCGACCCGCGCCGGCTGTGGCCGACCTTCGTGCCAGGCGTAGCGCGAAGGCGGCTGCGTCGCCGGCACGCTGCACACCGATTCCTGCCGGGCGGCCGACGCCGCATCGATCCACGGCTCGGGCGCACCGGTGCTCCACACGAACCGCGCGTACTCGTCCTGCGTGACCGGGTGGATCATGATGTGGAACGCCGCGATGCGGACGCGGTGCTCGCTCAGCTCCGCGCGCACCGACGCGACGGCACCGCGGGCATCGCTGCCGCTGCGCGCGGCCTGCTCGATCGCCCGCGAGCGCGAGTCGAGGCTCGAGCCCATGGTGAAGCTGCCGGCGTCGATCGTGACGGTGCCGGCGGTGTCGAGGTTGCCGTGCACGCACGCGGTCGTGATCGCGAGCACGGCGAGCGATGCGAGCGCGCGCATGCCCGGCTCATCGGCCGGCCGCGCGCGCGACTGCAGCGCGGACCTGGCCGGGCCGCACCGCGATCGCGGCGGCCCGCGACGGCGCCCTGCTCACGAGCGCCGCGCGGCCGCGGCCTCGAGCGCGGGACGGAACTTCGCCAGCGCGTCGCCGAGCACCGGCGTGCCGTGGGCCGGCAGCACGTGCGCGAACGGCAGCTGCAGCACCGCACGCAGATCCTCCGCCGGCGGCTTGCACTGCGACAACCATCCCGGGCCGACGTTGAGCGGCTTGATGAAGCCGAACATGCGCATCATCAGCGCGCCGAGCCAGCTGAAGAACTCGTCGCGCCGCTCCCAGTTCTGCAGCGCATCACCGGCGATCACCACACCGCCGTCGCGGGCGAGCAACAGCAGCGCCTCGGGCGGGGTCGAGCGGAACAGGTGCACGCTCGCGTCGCGCAGCGGCAATCGGGTGCTCGCGTCGTAGCGCTCGTCGGGCTCGAAGTACGGCGGCGCCTTGGGCGAGAAGCCCGGCATGTACGGCGCATCGACCGGCGCCCACACGCGCGCGCCGTAGTGCTCCTTGTAGAAGGGATCGTCCGCACCGTGGTTGCCCGCGAGCCGGATGACGTCGGTGACCTTGCCCAGGCGATCGAGCGCCTCGAGCCCCTGCGCGTCGAGACGCACGCTGTTGATCAGCACCAGACGTCCGCCCTCGCGCACCACCGTCATCGCGCGGCTGAAGCGGACCGGCAGCGGCCCCGGCATCGCCACGGTGCCGGTGACGAACCACAGATCGGGAAGCACCTCGGTGAGGACGCCATGCGGACGGGCGGGCGGATGCGGACGCGGCTTCACCCTGGTGGCATAGCAATCGTCGGCGCCGCCGACGAGGTGGCGGATCGGCCAATGTCGGGGGTGATTTCCGCCAACCCGCGACCCGACGCGGTCGATGGGGCGGAAGCTCCGCTGCTTCCCCCCGTGCCCGGCCACGCCGGGCTTCCCGTCGCTGCGCGCCTCAGTCGGCTCCGTCCCAGCGCTGCGCCACGATGGTGCTGGCCTTGCGGTCGGGATCGTCCGGCGGCCCCGCGAGCAGCCACGCGGTGGTCTCGTCGATCCACAGCGGCCGCAGCCACTGCAGGCCCGCCGGCGGCGCGACGTCGCGTTGCTCGCCGTCGTGCAGCCGCGTGATCACGGCGCGCTCGCCATGATCGATCGTGAGCACACGGCCGTCGTCGGCGACCATGCCCCAGCCGCCGTGGCCGAGCCGGTCCGGCAGCGGTGCGACCGCGCGCGGGGACGCGTCGTCGCCGGGCGCGAGCCACAGCGTCGCGTCGCGGTACCACGCCGCGGGATCGAGCTGCGCGTCGACCCACACGATCGCGCCGCTGCGGCGATCGATCGCGAGCTCGGAGAGCTCGCCGGCCGCGGCGTGCGAGGCCACCGCGGCGTGATCGAGCGCGCGCACGAGCGTGCGACGATCGAGCGCCTGCAGCAGTGCACCCCGCGGCAGCGCGCGCGGCCGCGTCGCGCCGGTCGCGACCGGCACCAGCGCGCCCGCGGGATCGACCGCGACCACGCCCGAGGCCTCGAGCTCGACCCAGGTCTCGGGATCGCCGACCGCGAGGTGGCTCGCGAGCTCGGGCAGCACCACGCGCTCGAGCGCCGCATCGCCCCACGGCCGCCGCACCAGCGCATCGCGGGTCGCGCCCGCGGTGTGCACGATCGCCGCGACGCCGCGCTCGCCGACCGCGACGCGCACGGCACAACCGTCGGGCGCGCCCGGATCGGCGCGCAGGCCGAACACCGCCGCGCCGCGCAGCGGCGTGACCACGTGGGTCCAGCCCTGCAACGCGCGCTGGCTCGAGTCGCCCTCGTGGCGCATGTACGTGAGCAACGGTGCCCCGCCGACGCGACGCACCGGCTCGGGGCCGTGCACCGACAGCGTGTTGTGGGTCGCGCTCGACCACGGCGTCGCGAGCTGCTCGCAGCCCTCGCCGCAGCCGGTCCACGTCGGTGCACCGAGCTCGGTCGCGGGCGCGGCCACCACCGTGACCCCGCACGCGCCGTCGCGGACCGCGAGCTCGGGCGCCGCCGCCGGCGCGGGCTCGGGCTGCGGCGACGCGCGCCGCGACGGCGCGCTCGACCACGCCGCGGGGGCGGTGCACGCCGCCGACAGCAGCAACACGCTCGCCAGGTGGCGCATCAGAACGCGGCCTCCATCGCGCGGATGTCGAGCTCCTGCTCGCCGACCGCCACGCGATGCGACACCGGGGCCGACTGCGGCAGCGCGCCCAGCCAGTACACGCCGTGGCTGGTCGCGTGGGCCGGCAGCGCGAGCATGTCTTGCGCGTGCTCCTGCGCCCACAGGTGCACGCCGGTGTCGTCGAACGTCAACACCGACACGACCACGTGCCACGGCGCGGACGATGTCACCACCAGCTCGCTGCGCGGGCCGATCGTGAGCGCGAGCGTCTCGAACGCGTGCGCGTCGGGCCACGCGCCCACGACCTCGACCGTGCGGCCGCGCGGGAACCGGAGCAGCCGCGCGCCGAACTGCTCGTCGACGCGGTCGATCGCGTAGTAGGCGTCGTCGCTGGCGTCGTACGCCAGCGACAGCACCTGGCCCGGCCGCACGTCGCCGATGAAGCGCTCGTACTCGGTCTCGCCGGTGTCGAGGTCGATCGTGCGCAGCATCGGCTGGCCCTGCACGTCGCGTTCGAACACCGCCAGCTCCTGGCGACGGGCCGACATCGCCGCGACCAGCCCTCCGGCGGTGGGCACCTGCGGCTCGCTGTACGGCGCGGGCTCGACGTGCAGCAGACCGTCGTTGCGCACCACCATCATGAGCCGGCCGCCGGCATCGAAGAACGCACCGACCGCGCCGCCGTGCGCGGCACCGCCTGCGTCGCCGGCGAACACCGGCACCATGCCGGGGTCGCGCAGGTGCATCACCAGCTCGTGGTCGATCACGTCGCCACCGCCGCGCACGCCACCGCCGGCGGCGAGCAGCAGCACCTCGTCACCACCCATCGGGTCGTGCGGGACGCCGGTGAACCAGCCATCGTCCGCACCGATGCAGTCGCTACACGGCAGATCGAACGGATCGACGTAGGGATCGACGAGCGGGACCTTGAACCATGGGATCGTGTCGCACGGCAGCGGCACCGGCGGCGTGGCGACCTCGTCGACGGTGATCCGCGCGAAGTTCTGCCGCCGCCGTTGCTCGGACTCGGTGCCGGTGATGGTGCCGGGCGCCGGCGGCGAGCCGATGCTGTTCCAGTGGGTCCCGACCCACGCCCACGCCAGGCCGTCGAAGACCTCGGTCACGGCACCGGGCACCACCGGTCCGAGCGAGAGATCGGCCCAGTAGTTCCAGCCCAGCCGCCGCGGTGTCGGCGAGATCGGCGTCGTGGTCTTGGTCAGCGACGGGTGCGTGGTGGCGAAGCGACCGCCGCCGTCGGTGACGACGGTGCCGCTCGCCATCTCCGTCAGCGTCATCGAGCGCCAACCCCACGGCATGCCGACGCTGTCGCGGTTGCAGCTGTAGCTCATGGCGCAGATGCTGGGATCGCTGGACTCGCACGAGCACGACAGCATGCGCGTGATGCCATCCTGGTCGGCACCGGTGCCGACGAACGACTCCGCGACGATGACGTTGCCGTAGGAGATGCCGCAGTCGCCCGCGGACGGGTAGCCGCCGCAGATGGGCTCGCGCGAGAACTCGCAGGCGATGCGGCGACCGTCGGGCCGGGTGTCGTCGAAGCGGTCGTAGCTCGCCGTCAGCCGCGTCTGCGGATAGGGATCGCAGACGTCGCCGGGGAAGTTGGTCTCGACGTAGAAGTCGTCGCGCGGCGGCTCCACGCCGGCGGCGTAGGCCTTGGCGTAGGCCTCGCGCTCGGCCGCGAGGTTGCTGTTGCGCTGATCGGGGTTGGCGATGAGCCGACAGTTGTCGCAGTGATCACCGCGCCAGTCGCCGTCGCTGTTGACCTGCGTGGGGTTGAAGACCTCGGGGCAGTTGTCGCACGCCGCGCCCACGCCGTCGCCGTCCGGATCGGCGCCGGTGCACTCGCCCTCCCAGGTGCCGCTCTTCTTCGACCACGCGGTGTCGTAGATGAAGTCGTGGTTGTCGGGCGCGTCGGTCTGCGCCCAGTAGCTGGTGGTCTCGTTCGACATCGACGCGACGCCGCACACCAGCGGCGGGCTGGTCTTGTTGAACAACGGCCCGCCCGAGTCCCCGCGCAGGATCCCGCGGTACTCGTCGAAGATGAACGAGGTCTCGCACAGGCCGTCTTCACATTCGATGTCGCTCTCGTAGGCCTGCCGCGTGGTCGCGCGCTCGCCCGGGCTGTCGAGTCGACCCCAGCCGGTGTAGCGCCCGGAGAACTCGCCCGGACACGTGATGCCCGGCTCCCACGCGTGCACCGGTTGGATGTTCCACAGCCCCGGCCCCGTGCCCACCGGCATGCGGCGATCGAGCTCGAGCACCGCGATGTCGTGCGGTGCGAAGTCGGAGGTCCACGGCGCCGTGTCGCGCAACCACCCGCGGATCGCCGTGGCGGTGTGCGTGGGGTGATCGGACTTGTGCAGGCCCACGCCGATGCTGACGCTCTTGCTGCCCTTGATCGCCCAGTCGGTGCCGTACGGGCTCACCGTCACGGGCACGCCCCACATCCCCGGCACGCCCTCTTCGTTGGACGTGAGGCAGTGATTCGCGGTCAACACCCGCGTCGGTGAGATCAACGTGCCGGTGCACAGCGCGTCGCCGGCGTTGGTCAGACGCACCGACGCGTTCGCCAGCGGCGTGTCGACGTCGTCCCAGCCGTGACGGATCCGCGGCTGCTCGCCGGGGTCGCGCGGGTGCTCGTTGGCTGCGCAGCCGACGGTGGCGAGCAACGCCGCAGCGCTCGCGCGGCAGAAGCGATTGCGGCAAGACGATCGAAGGGACGGACGCATCGCGGATTTCCTCGGTAGGCCGGCGCGACGCCGGCACACCGGACTGACCCGCTGGGGTCCGATCCGTCTCGCGAAAAAACGCGCCGACCGAGCAAGGCCCGCCGGCGAGACGCGCGGTGCTCAGAACTCGATGCGCCACGCGAGCGCGAGGCCGCGTCCGCGCGAGTACATCCGCAAGCTGTGACGCTGCACCAGCTTGCCGTCGCGACGGATGCCGAGCACCGGCAGTCCCGCGGACGCGACCGAGCCCACCGCCGTCAGCGCGGTCGCACCGGCACCGGGCCGGTGCACCAGCACGTCGCCACGCATCTCGGCGAGCCCCAGCACCAGCTGCTCGCGGCGCTGCGGCGCGAACGGATCGAGCGCGCTGCCGCCGTCACCGGCCATGATCCACCGCGTCCACGTCAGCTCGCGACCCGCACGCATCTCCGTCAGCCACGGCCGCAGCGACAC
Source organism: Nannocystaceae bacterium (assembly GCA_019694555.1). Taxonomy (GTDB): domain Bacteria; phylum Myxococcota_A; class Polyangia; order Nannocystales; family Nannocystaceae; genus Xiheibacterium. Next base: position 11,888 of record JAIBBS010000017.1, read on the forward strand.
CACCGGCGCGTCCGCGGAACGCAGCAACACCGCGCCGTCTTGCGGCTCGGCGCTCTCGTCCGCACGCGCGGGCGTTGCCGCTGCGAGCACGCCAAAAGCCAACGCGGTCGCGCCCAGTCGGGCGAAACGGCGTCCCAAGCGGCGGTCTGTCGACGCGATCCCCATCGCGCCAGATGAGGCTACCGTTTGGCGCGCGCGTCGTGAAGCCCGTTTGTCGCCCATCGGTAGGCTCGTGGGGGGAGACATCGACCCCCAGAACGCCGGGGATGTGCCGCGCCCTACGCCAGCGGCGCGCGATCGGTACGATTTTGGTGGCACGGCTGCGCCCCACGGTCCAAAGCCGCCCACGCCGTGGCATGGGGTGCGCACCGGCTCGGGGCCGATCGCGGCCACGGCCGCTGCGAGCGCCCAGGCGGCGCGCAGCCGCGCACCGGCCGGCCCCGCGGGCTTCGTGCGCGTCGAGCAGCCTCGCAACCCGGAGCGTACGGGCGACGCGGCGGCTGCAGTACGATGCGGGCGCCTTCTTGCCATGGAGGACGAGACCCGAGTCCTGCGCGCCATCAGCACGGTGATGTTCGTGCTCGGCATGGGTGCGCTGCTGCTGTTCCTGCGCGATCCGTCGCTGCAGCGCCAACCGCAGGCGATCCTCTTCGGCGCGACCGCGACCGTCGGCGCCTCGGTCCTGCGTGCGCTCGCGCGGCTGCTGGGTCGGCGGCCGCCGCAATGAGTCCGGTGGCGAAGCAGGCGCCCGTGGACCCGTGGCTGCGCGGCGCGCTCGTGCTCGCGGCGATGCTCGCGACCGCGACGTTGCTGCTGGGCGTCGTCGATGCGCTCGCGGAGGCGATCCCCGATCGCGCCGCGATCGCGCTCGCGGCCACAAGCCTCGCGCGCACCGGCGCGATCGTGCTCGTGACCGCGGTGGTCGCGACGGTGATCGCATGGCCGCTCGCGCGTGCGGTGCCGTCGTCGCTGCTGCTGGGCTGGGCGCTGGTCGGTGCACCGGCGCGCAGCCTGGGGGTGCTCGATCTGGGCCTGGCCCCCGGCGCGCTCGCGATCGCCTACGCGTCGATCCTCGGTGGCGCACCGTGGATCGCGCTGTTGGTGCAGCTGCGGCGCGAAGCGCTGCCACGCGGCGTGCTCGAGGCCGCGCAGGATCTCGGCGCCTCGCCGCTGCGCGCGTGGTGGACCGTGGAGCTGCCGCTGTGCCGCGGCGCGCTGGGCTTCGGCCTGATGTGGTGCGCGCTGCAACAGCTCGCCGATGCCACCACGTGGGAGCTCGCGGGCGGCGGCAAGCTGTACTCGACGGCGCTGGTGCTGCGCGACGCGGCGCTCGAGGACGACGCACCGGCGCTGGTGTCCGCGGTGCTGCTGGGGCTGTTGGCGACGAGCGTGCCGCTGTCGTGGTGGATCGCGTCGATGTTGCGGCGCATCGCGATGGATCCGACCGCGGCCCCGCGCGCGCACTGGCACGGGCCTGCGCGCGGCCTCGCGATCGCGCTGGCGATCCTGGTCGCGCTGCCGCTGGTGGCGCTGGTGCCCGCGGCGCTGCATCCGATCGGTCCGCTCGACGCCCGGCTCGCGTCGCGGCTGCAGCCGACGATGGTGGTCATCGCCGGCACCGCGGCGCTGGGCGTGCCGCTGGGCGCGGCCGCGGCGATCGCCAACGAGCGCTGGGCGCGACTGCTGCCGGCGGTGCTGCTGCCGCTGGTGATCCCGCCGGGCGCGTACGCAGCCGCGACGCTGTTCGCGGCGCACGGGCTGGGCTGGCCGCCGGGCCCGTCGCTGATGATCGCCGCGAGCACGCCGACCGCGGTCGCGCTGGCGTTCGTGGTCACGACGCTGGCGCTGCCGCGCGTCGCACCGACGCTGCGCGAGGCCGCTGCGAACCTGGGCGCGGGCGCGTGGGCGCGGCTGCGGTGGCTGTGGTGGCCGCGGCTGGCGCCCGCGTGGGCCGGCGCGGCGGTGCTGGTCGCGGCGTGGTGCCTCAACGACACCGCGGTCGCGCCGTACCTCGCGGGGCCGGGCGACAGCACGCTCGCGATCGCCACGACCACCGCATACCGCGGCCTCGATGCCGCGACCGCGACGCGATGGGCGCTGCTGCAGGCGACGACCGCGATCCTGGCCGCACTCGCGCTGCCGCGGCTGCGCGCCGCACGGAGTCGTGCATGACGCTGACGATCGACGGGCTGTGCAAGCGTCACCCCGGCAGCGCGCACGCGGTCGGGCCCATCGATCTCGCGTTGCCCAGCGCCGGCTACGTCTGCGTGATGGGGCCGTCGGGCTGCGGCAAGACCACGCTGCTGCGGCTCGTCGCGGGGCTCGAGCGGGCCGACGCCGGCAGCGTCACGCTGCGGGGCACGCGGATCGACGGCCTGCCACCCGAGGCCCGCCCGACACGCTTGCTGTTCCAAAGCGGCGCCCTGTTCCCGCACCTGGACGTCGCGGCGAACATCGGCTTCGCGCTGCGACTCGCCGGTCGCAGCGCCGACGCGATCGATCGCCGCGTGCGCGCGCTGGCGACGATGGTCGAGCTGCCCGAAGCCCTGCTGTCGCGCACGCCCGAGGGCCTCTCGGGCGGCGAGCGCCAGCGCGTGGCACTGGCGCGCGCGCTGGCCGACGATCCGCCGGTGCTGCTGCTCGACGAGCCGCTGTCGGCGATCGATCGCCCGCAGCGCGCGAGCCTGCGCGAGCGGCTGCGGGTGCTGCAACGCGAGGCCGAGCGGCTGTTCGTGCACGTCACGCACGACCCCGACGAGGCGCTCGCGCTCGCCGATCTGCTGGTCGTGATGGACGAGGGCCGCGTCTGTGCGCAGGGCCCCGCCGAGGCGCTGTACCAACACCCGCCCGATCGCGCGACCGCGCGTCTGCTCGGCGAGCTCACCGCGGTGCCCGGAGATCCCCGGCGTGCGCTGCGGCCCGAACACCTGCGCGCCGTCGCGGCCGACGGCGCACGCGCGCGGGCATCGGTGGTGTCGCGTCAGCGCACCGGCGAGTGTGTCGAGTTGACGCTGCGATCGCGCGACGACGGCCCGGCCGTGCGGTTGCGGGCCTTGCAGTCGCATGCCAACCTCGGCGACGAGATCGGCCTGTGCTGGGACGACGACGACGTGATGGACTTCCCACCCTGAGCACGCGCGCTGCGGCGACGTCGTGGTCGCGACGCTCGCTGTCGCGGGCGGTGCTCGCGAGCCTGGTGCTGCCGGCGGGCTGCGGCGGCAAGTCGAAGCCGGTGCTGTCGCTGTACAACTGGGGCGACTACATCGCGCGCAGCGTGCTCGATGCCTTCGTCGCGCGCGAGGTCGCGGCCGGACGACCGCTCGAGATCGTCGAGGACGTGTTCTTGTCCGAGGCCGAGATGGTCGCGAAGCTCAAGACGCTCGCGGCCTACGACGTGGTGTTCCCGATCGACTACCTGCTCGACGAGCTGGTGCGCAACGGATCGCTCGCGCGCATCGACCCCGCGACGGTGCCGGGCATCAAGCACCTGGGCAAGCACTTCCAGCCCTGGCACAACGACGAGGGCACGGTCTACGCGATCCCCTATCTGTGGGGCACGACCGGCATCGGCTACGACAGCGAGAAGGTCGACAAGCCCACCAGCTGGAAGGCGCTGTTCGACGCGCGCTACGCCGGGCACATCAGCGTGATCGACAGCAAGGGCGACGTCATGGATCAGGCGTTGCTGGCGGCCGGACTCGACATCAACAGCCGCGACAAGGCCAAGATCCGCGAGGTCGTGGGCCCGATGCTGCAGCAGCAGAAGGAGATCCTGCGCGCCTACGACAGCAACCCCGCGCGCGCGCTGGTCAGCGGCGACACCTGGATCGCGCAGATCGACAGCGGCGACTTGCTGGCGGCGCAGGCGAGCAAGCCCAGCTTGCAGTACGTGATCCCCGACGAGGGCGCGGCGCTGTGGACCGACTACGTCGCGGTCGCGTCGCAATCGAAGTCACGCGAGCTCGCGCTGCGCTTCATCGACTACCTGCTCGAGCCCGAGGTCGCGGCCGCCAACGCCAATGCGCTGTCGTTCGCCACGCCCAACGCGACCGCGCTGGAGCAGGACCTCATCGACGCGGCCGACGACCCGCACATCTACCCGCCGCCCGAGGTCATCGCGCACCTGCAGCGCAGCCAGAACTGGGTCGGCGGCAACGCGGCTCTGGTCGACGAGCTGTGGCAACAGCTGCGGGGCTAGCCCTCGTCGCCGTCGCTGCCGCCCTGGCCGAAGTCCTTCTGCAGCGCCGCGGCCCAGCGATCGAGGTCGTCGATCGTGCTGCGGATCAGCTGATCCGACACGTGCATGGCCTCGATGCGCTCGCGCAGCATCTGCCGCGCGCGGAACAGCCGGCTCTTCACGGTGCCGGTCTGCACCCCGAGCACCGCGGCGATGTCCGCCACGCCCATGCCCTCCCAGTAGTGCAGCTCGACGCAGATCTGGAAGTCGATCGGGATGCTGCGCAGGCCCTTGAGCAGCAGCTTCTTCTCTTCGTGCATCGCCCGCAGCTGGCTCGGCGTGCCCATGAGGTCCTCGGCCGAGACCTCCATGAAATCCTCGAGCTTGCCGTGCGTGCGCTTGTTCCGATACTGGTGGAACAGCAGGTGCCGCGCGATGCCCAGCAGGTACGCGCGGAAGGTGCCTTCCTTGATGCGGTCGAAGCTCTCGAGGCTGGCCAGGAAGGTCCGCTGCGTCAGATCCTCGACGTCGCTGTCGATCTTGCTGCGGAAGAAGCGATAGACGCTGCTGAAGTGACGGTCCACGAGCTCGTTGCCCGCGGCCTTGTCGCCGTCCTTCCAGCGCTTGAGCAGCTCGAAATCGTCGCTCAACTCGTCCAGCCTACGTCGTTTGCCAGCCGAGCACCACCGCCCGGGTTCAGCGCGGCCGCCGGGGCTCGCGGAGCACCCGCAGGAACCAGGCCACGCCGGCCGCGAGCGTCACCAACGAGAACGCACCGCAGGCCAGGCCCCAGAGCCAGTAGGTGCCGCCCAGGGCCTGGGCCATCTGGGCCGTGTCCGAGGGCATGGTGCCCGCACCGGTCACCGCGGTGTCGGTGAAGAGGTAGTCGGCGCGCGAGAAGACCGACAGCGCCAGCTGGGTCGCCAGGAACACGCAGCCCAGCTGCGCGGTGGCGTCGCTGCCGCGCACCGCCAGCCACGCGGCCGCGCCGGCGACCGCGATCGTGAACACGATGCCGAACGGATTTCGCACCACGAGCGTGAGCGCAACGACCAACGCGATCGCGATGACACCCAGCAGCGTCCGCGCGCCGCGACGCGAGCGACCGGCCGCGAACGCGATCGCGGCGACGACCGCGGGCCCCAGCAGACCGCCCGCAGCGGTGAGGCCGTGCGCGAGGTGACCGCCGCCGCCGCTGTGACGCGCGACGCCGGAGCCATCGGCGAAGATCGCCAGCGACTCGAAGCTCCCGCCGGTCAGCATCGCCGCGACGCCGTGCCCCAGCTCGTGGAACAGCGTCGACAGCAGCAACAGCGGGTATGCCAGCAACGCGCCGAACGGCACCAGGTACAGCGCGAGCGTGAGCACCACGCTCCACTTGAGCGCCGCACGGGCGCGCCTGCGCGTCGCGGCATCTTCGAGCCAGTCGAGGTGGTGCATGGCGAAACCCCCGAGCTTGGGATACCACGCGCAGCGCGGCGTGCATTCCGGCTACACTGCCATCCGTGCAGAACGCCTCGGACACGCCCGATCGCCGAGTCGTCGCGACGCACCCGCGCGCGCGCACCCGCCTGCCCCGCCCCATCGCGCGCGCGGCCGGGCTCGCACTCGCGCTCGCGACCGCGCCCTGGGCCTGCGGCGACGTGGAGCCCGACCACCCCGTGACCACCAGCGCCGGTCACGACTCCGGCGCCAGCGGCGACTCCACGGCCGACACCACCGCCGGCTGCACCATCGGCACCGAGGGCTGCGCCTGCACCCCCGGCGGCGCGTGCGACGACGGGCTGTCGTGCCTGTCGATGCTCTGCGTCGACGCGGGCAACCAGTGCACCGCGGGCACCGAGGGCTGCCCCTGCATCGGCGGCCTGACGTGCATGTCGCCGCTGGTGTGCTTGTCCGATACGTGCGTGATGCCGCGATGATCGCGACGCACGATCACGGCGCCGGCGGCTGAGCCGACTCGGCCGCCTTGCCCCCCGCACCCCCGGCCGGCGCCGTCTGGGCGCCACCGGTGGGCTTGGCGAACTTGCTGCCGTCGACGGGCACGTCGATCTCCACCACCGTCAGCATCTGCGTCGCCTTGGCGATGCCGATGTCCATGACTTGCTTGTGCGGCAGCTTGAAGCCCTTCACGTCGCGGTAGTCCTGCAGCTCGACGGTGACGGGGGTCTCGCCCATCGGGGTCTGCTGCTTGAATTGATGCGCGACCTGCAGGCCGCTTTCCGCGTCGAACGACAGCGTGACGGTCGCGCCGCTCTTGGCAGTGAGCTCGACGTCGTAGACCGGCTTGCCGCCGAGGTCGCGCTTGCCGACCGTGCGTGCCGCGGTGAAGTAGCGCTGCCACTGCGCCGGCAGCGATGGGCTCGACGCCCACGCCTGCTGCTCGGCTTCGATGCCGGTGAGCGTGCGCAGGCCGCTGACGGGATCGTCGGCCCAGATCACGTCGCCCTGCTTGCCCGCGCGCACCGTGCCCACGCCGACCATGGTCTGCTCGCTGTAGAAGTCGCCGGCCTTCCACCACAGCTTCATGTCGCCGCCGATGTTCTGCGACAGCACCGCGACCGTGCCCTCGAGGTGCAGGCTCTGCAGCTGCTCGATCTTGTCCTTGCCGCCCTGCGCGACCGTGGCCTTCTCCAGCAGCGACTCCGCGCTGGGCAGATCCGACGCCGTCGCGTTGCCGTCGGCCTTGGTGTCGCCCGACTTGCCGTCGGCCTTGGCGGTCGCGCCCTTGGCGTCGGTGGTCGTGCTCTCGGCTTTCTTCGCGTCGCACGCGGCGGGCACGAGCAACAGTGCAAGGGACAGGCGCAGCCACGGGCTGCGACGGCGCGGACGGTTCACGGTGGCGCTCCTGGGGCTTTGGGATCGGTCGACGCAGACGTGGCGTCGCTGCGCATGGCCGCGACCGCGGCCTCGAGCACGGGATCGTGCCCACCCACGAAGGCCTCGCGGGTCTCGGGCACGAGCACGTCGGGCACCACACCGACCCCCTCGACCACGGTGCCCTTGGGCGAGCGATAGTCGCCCACGACATACTGCAGGATCGCGCCGCCGGGCAGCTCGTCGATCACCGACGGCAGCGCCGCGCCGGCCGACGCGCGACCGCCGAAGATCGTCACGCGACCGAGGTCGCGCAGGCCCGCGGCGAAGATCTCCGACGTGCTGGCGGTGCCCTCGTCGACCAGCAGCGCGACCTTGCCGGTGAAGCCCAGCGCGTTGCCCTCGACGTTGAACTCCTGCTTGAAGTCGCGAAACTGCAGCGTGCCCAGGCTGCCGGGCTGCGACAGCAGCATGCGCGCCACCGGCACGCTCATGGCCCCGACGCCGCCGGGGTTGCCGCGCAGATCGAGCACCAGCGCGGTCATGCCCGCGTTGCGCAGCTCGGCCATGCCGGCCTCGACGCGCTTGACCATCGGCAACATCCACACGTTGAACGCGAGGTAGCCGACGGTGGTGCCCGGCATCATGCGCCAGTTCACGCGGGTCGGGATGTTCTCGAGGTTGCCCAGGGTCACGCGCTCGCCCTCGGGCTCGGCGCACTGCAGCATGCGGATGACCTGGCGACCGTCGGCCTCGGCCAGCTTGACCTTCTTGGCCTGGCCCGCGCGTGCGCACGACAGCCGCGCCGAGGCCACGCGCCCCAGCTCGAACGCGAGCTCGCTCGGACGCTCGGCGCGCGCACGCAGCCGCGCGATGGCCTCGTCGAAATCGCGATCGTCGACCGCGAGCAGCGTCGCGCCGGGCTCGACCTTGCCCAGGTGACCGCCGGCGCGGCTGTCGACCACGACCAGGCGATCGTCGATCCAGCGCACCGACAGCGGTGGCTCGGCCGAGCCCTCGCGGCGTTCGTCCTCGTCACCGCCGCCGCCGGGCGGGAACAGACGGAAGTGGCTCTGCCCCAGCTCGCCGAGCATCTCGTTGATGATCGCGTAGCCGCGCTCGGCGTCCTCGATCCCGACCAGCTTCTGCGCGTAGCTCAGGCGCAGCGCCGGCCAGTCCTTGCAACCCAGCGTCGGGTCGTAGTGCTTCTGCAGCACGCGCAGCCACACCTGCTGCAGCGTGTCGGCGTAGCGGCTCGCCGGCAGCGGCGGCAAGGTCGAGGGATCGAGCGTGCCGTAGTCGATGCACGCGGGCGAAGGCGGCGTGGCGGCCTTGGCCTCGGGCGTCGGCGCGGTCTCGGATCCAGCGGGCGCGGGCGTCGGCGCTGCGCCGCCGCAACCGAGCGCGAGCGCGAACACGGCGGCCACGGGGCCGCGACCGCGGGTCGGGATCATTCGTAGGTGACGCGCTCGAGCGCGGCGAGATCCAGCACCACGATCTCCTGCCGGCTCAAGTTGAGGATGCCGTTGCGCTGCATGCGATTGAGCGCGCGCGAGATCTCCTCGCGCACGGTGCCCAGTCGCGCCGCGACGGTGTTCATGTCGAGCTGACGCGGGATCACGGTCTGCTTGCCCGGCTCGGCGCCGTTGCGCACCGCGAGCGTGAACAGGAAAGAAGCCAGGCGGCGTTCGACCGAGCGCAGCGACAGATCGAGCACGAGGTCGATCAGGCGGTTGGCGCGGAAGGCCATGTGCCGCATCAGCGCGAACGCCAGCGCCTCCGAGCGCGCGGTCAGCTTCACCACCGCGTCGGTCTCGAAGCGATAGACCTCGGAGTCGGCCATCGCGAACGCACTCGCAGCGCACTGCACGTCGCGCGGCAGGAAGCCCTCGCCGATCATCTTGCCGGGCTCCGCGAGGTACAGGATCTGCTCGCGGCCCTCGCTCGAGATCAGGCTCAGCTTGAACTCGCCCGACTTCACCAGGAACAGCCCGGGGCCGGGCTCACCGCGACGGAACAGCGAGCGCTTGCGCTTGACGTCGAGCAGCTCGGCGATCTGGCACAGCTGGCCCAGCACGTCGTCGGGCACGCGGTCCCACCCTGCCCAGCGCTTGAGCATCTTCGAGACCAGCTCGGCGTCCCCGGCGTCGACTGCCATGCCGCGCAGTGTAACTCCATGGGACGACTCATGCGACTGTTCTCACGGCTCGGCAGCGCGCCGATGGCCCTGCTGCTGTCGCGCCGCGGGGCTCGGCGGCGCGGGACCAGGCGTTCAGGGGTTCACGCGGGCTCGAAGCGACCCGCGCGGAACAGCCCGGATTTGCGGCCCAGCGGCGGGGACTCCGGCGCGAGCTGGCGCAGCCAGGTCCACGAGTAGATCCCGGCGTCGTGTCCGTCGCTGAAGCGAATCCCCAGCGCATAGGCGCCCATCTCGTGAAGACCCACCGCGGTCACCTCCGCGGGCGGTTCGTGGAAGCGGACCACGTCGCCGTGACCCTGGCACTGCGCGCACGGACACCAGCCGCGCAGATATGGGATCGGCAGCTCGCTGCGGCTGCCGTCGGCCCACGTGATCGCGAGCAGATTCTCGCCGCGGTGGTGGGCGACATCGAGCGGCTGCGCCATGCGGCCGCGAGCATACCGCGACCGTCGGCGTTGCCGCGCGACGCCGGTCGCGCCGCGCACTCGCGCGAGCGCGGGGTTGCCGTGGCTGCCGTGACCGCGTCAAGCTCGGCCTCGATGCTGCCGTTTTGCCGCCCTGCGCCGCTGGCGATGCTCCTGCTCGCGCTGTCGTGTCAGCGAGATCCCGCCCAACCCGCCGAGGGCGGTGGCGAAGGCGGTGGCTCGACCGGCGACTTCGATGCGCAGCTCGAAGAGGCGTGCCGGCCGTGGTGCATGCACAACCTCGACTGCAACCCCGGTGCGACCGAGGTCGAGACCTGCACGGCGTCGTGCGTCGAGGTCGAGTCGAAGTACGCGCAGGACTCGCAAGAGTGCCGCGACGCCGTGATCGCGTTCTACGACTGCCTCACGACCGCGATGTGCGGTGGCGGCTCGAGCTGTCAGGACCAGAGCACCGCCGTGCACGATCTCTGCGGCGCCTGAGCGCCGCGTCCACGGACGCGGGCGTTCTCTCAGCTGCCCATCGCGCGCAGGACCCCGTCGAGGCGGTGGCACAGCTCGACCGGCACCCACAGCGCGCGGCCGTGCGGGCCGCCGCGGAACGCCAGGCCGCAGCTCTCGAGCTCGGCGCACGGCGTCGGTGCCGGCGTCGCGTCGCCGACCGCCATCGCGACGCGCTCCTGTTGCAGCACCGCCTCGATGCCGCGCGCGTCGAGTCGATCGCGCACGAGCGCGGCCAGCAGCACCAGCGCGTCGCTCGACAGCGTCGCGACCAGGATGCCCAGCAGGTGATCGTCGCGCAGCACCTGCTCGACCTCGAGCTCGATCGCGCCGCGCATGGTGGTCACGCCGATGCCGGTGGCGGCCATGCGCCGCGACAGGCCCAGCCGCCGCGCGATCACGGTCAGGGCCATGTCGCCGGCCTGCTCGAGGCCCGCGCGCAGCGAACGGGATCGCAGCGCGTCGTCGCTGCTGGCCGGCGTCGATTCCTCGGGCGCGCGATCGGGCTGCACCAGCGGCGCGGTCAGCTCGCGGTCGTCGATGCGGATCGCGAGCTCGAACGCCCGCAGCCGCGCGCGCTCGTGACCCACGAGCCCCGCGACCATCGCCCGCGTGACCGCGCGCAACGCCGCGACGCCGTCGGCCGCGACGGTGTGCTCGATGCGATCGGGCTCGGCGAGATAGCGCGCCGTCACGGCATCGGCGTGCGCGAGCCGTGAGACCAACTCGACCGGCCAGCGCGTGAACGGATGACCGCTGGCGTGCAGCGCCCGCAGCAATCGCGCGACCGAGCGACGCGTCGCGCGGACCTCGTCGTGCAGCGGCATCGGCTCGGCGTTGGGCTGCGGCTCACCGGCGATCAGGCGCAAGCGCGGGCTCGACTCGCTCTGCATGTCTGGCTGCATCGCTGTCCGAGGCCACGGGCTTGAAGCCGCCGCGCGCACCGTCGGCCCCGATCCCGGCCGCTTCGCCGGAAACTTGGTCGTGGCGCGCCTACATGTAGGATAGTGACGATGGAGCCCGAGAACCCGCACCACAGCGCTCCCCGCAGCTTTCGCGTGCAGCCGTTGCCGCGCCCCGGCGGTCCCCCGTTCGATCGCCGCAAGCGGCGATCGAGCTCCGCCGCGGTGGCGATCGAGCTCGCGCTCACCAGCGCCGCCGCGCGTGCGCGTCTGGACGCGATGCTCGTGGTCGACGACGACGGCATGCTGGTCGCGCGCAGCCGCGGCACGCTCGATCTGTCGATGCTGGCCGCGGTCACGCCCATCGTGGGCCGCGGTCAGGCCATCCCGCGCATCAAGCGAGAGGGCCGACAGCTCGACATGAGCGTCGAGGTGATCGAGATCGCCGGCGATCGCTACTACGTCGCCGCGCTCGGCGGGCGCTACCTCGAGCGCCGCCGCGAGCTCGAAGACGGCGCCGCCGCGGCGCGCCGGATCCTGGCTTGAACCGGGACGCTTCCGCTGGCTCCGCGACGAGAGCCCTTCGGCCTCGGTGGATGGGCGTTCACTCGAATGCGGCCAGCGCGGCGCGCAGGCCCGCATCGGACTCACCGGCGACGGGCGTGATCGGATCGAGTGCGACCGACACGTCCGGCGTCACGCCGGCGCCGTCGACCCGGCGATCGTCGGGTGAGAAGTAGCGCGCGACCGTGAAGGTCGCGACCGAGCCATCGGGCAGGCCCAGCACCTCCTGCACGGTGCCCTTGCCGTAGCTGCGCTCGCCGACGATGCGCGCGCGCTTGTGATCCTGCAGCGCCGCCGCGAGCAGCTCAGAGGCCGACGCGCTGTGCCGGTCCTGCAGCACCACCAGCGGCGTGATCACGTCGCTGCCCTGGCTGTGCGCGGCCTCCTCGCGCAGCAGGCGGCCGCCGCGGCCGCGGGTGCGCACGAGCACGCCCGAGGCCACGAACGCGTCGGCGATGACCAGCGCCTCGTGCACCTCGCCGCCGGGGTTGCCGCGCACGTCGAGGATGATGCCCGCGAGATCGTCCCCCAGCGCGCGGCGACGGGATGCGATCGCGGCCAGCACCGCGGCGCCGCTCTCGGCCCCGAAGTGCCGCAGCACCACGTGCACGAAGCTGCGCCCGCGATCGTCGCGCACGATCGCACTGGTGACGGTCTTGCCGCGCGGCTTGTCCAGCACCAGCGACACCTCGCGCGGCGCGGCACCGTCGCCCGATTGCACGAGCAGCGCGACCTCGTCGCCGGCGGCGCCCGCGAGCAACACCTCGGCCTCGATCTGCGTCTCGATGCGATCGACCTCGCGCTCGCCGATGCGCACGACACGATCGCCGGGTGCGAGGCCGGCCTTCGCCGCGGGCGACGACGGCGTGACCGCGAGGATCTCGAGCGCCGGCCCCTGCTGCGCGTCGTGGCGCAGCGCGACCGCGAGCCCGGTGCTGCCGGCGTGCGGTCGCTTCGTCAGCGCCTTGCGCTGGGCCGACGTGAGGAAATGACTGTGAGGGTCCAGCTGCGCGAGCATCGCGGACAGCCCCGCGGCGAGCAGCGCCGGTTCGTCCACGGGCTCGACGTACCGCTCCAACACCGCGTCCAGGGCCTGTTCGAAGCCCGAACGATCGAGCCGGGGCGCAGGCGCGGCAGCGGGCCCTGGCCCGAAGCTGGCCGTGAGCGCGAGCGTGACCGCGACCCCCAGAGCAAACCCACCGACCGCGCCACGGGCCGTCATGAACGGTCATCGTGTCGTATCCTCCGCGCGAGGTCAAAGCGCCCCCCCAATGAAATCCACGACGACGCTCCACATCACCACGATCGCGCTCGCTCTGGCACTGGTGCCTGCGTGCAAGAAGGACGAGCCCAAGCCGGAAGAGAAGAAGGCGGAGGCGCAGACCAAGACCGCCGAGCCCGGCAAGACCGACGGCAAGACCGCCGAGCCCGGCAAGCCCACCACCGACACGCCCAAGCCGATCCCCGGCACCGGCGTCACGCCGACCAGCGCACCGCTGTCGCCGGCGTCGAAGCTGTCGCGCGGTGCCGTGCTCGCGCACGTGCTCATGCCCAACCCCGGCGCGATGCTGTCGGACATCAAGGCGCAGATCGTTCCGGCCCAGGCCGCGCAGTTCGTCGACGAGACCTTCTTGCGCACGATGGGCGCGGGCACGCTGGGCAGCCGCTCCGGCATCGCCAAGAACCTCGATCTGACCAAGCCCATGGGTTGCGCGCTGGTCGACACGGCCTCGACCAAGGCTCCGGTCGCGTGCGTGATCGGCTACACCGGCGGCGCCAAGGCGCTCGTCACCGATCTGGGCGAAGAGGGCAAGCAGACCGACGCCGGTGGCCACACCGCGAAGTACAGCGTCGGCGGCCAGGACATCTTCGTCGACGACATCGGCGGTGAGGCCATCGTCAGCACCGCGGCCGACGTGTTCGAGAAGGCCAAGCCCTACATCGAGGAGAACCTCATCGCGCGCGCCGGCAGCGTCGCGACCGACCTCGAGGTCGTCGCGTATCCCGGCAGCCTCATGACCCGCTACGAGGCCGAGCTGCGCCCGGTGCTCGAGGCGATGGGCAAGATCCCGCCGGCGCCGATCCCCGGCGCGGCCCCGGGCTCGGAGAAGCTGCTGACCGCGGTGGCGACCTACAGCGCGAAGGCCAACGCACGCACCGTGCAGACCTTCCGCGACATGGAACAGTTCACGCTCGCGTTCTCGGTGGAGCCCGCCGGCTTCGTCGCTCGCTACGCGCTGTTCCCCGTCGCCGGCAGCGAGCTCGAGGCGCAGACCAAGCTCACCGCCGCGGGCCCGCTCGATCCGAAGTTCATCCGCAGCCTGCCGAGCTCGTCGTGGGCCGTCATCGCGGTCAACAGCCACGTCGGCGAGGTCGCCGACATGCCGTCGGTGAAGGAGATGCGCGACGTGTTCATCTCGGCGTACGCCGATGCCGTGGGCAAGGACCCGGCTGCGACCGCGGCCGCGGTCGACACCTTCGTCACCGAGGCGCGCGCGACCTACTCGGGCGTGTCCGGCCTGGCGTTCATGCACGAGCCCGGCACGCTCGGTGGTCTCGCGCTGGTCGCCGGCCTGCAGCCCGGCAAGAGCGCGCGCGAGGGTTGGAAGACCTGGTCCGAGGGCTTCACGCCCGAGGCGATCCTCGGCGCCGAGGCGGCGAAGAAGGTCACGTGGTCGTTCCAGATGGACGCGGCCAAGGCCGGCGACGTCGCGGTCGACCGCTGGATCATCGAGCCCACCGACGCGGTCAAGGCCGACATGCGCAAGGACGGCGGCGCGAAGCTGGCCGAGTGGGAGACGCGCATGGGCGGCCTGCGCCTGGTCATCAACCGCGTCGAGAAGAACGACGAGGTGGTGTGGGTCGTGAGCCCGGGCTCGGACGACAAGTACGCGCAGAGCGTGGTCGACGCGATGGGCGGCACCGCCGCGCTCGCCGACGACGCGGGCCTGTCGCGCGTGCTCGATCGCAACCCGTCGGTTTCGACGATCTTCGCGTTCGACGTCAAGGGCATGTTCGGTTGGATCAGCGAGCTCATGCCGCCCGAGGAGCGCGCCAAGCTTCCGGCCGGCATCGGCAGCGATCTCAGCGACGTGTTCATGGCCGCGTCGTACGGCGACAACGGCTCGCAGTCGGGCGAGATCGTGGTCTCGCAGGCGCTCATCGATCAGCTGCGCGCGCTCGCGAAGTGAGCGCTCGTCCGCGGACTGAGAGCCTGTCAGCGGATGCTGACAGGCTCTCGTCGCGGAGCGACCGGAAGGTGAGGGGTCCCGTGACCGGCTTGGCCGGGCACGGGGAGAGGAAGCGGAGCTTCCTCTCCATAGACTGAGCCACGGTTGCGCGGCGTTCGAGTCGGGGGCGCGTCCGTCCCCGACTCCGCCGCGGGCGGAAGCGCCGTCAGCCCGGCACGTAGCGGAACGCTCGCAGCCCCGCGAGCGAGACGCCGTCGTGGAACAGCAGCACGTCGTCGTCGACGTCGTAGGTGAGCTTCTGCCCCGCGGCGTTGGCGGGGAAATCGGCCGGCGGAGCCGGCAGCGCGGTCCAGCTGTCGGCGTCGAGATCGTAGGCCCACAGCTGCAGCGGCTCGCCGCTCATCGCCAGCACGCGCTGGTGCGCGTCGTCGTACGCGAGGTGGGCGTAGCCACCCGGCGGCGCGGCGGCGGGCGTCTTGGCGACGCAGCGCCCCGCGTCGACGTCGACGACGTAGGTCGCGCTGTCGAGCGGACCGTTGTAGTGCGCGCCGCCGAAGATCACGAACGTGCCCGCGGCCGCGTGGTAGGCCGCGCCGGCGAAGCCACCGGTGGGACAATCCGCGAGCGTGCGGAAGCGATTGCTCGCGACGTCGTACAGATGCCGGCTGAAGTACGCCAGCTGGTGCTCGGCATCGAATGCGCCGGTGACCTCGACGCCCGGCCGCGCGAGCTCGGGCGGCAACAGCCGCTGCCCACGGCCCGCGAGCAGGTCGTAGGCGTACAGCGTCCAGCCGGTACCGCTGTTGAGCGTCAGGTTGCCGTTGGTCAGGTACAGCCCGCGCTGGCCATCGACGGTGACGTTGCCCTCGTCGTGACCGATGCCGGGTAGATGCTCGCTCCACGCGTTCTCGGTGATCTCGAGGACCTCCCAGCGGTTGTGCGAGAAGTCGTAGCCCAGCAGCGCGTTCTGGTCCTCGCCGTACGACAGCTGCACCGCATGGTACTTGCCGAACACCACCGCGCGCTTGGCCGCGGCGATGTAGTTGATGCTGCTGTAGCCCTCGTCGCCCACGCCCTGCGCGTCGACGGTGATCCCGCCGGCGTCGAGCACGGTCCAGGTGTTGGGCACCAACCGGGGCGTGGCGCCGTCGCTGCCGTAGCGCGTCAGCGCGACCGGGACCTCGTCGCCGTCGTCGCCGCGCCTGGCGACGTAGACCTGCTTGGTCGCCGAGGGAACGTGCTTCTCGGTCCACACCACGTGGGGCACGCCGTCGATCGATGCCAACGCGGGCGCATCCACGGCGCCATCGCCCGGATGCACCGACAGCGGCGTCTCGACCTCCGACCACGCCCCGCCGCTGCGCGTGCGCGTGTACAGCTCGGCCTTCTCGCCCGGCCGCCCCTCGCTCCACGCGAGCACGAGCCCGCCCGCGCCCGCGAGCAACGCCGGCCGTCCGGGTTGGCCATCCGCGAGCGCGTTCGCCTCCTGCGCGTCGACGCTCCACGTCCCCGCGTCGAAGTGACCGGTGCGGATGCGGTAGTCACCCGCGCCGGCCTTCTCCTGCCACGCCAGGTGCAGGCCCTCGTCGTCGGCCGCGAGCGACAGGTAGTTCACTTGCCCGTCGGCGTCGGCATCGAGGCGCTCGGGATGGGCGACGAACGTGTCGCCCTGCAGCGACGCGATCCACAGCGAGGCGTCGTCGTACAGCAGTCCGTCCGCGGCGCTCTCCTCGATCTCGCTCCACGCCACCCACGGCACGCCGTCCTCGTCGACCATCGCGAGGTCGATGAGCTTGCGACGCGCGGTGCCGGTGGGCTCGCCGTTCCACGGTCCGCCCACGGTCGTCCAGCCGTCGCCGTCGCGGCGCTTGACCACGATCGCGTCGATGTCGCCCTGCTCCGCGAGGTTCTCGATCCACGCGACGTGCAGCACGCCGCCGATGTCCGCGAGCACGGGATTGCGCGCATCGTGGGTCGGCGCGAGGTTGAGCGCGCCGAAGGCATCGCCGGCGTCGGCGTCGTTCACCCACGCGCTGCCGTCCCAGTGCGCCACGAACACCGCCGACTCGTGATCGTTGGCCCAGCCGTAGCCGCCGCCTTCGTACCACGCGACGTAGATGGTCCCGCCCGAGACCGCGACGCTCGCATCGAAGGCTTCGGGCCACAGCACCCCGTCCGCTTCGGTGTGGCCGATGCGTCCGCCCAGTGGGCTCCACGCGCCGTCGACGTAGCGCGCGACGGCGATGCCCGAGTGCTCCCACACCGCGGGGTTGCGGTGCTGCGTCCACGCCGCCACCACCGTGCCGTCCGGACCCGCGGCGATCGCCGGGTTGTTGGTCCAGCCCTGCGGATCGACCGAGAGAGTGCCGCCCAGCCGCGTCCACATCGACGGCGGCAACGGCTCGCCGGTGGTCGTGTCGCTGCCGCCACCGGAGCCGGAGTCGTCGGCGATGCTCGTCGTCGCAGCCGCGCTGGTGTCCGACGACGCCATGCCGGTGCCGTCGCTCGACGAGGCGCCGCCGTGGGGGCTGGCCGGCGCGTGGCAGCCCCACGCGCCGGAGATCACGAGCCACGAAGCGAGCCGGGAGGGCGACATCGGTCCCTCAGTCGCGCGAGCCCGCGCTCGCGGCTCACGCGGGCGGATGCCGCAGCCGTGCGATCACGCCGCGCGCTTGGTGACGGGCACGGTGCCGCTCGCCTCCGCGGGCGCGCTGCGGCCCCGCTCGAACATGCGGGCGAGCCGCGCACGCTGCACCTCGATCGTCAGAGCCTCGGTGGTCACCGCGTCGACGAACCGTGCCACGAACGCGTAGTACCGGAGATTGGGTGCCTGCATCGTCGTCCCTCCCGTCCTGCCAAACCCAACGGAGCTCGGGGTCCGGCCTGACACTCGGCTGAACGAGTGCAGGCGCCGTACCATATCGGTGCACGGGCGAGCGGCCCGGGCGTTCCCAGAAAAAGCCTTTCGCCTCGCGACCAGCTCGCGGAATCTCCGCGCACGCACCGGGGTTCGCTCCGCCCGCAGCGTCAAGGCCCCGGCGGAGGCCGTCGGCGTTCCATCATGCCACCTGTGATCCCCGGGCCGACAGAACCCGTGACGCGCCGCTGCGACGGCTGCGGAGCGACGCTCGCGTCTGCGCCCGAGCGCATCGCCCAGCGCTGCAGCTACTGCGACGCGCACCTGGTCGACGCGACCGCCGTGGCGGTGGTCGACGCGGTGTGCCCGTTCGCGATCTCGCAGCGCGCGGCGATGCAGCGCATGCGCGAACACGTCGCCGGCAACCCGTGGCTGGCCTCGGAGCTGCGGCTGCTCGCGCGCCGCGGACAGCTGCGCCCCGAGGTGCTGCGCGGCGTGTTGGTGCCGTACTTCGTCTACGACGCCCGCACGCAATCGCGCTGGCAGGCCCGGATCGGCGTCGACTGGTGGCGGCGCGAGACCGTGCGCGACAAGGACGGCAAGACCCGCACCGAACACGTGCGCGAGACCGAGTGGTTCGAGCTCGGCGGCACCGCGGTCGGCGAGTGGCTCGATCACCTCGAGTGCGCCTCGGTCGCGCTCACCGCCGAAGAGGTCGATCGCCTGGGCGGCTTCGATCTCGGCGCGGCCGTGGCCTACGATCCGCGCGTGCTGGCGGGCTCGGTCGCGGAGCTGCCCTCGCGCACGCGTGCGCAGGTCGATCGCGACGCGACCGCGGCGGTGCGCGAGCTCGAGGCCCGGCGCATCGAACACAAGCTGTTGCCCGGCGATCACGCGCGCATCGTCGCGCTGGCGACCGAGGTCACGCTGGGTCACGCGCGGCTGGTGCTGGCGCCGGTGTGGCTGGCGAGCTTCCGCCACGGCGGTCGCTCGCATCGCATCCTCGTGCACGGCCAGCACGGTGCGTGCGTCGGGCGGCCGCCGCTGTCGCGCGCGAAGGTCTCGCTCGCCGCAGCCGGCTTCGCGCTGGCGATCGTGGCGCTGCTGTGGCTCGCGGGGGTGTGGTCGTGATCGTCGTGCGCTGCGACGCGTGCGGCGGCTCGGTCGCCTTCGATGCCGAGCGGGCGCGCGCGCAGTGTCTGTTCTGTGCCGCGGTCGCGCTCGAGCCGTTGCCGCTGGACCAACCGCCGCCACCGCCCGAGCGCGTGGTGCCGTTCGCGATCGACGACGCGGCCGCGCGCGAGGGCTTCGCGAAGTGGTGCCGCGGCTCGTGGTGGCGGCCGGCGGCGCTGCGCGACGTCGCGTTGCAGCTGCAACCGCTGTGGCTGCCGGCCTGGCGCGCCCGCGCCGAGGTCGAGCTGCACTGGGCCGGGCTGGTCGCCGCGCGCACGCGCAGCGGCAGGCGCCCGCGCGCCGGTGTCGATCGCGGCGCCGCCGAAGCGATGATCCCCGCGTCGCTGGGCGTCTCGCCGGCGGAGCTGGCCCAGGCCGCGCCGTTTCCCCCCGCGAGTCGCAGCTGGAGCGGCCACGACGGCGCGATCGCCCGCGAGCTGCCGAGCCTGACCGAGGCCGGCGCGCGCACGCGCGTGCTCGCGACGCTCGAGGCCACGCGGCTGCGCGAGGTCGCAGCGCGCGAGCACCTGCACGATGCCGGTGGCACGGCGCGGCTGCACGCGCTGGCGACCTCGCTCGAGTCGCTGCCGGTGTACATCGGCGCGTTCCGCTTCCGCGACCGGCCGTGGCGCGTGGTCATCAACGGCGCGACCGGCAAGCTGGTCGGACGCGCGCCGATCGACCGCGTCAAGCTCGCGATCGCCATCGCGATCGGCGTGCTGCTGCTGCTGGCGTTCGCGTGGTGGTCGCGACCGCCGGATCAGCCCGGCGAGCCCGAGGACGACGCGCAGCCCAGCGTCGCGCGCCGCCGCTCGAGCTGAGCGACGCCGTGGCCCAAGGTCGCCGTCGACGCGCGGCCGGCCGGGCTCACTGGGTCATCGTCGCAGCGTCGCGCACCGGCCCCACGCCCAGGGCGTGCAGCAGGAACGAGAACGTGTCCACCGACTGCTCGATGTCCTTCTTGATCATGTCCGAGCCGCTGTGGCCGGCGTTGGTCTCGATGCGCAGGTACACCGGCTTGGGCGAGACCGCCTGCATCGCCGCGACGAACTTGCGTGCGTGCATCGGGTCGACGCGATCGTCGCTGTCCGCCGACAGCATCAGCAGCGCGGGATACGGCTTGCCGCGCTGGATGTGGTGGTACGGCGAGTACGCGAACAGCGTCTCGAACTGGCTGCGGTCCTCGGCCGAGCCATACTCCGCGATCCACGTGCGGCCGGCACCGTAGAGGTGATAGCGCACCATGTCGAGCAGCGGCACCGCGCAGACCACCGCGCCGAACAGCTCGGGGTGCTGCGTCATGGCGGCGCCCACCAGCAGGCCACCGTTGCTGCCGCCCATGATCGCGAGCTTGTCCGGCCGCGTGATGTCCTGCGCGATCAGGTGCTGCGCCGCGGCGGCGAAGTCGTCGAACACGTTCTGCTTGTTGGCGCCCATGCCGGCCTGGTGCCAGGCCTCGCCGAACTCGCCGCCACCGCGCAGGTTGACGACCGCGTACACGCCCCCGTGCTCGAGCCACATCACCGCGCGCGAGCTGTAGTTGGGCTCGAGGCTGACGTTGAAGCCGCCGTAGCCCACCATCAGCGTGGGGTTGTCGCCGCGACGCTGCATGTCCTTGCGATGGACCACGAACATCGGGACCTTGGTGCCGTCCTTCGACGTGAACCACATCTGCTCGGTCACGAACTGCGAGGTGTCGACCGGGATCTCGATGCGCTGCCACAGCTCGGACTTGCCCGACGCGATCGAGGTCTTGAAGATCTGCGGCGTCTCGGTGAACGAGCTGAAGTAGTAGTAGCCCTCGTCTTCGTCGGGCTCGCCCATGATGCTGGTGGCGCTGCCGAGGCCGGGCAGCTCGACCTTGCGCACGAGCTTGCCGGACAGATCGCGGACCTCGAGCTCCGAGTGGGCGTCGCGCAGGTACGACAGCACCAGGTGATCGCCGACGATGTTGGCGCCGTCGAGCACCGCGTCCGACTCCGGCACGATCTCGCGCCAGTGCTCGCGCGCGCGCTTGGCCGGATCGACCACGTACACGCGGTAGCGCGGCGCGCCGTCGTTGGTGTGGACGTAGAACTTGTCGCGCCAGGCGCTGACCGAGAAGATCGCGGGCTTGTCCTTCACCAGCGGCTCGAAGCGCGGCGCCGTGGTCGGCGGGCGGCGCTTGCCGCCCTTGGCCTTGCCGAGATCGGCGACGTAGACGTCGCTCGCGCTCCACCCCCGCGAGTGGTTCACCAGCAGCCAGCGACCGTCGCGCGACACCGACGCGCCGACGAAGCGCGTGGGATCGCCGGTGGCCGCGAACATGATCGGGTCCGTGGCCGGATCGGTGCCCAGGCGATGGAAGCGGACGTCGGCGTGACCGGGCAGCTCCGTGACCGGGATCTTGGGATCGGTCGGCAGATACACGTAGAAGAAGCCCGAGTCGTCGGGCAGCCACGACGCCGCGGCATAGCGCGCGCCCTCGATGGTGTCGACGGTGAGCTCGTTGCCGGTGTCGAGATCACGGACGTACAGCGTCGCGGCGTCGGCGTTGTTGCGCGACAGCTTGTACGCGAGGTAGCGACCGCTGTGGCTGGGCATGATGCCGTGCACCGAGACGCTGCCGTCGGCGGACATCGTGTTGGGATCGAGCAGCACCTCTTCGGGGCCGTGCTCGCCCTTGCGCACGTAGTAGATCGCCTTCTCCTTGTCCTTGTGGCTGCGCGAGTAGAAGTAACGGCTGCCACGGCGCGCCGGCGGCGAGATCGTGTCGAGATAGGACAGCTCGGTCAGGCGCTGCTCGAGGTCCGCGCGCAGCGGCAGCGCGCCCAGGCGCTTGCGCGCGTAGTCGTCTTGCGCCTTCATCCACGTCGCGACCTCGGGGTCGGCGGCGTCCTCGAGCCAGCGGTACGGGTCGTCGACCTTGCGGCCGAACTGGACCTCGCTGGTCTCGGTCGTGCGGGTCGTCGGGGTGGTCGTGTCGTCGTGCGCGGTCGGCATCGTGGCACCGCCACCGGCGGGGACCGTGCTGCCGCCGCCGCTGTCGTGTTCCGGGCGGCACGACAGCAACGCGAGCGCGAGCAGTGGGACGGTCGTCAGGTGGCGCATCGGCCGGGATGCTAGCAGTCCACGCGTGGTCGGCCGGGTCGGCATGGACGCTTCGAAACCCGCCACTTTCGTGCGGTTTCGCGGCGCCCGCCGGCGCCGGCTGCGGCCGGTCGTGCGCTCGGGCGGCGGCAGTGGACAGGACCGGCCTGCAGTGCTCCGATGGGCACCGGCGATGCTGGACGCGTCGGAGATCGATCGGCCCAAGGGCGAGCCGCGGATCCGCGGCGCGATCGTGCTCAACAACCTCGTGGGCTTCGAGGACATCGTCGGCGTCGACGTGGTCCGGCGCGCCCTGGCCGGATTGCCGCCGGAGCTGGTGCACGAGGCCAGCGCGGTGGTGCCGGTCGCGTGGGTCCGCGCCGATCTGGTCGACTCGCTGTTCGCCGCGATCGCACACGCGGCCCGGCGTGAGCCCGAGGATCTGTTCCCCGAGGCGATCGAGCGCGGGGTCTACCGCACGCTGCACACGGTGTGGCGCGCGCTGATGCACCTGTCGAGCGACGCGGCCATCGTCAAGCGCACGCCGGCACTGTTCGCCCGCACCTATTCGTGCGGCCGGCTCGAGGCGCGCTTCCTCGGCGACGGCGCGGCCGAGGCCGAGCTGTTCGAGTGGCCCGGGGTCTCGCGCTTCCGCATGCTCGCGATCGCGGCCGGCGTCCGCGCGGTGTTGCGCGTGGCCGGCCGCGAGACCGTGCTGGTCCGCAGCGAACGCACCGCCGACGGTGCCCGCTTCCGCGCCAGCTGGTCGCGCTGACGCGACTCACGGACGCGCGCGTGCGAGGTGCTCGGGCACCATCGCAGCCGCCGGCGAGAGCACGTCGGCGGCGAAGCGGTAGCCGTCGTGCTCGGCGTCCGCGTAGTAGGTCGAGCCGTCGTCGGCGACGTAGAACAGCATCTTGCCGCCGCCGGCCGCGGTCGAGAACGCCGGGAAGTACGCGGTCACGCGCTCGTGGTGACCGTCGTCGGCGACGTACTCGATGTCGGTCGTGAACGGCTGCGCCGCGACCGTACCGAAGGTGTGGCCGACCATGAGGTGCGCGCCGGGATAGCTGGCGCCGGGGTAGTCGTACGGCGAGCCGTTGGACGCGAGCAGGAACACACCCTGACAGTTGTTCCAGCCGTCTTGGGTCTGCGCGCAGAAGTACTGCGTGCGATCGACCGCGGCGCTGCGCGTGACTGCGACGACATCGCGCACGTGCAGCGGCGCGTCGGCGTCGGTGCAGCGCAGGCGCGCGGCGTAGATCTCGGTGCCGCCGACCGACGAACCCAGCTCCGAGCTGCCGCCCCAGCCGCCGATCGCGAACAGATCGTCGTCGCTGGTCACGACCACGTCGCGCAGGCGGCTGAAGCCGGGGCCGCTGGCGATCGCGTCGAGCCCGAGGACCTCGCCGTCGGCGTCGATGAACGCGAGCGCGTCGTCGTAGCTGCCGGCGCTGGCGCGCTGCAGCGGGCCGATGGTGGTCGCACCGTCGTAGGCGAAGCCGAGGATGGTCGTGCCGCGGCCGTCGATGTCGAGCGTCTCGGGCAGCTCGTCCGACGCGCCGCCGAGCGCCCGTGCGTCGACCAGCTGGCCGGCGGCGTCGTAGCGCTGCAGCAGCAGATCGCCGGCGCCCTGGGCCACCAGCGCCTGTCCGCCCACGGTGACGCTGCCGCTGAAGTGGGCCAACGTCGCGAGCTCGCCACCGGGCCCCTGGGCCACCAGCGACACCGCGGGATCGGTCACGGCGTTGCCGGCGTGCCACAGCAGGCTGCCGTTGCTCGCGTCGAAGCGGGCCAGCGTCGCGGTGCCGCCGGTGCCGTCGGCGATCGAACCCGCGGCGACGAGCGTGTGGTCGTGGCCCAGCCGCAGGTCGCGGATCTCCGACGCGGACGCGACCTGCCACAGCTGCGTGCCGTCGGCGGCGAAGTGGATCAGCCGCGTCTCGCTGCCGCCACCGCCGGTGATCAGGCGGCGCACGCCGATCGTGATCTCGCCGGCGTCGTCGACCACCAGGCCGCTGTAGTAATCGGAGCTGTCGGTGCCGCCGAGCTCGCGCGTCCACAGCACGTGGCCGTCCTCGTCGAGCACGCCCAGGAACACGTCGCCGATCGTGACGTGGTTGGGATCGGGCGGCGGCAACATCGGCGTGTACACGTCGCCCAGCATGGTGCCGGCGTTGGTGCTGCTCGCGACCGCGATGATGCCTCCGCCCGCGGCGAGCGAGCCGCGGTTGTTGACGTCGCTGTCGATCATCTCGACCGCCCACAGGAACTGCCCCGAGGCATCGAGGCGCGTGATCACGCCGGGGTAGAACACCGACGGTGCGGTCGGCAGCGTCAGCGCGCCGAAGTTGCCGCTGCTGCCGGCGCCGAGGAAGCGACCGAGCATCGCGATGCCGCCGTCGTCGAGCGCGGCCGCGGCCACGCCGGTCTCGCGCGGCTGGCCCCCGAACGCGATCGACGAGCCGCCGTGCTGCGACCAGCTGCGCACCGGCGTGCACGCGGGCGCGCCGGCGTCGACGCGATCGTCCTCGGTACCGGGACCGAGCCCGCGCGGCGCCGCATCGCCGTCGCAGCCCAGCGCCATGGCCACGAGCGCCAGCGCCAACCCGCGCGCCCGATCCCTGTCTTCGTGTCGCTGTCGCATGTTCGTCTTCGCCCGCACGCCGGCTCACCGGCACCGACCTCAGTAACCCCGGGGTGAACGCGGTTCGGCGGCGGCGGTCCCTCGAGCGCGGGGGCCGCCGCGGGACCTGCTAGCCTGCGCGCCGTGAACGAGTTCCGTGGTCTGTGGCTGGTGGCGACAGTGGCACTGTGCGCGTGTCCGGGCGGTGACGATGCGGGCGGTGGCGACACCGGCAGCAGCGGCGATGGCACCTCGCAGAGCGCGTCGTCCACCGCCACCGCGGGCGACTCGACCTCGCTGACCACCAGTGAGTCGAACACCACCGCGACGACCACGGTCGGCACCACCACGACCGACGGCAGCAGCAGCACCACCACCGACCCCAGCGGCAGCGACAGCGGCAGCGACGGTGGCAGCACCGGCGGTGGCGTCGACGCGAACGGCTGCCCCGCCGACGCACCGCAGTCGTGGGTGATGTGCGAGGACTTCGAGGGCATCGACGATCCCGCCACGCAGCTGTCGCAGTGGAACGTCGCGGGCGACGCCTTCGGCGTCGAGGGCGAGCAGGGTGACGACAGCGATCGCGCGCTGCGGGTGACACTCACGCCCAACCTGATGTTCGGTGGCTGGGTCACGCTGCGGTTCGGTGACGGTCCCGATGCGCCTGCGGTCGACTCGCCCGATGGCCACTTCGACGAGGTCTGGGTGCGCTACAGCCTGCGCACGGGCGACGACTGGCCCGGCTACCCCATCGGCGACGTCGGCGAGGTCATCAGCATGAACGGCGCCAACTGGGGCATCGCGGCGGACCTCAACCTGCGCGCCGAGGCGCCGATGCGACTGCATCCGCTGGTGTGGAGCTGCGTGTTCGGGGGCAACCTCGCGTGCGACGGCAACAACGACTGGGCCGGCACGCTGCAGAACATCTGGGGTCAGGAGGGTCCCACGGTGCTGTTCGACGACAACAGCGCGGGCGTGCAGCGCTGCGTGGTCGCGCACATGCGACTCAACACCGTGGGCCAGGCCGACGGTGAGGTCGACGTCGTCGTCGACGGCGTGCAGGAGATCTCCGGCACTGGCCTCGATCTGCGCGGCAGTTGGGACGACTACGGCATCAACGCGGTGCGCTTCACCAACTACACCAACCCGCCGGCGCAGCCGCTGGACTTCTGGGTCGACGACGTGGTGGTGGCGACCGAACCGCTGCAGTGCCGCTGACGCGCGCGCCGGAATCGGCGCGTCAGGACAGCCCGACGATGGTGCCGTCGACGAGGTCGATCTTCGCCGCGGCCGGGACCTTGGGCAGACCGGGCATGCGCATCAGCTCGCCGGTGAGCACGACGATGAAGCCGGCGCCGGCGTTGATCTGCAGCCCGCGCACGGTGATCTCGAAGTCGCGCGGACAGCCGCGCAGCTTGGGATCGTCCGACAGCGAGTTCTGGGTCTTGGCCACGCAGATCGGCAGGTTGCCGTAGCCGAGCTTGTCGATGTCCTTGAGGTCGCGCTCGGCCGACTTGGTGAAGGCGACACCGCGCGCGCCGTACATCGCCTGGGCCACGGCTTCGATCTTCGCCGGGATCGAGGCCTCGAGCGGATACAGCGGCTCGAAGCGCGCGCCGCCCTTGTCGACCGCGGCGATGACCTGACGGCCGAGCTCGAGCGCACCCTCGCCGCCGCGGCCGAAGTGCTCGCACACGGCCACGCCGACGCCGCGCTTGGCACAGGCCTCGGCGACCACGGCGAGCTCCTCGTCGGTGTCGCTGCCGAAGCGGTTGAGCGCAACCACGGCGGGCTTGCCGAAGCGCGCGACGCTCTCGAGGTGCTTCTCGAGGTTGGGCAGGCCCGCGGCGACGCCGGCGGGATCGGGCTTGTTGATGGCGTCGAGCGCGACGCCACCGTGCATCTTGAGCGCGCGCGCGGTCGCGACCAGCACGACCGCGTCGGGATCGAAGCCGGCGCTGCGGCACTTGATGTCGAAGAACTTCTCCGCGCCGAGATCGAAGCCGAAGCCGGCCTCGGTCACGACCCAGTCGGCGAGCTTGAGCCCCGTGCGCGTGGCGATGACGCTGTTGCAGCCGTGGGCGATGTTGGCGAAGGGCCCGCCGTGCACGATCGCGGGCGTGCCCTGCTCGGTCTGCACGAGGTTGGGCAACAGCGCGTCGCGCAGCAGCGCCAGCATCGCGCCGGTGACCCCCAGCGCGCCGGCGGTGACGGGCGCGCCGCTGCGATCGAAGCCGACCAGGGTGCGATCGATGCGACGGCGCAGGTCGTCGGCGTCGTCGGCGAGGCACAGCATCGCCATCAGCTCGGAGGCCGCGGTGATGTCGAAGCCGGCCTCGCGCGGGGTGCCGTTGGTCTCGCCACCGAGCCCGACGACGATGTTGCGCAGGCTGCGATCGTTCATGTCGATCACGCGGCGCCACAGCACGCGACGGGCATCGAGCCCCGGCGCGGTGCCGAAGTGCACGCAGTTGTCGATCGCGGCCGCGAGCAGATTGTGCGCACTGGTGATGGCGTGGAAGTCACCGTTGAAGTGCAGGTTGATGTCGTCCGAGGGCGACAGCCGGCTGCGCCCGCCACCGGTGCCGCCGCCCTTCACACCGAAGCACGGCCCCAGCGACGGCTCGCGCAGCACCGCGGTCGCGCGGTGCCCCAGCAGCGTCAACGCATCGGACAACCCGATCGACGTCGTGGTCTTGCCCTCACCCGCCGGCGTCGGCGTGATCGCCGAGACCAACACCAGCCGCGCCGGGTTGGCACTCGCCCGCGGTCGCGTGAGCACGGCGCGATCGATCTTCGCCTTGTCACGCCCGAACGGAATCAGGTCATCGGACGACAGACCCAGGCGCGCGGCGACATCGAGCAGTGGCAGCATCGCGCACGACCGTACCCGCCTTCGCGCGCGAGGTGAACCACGACGACGCGGCCGGGCACCTGGCGCCCGCGCGCGGCCGCCTGCGCACGCGGGGCGGCGCGCGGTCGCGGGGCCGCGCGCGGTCGCACCGCGGCAGGACGCTCGGCCTCAGCGCTTGCCCGCGGGCTCGCCGTTGCTCGGTGCTGCGCCGCCCGCGGCGGGGATCGCCCGCTGTGCGAGCTTCTTGGTCAGCGACTCGAGCGGCGTGCCGGCGAAGACGCGGTCGAGCACGTCGGTCAGGGTCTTGCCGCCGACGAAGTTCTGCACGCTCATCGCGTCGGCGATCTTCACCAGCGCCTCGTGGCTCGACAGTGCCAGCAGGGCCTCGGAGAAGCCCGGCTGCGCCGCGGAGAAGCGCGCGACCGCGGCCTCGACCTCGGCGCGCAGCGCCTCGAGTCGCAGCGCCTGGGTCTGCTGCTCGACGCGCAGCTGCTGGTCCGCGGTGGCCTGTCGCCGCGCGAGCTCGGCGGCGTGGCCGATGTCCGACGCGGCGTTGCGCGCGATCACGGCCTGCTTGCGGTCTTCGTGCTCCTTGATCTCGGCAGCGACCTGCGCGAGCACGACGTCGAGCCGCGCGCGCACGTCGGCCGACTCGAGCGTTGCGAGCTTGGCCGTGGTGGCCGAGCGTGCCTCCGCATCCTGCTGGCGGATGCCCTCCTGCTCGCGCACGACCTCGAGGTTGCGACGCGCGCGCGACAGCGTGATGTGGCTCTGCATGGTCTCGAGCTCGGCCGCGCTCAGCAGCTCGGCGATGCGCGGATCACCGATCTCGACCCCCAACACCTCGACGTCGGTCACGTGCATGCCGTTCTCGGAGAAGCGCATGCCGGGGCGCTCGCCGCCGTCCTTGGACTTGCCCAAGATGGTGTCGCGCACGATGTCGACCGCGTCGGCGTAAAACGGCTCGATCGCGAACTTCTTGATCGTGCCCTTGAGCACCGAGCGCACGTGGTCGCACAAGAACTTCACGTAGTTCTCGACCTCGAACCACTTGGTCGGCTCGCCGGTGAAGTTCACGCGCATCGAGTACTTGAGCTCCACGCCGACGTGGTCGCTGGTCTCGACCTCGCAGATGTCCGAGACCTTGTTGTTGAGCACGCGCAGGTACACCGTGCGCAGCAGCGTCTCGGTGCTCTTGGGCTTGCCGGTCGACAGCTCGAGGATCTCCAGCGATTCGTCGTACTCCAGCAGCACCGTCTGCGGGCCCAGCTCCACGCGGCGATGGCCCTTCTTGTCCACCACCAACATCGCGTAGCCGACCCACAGGTTCAGCGTGGGCACGCCCTCGTACTTGGTGTTGAACACGATCGTGCGCGGCTGGTTGAAGTTGCTGCCGCGCTCGAGCACGTCGCCGACCATCGCCGCGGTGTCGCGCGACACGGACGACTGGTCCATCGCGACCGCCTGCGCCGGCGACGGCGCCGCACCGCGCGGGCGCTTCTGGCTGCGCTCGTAGTCACCCTCGGAGACCACGCCGGCGCGGGTCGTGGGCGCGGTGGCCATGACCTGACGCAGGCCGCGGTTGTACTGCAGCGCCTCGTCGTTGCCGGGATACCAGACCATGCACTCCTTGTCGGAGAGCACGCGCCGCACGATGACCTCGTCGACGGGATTGGGCAGCAACATCGCCGGACCGCGGGCCATGCGGATCTCGCCGGTCTTGCGGTTCATGACGTAGCGCGCCTCGCCGGCCGGCACCGCCACCGCGAAGTGCTTGTCCTTGCCGTCGTAGCGCACCAGCGAGTGTTCCTCGCGCGGGAAGTAGATCGCAGTCTGCTTGCCGGTGATGAAGATCTCGTCGCCTTCCTTGAAGGCGTGACCGCCCTCGGTGTACGGCGCGATGACCTTGATGTGCAGGCCCTGGATCTCGTTGAGCTCGAGCGCGCGGAACTTGCGATGGCCGTCGCGCAAGATGAACGACTCGGTCGGCTCGGGGAACACCACCTGCGGGCCCCGCTCGTAGCGCTTCTTGCCGTTCTGTTCGACCAGGATGCAGTACTCCAGCCGCTCGAGCGTGAGCGCGTCGCGGACGTAGTTGGCCTGCTCGTCGGGCACCACGCCGACACCGGTCGGCGGGATGTAGAACGACACGTCGGTGCCCTTGATGATGTAGAGCTTGCCGACCGTGAGGTCCGGCGGTGCCGCCAGCGTCGGTTCCGAGACGCCCTCGACCGCGGGCTTGATCACCGCGGTGCCCCAGCTGCGACGGGCCTCGTCCTCGTTGTAGACGCGCACCAGCAGGTACTGGTTGGAGCGCAGGTGGTGGCCCTTCACCAGCTTGACGATCTGCCCCGGCCACAGCGCGAAGTTGCACGGGCCGGTGATGTTGATCTTCTTGCCCACGTCGAGATCGGGGCTGGGATGCACGCCGCCGGACGAGGGATGATCGCCGCGCACCGAAGGATTCTTGAGGATGAGGTAGTAGCCCTCGGGTGCGATCGCGCCGACCTGCACCGCGTCCTCGAGCGAGCACGGCTCGAAGCGCTTGGTCGTGGGGTTGAACAACACCGGCCGCTCCTGCGCGGTCGGGTTGATCACGGTCGGACCGGTATACGTCTTGATGACGCCCTTGGTCACGTCCTGCATGTACGCGTACTCGCTGGGTGCGAGCACCAGGTCGCGCTTGTTGCCACGCTCGTCCATCTCGGGCTGCCTCGTCGAAGGGGGGCAGCAGCGTAGCAGGGTTTGTCAGCCGGCGGGCGCGGCTGGGGAGGATGGCGCGGGGGGCAGCAATGCGGGCGACAGCAGAAACGCACGCAGGCCGCTGCTGTCGCCGTCTTGCGCGCGGCGTTGCGCCAGCTCGATGTCCTCGGGCAATCGCAGGCCGATGCCGTCGAGCCCGCGCTCGTCGCTGGTGTAGCAGGTGATGTGCGGCGGCGGTGGGCGGAAGAACGCCGCCGCGCCGCCGGGCGTGCGGGTCTCGTCGGCGAGCGCCGGCACCCGCGGCGCCAGCGTCTGCGCGCACGCGTCGAAGAACGCCGCGATGCCGGGCGCGTCGACCAGCATCACCACCGTCAGCAGGTCGCGCGGCTTGTCGCGGTGCAGCAGGTACCAGCGCGAGCTCGGCGTCCACGTCAGATCGGCGGCGGCGACCAGCTCGTCGACGGTGGCGCGGATCTCCGAGAGCACCGGCGCGAGCACGCGGCCGATGTCGAAGCCGAACAGCGTGATGTGGTGCTCGCGCTTGCGCACCAGCGTGCGGGTCCCGAACACGAGCGTCTCGGGCAGCGTGAGCGCCTCGTGGGGCACCGGCACCAGCAGCGTGGCGCGATCGGAAAGGCTCGGCAGCATCGCACGACGATGGTAGCGCAGCGTCGCGTCAGCCGCCGGGACGCGGACGCACCGCGGCGAGGCCCTCGCGCGCGGCCGTGGTCCACGGGTCGTCGTCGCCCGCGGCCTCGCGC
Source organism: Nannocystaceae bacterium (assembly GCA_019694555.1). Taxonomy (GTDB): domain Bacteria; phylum Myxococcota_A; class Polyangia; order Nannocystales; family Nannocystaceae; genus Xiheibacterium. Next base: position 42,705 of record JAIBBS010000017.1, read on the forward strand.
AGCGCCAGCACGCGCTCGAAGTGGGCTGCGGCCGCGGTCGCGTCGCCCAGCGCCCGCGCCGACTCGCCGGACCACACCAGGCACGGCGCGATCGCAGCGGTCCAGCTCCAGTCGAACACCTGCGGCTTCGTCACGCCGCTGCAGGCCTCGAGCACGCCGGTGTGATCGCGCGCGGCACGGTGCACGCGTGCGAGCGCGACGCGTTCGGCGAACACGAAGCGCGGCTCGACCGCCAGCGCGAGCGCGGCCTGCCACTTCGCCGCGGCGCCGGCGAGATCGCCGGCGGTCTCGGCCTGCAGCGCCGCCGCGACCGCGCGCACCTCGGCGAAGGGACTGCTCGCCGCCGTGGTCACGGCCGCGGCCTCGCCCTGCGCCGCCGCGACCAGCGTCTTGGCCATGACCACGCGAATGTCGGGTTCGAGCGCCGGCTCGATGGCCGCCGAGGCCATGCGCCCCAGCTCGTGCAATCGCTCGCGATCGCCGACGATGGTCTGCAGCACCGCGAGCCCGACCCACGCGATGGTGCTGCTCTGGCTGTGCGGCACCGCGTCGATGCCCTGACGCTCGCGATCGAATGCACGGCGCTCGCAGCCGTGATCGCCGGCGAGCACGCACAGCGCCAGCTCGGGCACACCCAGCAGCCGCGCGTCGCGTTCGGCCCGCTGACGCACCAGCGACATCGCCAGCGCCTGCTCGCCGCTGACGGTGTACCAGCCCAAGGTCTGGTCCTCGACGTAGCCGTCTTCTTTCACGAACGGCGCGAGCAACTCCAGCGCGCCGCGGTAGTCGCCGCCGAGCGCACGACGGCGCGCGCGCCAGTACGCGACGAATGCCGGCTTGAGCCCGGCGCCCTCGGCCACGCCGATGCCCCACTCGATCGTGGCCCCGTCACCGATCGCCGCGGAGCGTTCGAGCACGTGGCTGAGCCCGGTGCCGAACGTCGGCGACAACCCGTGCAACCGTCGGAATGCTGCGACCGCAGCGTCACCGTTGCCCGAGTGGTACTCGCACTCGAACTGGCCGTACGCGAGGTAGGGATCGTCGGGGTACTCGGCCGCCGCGGCTGCGAAGGCCTCGCGCGCCCCCGCATGCCCCTGCTTCATCTCGAGCAGGTACGCGTCGACATAGCGCCGCTTGGGTGCGGCCAGATCGCCCTTGGCCGCCAGCGCCAGCTCGCTGCGGACCTCGTCCTCCATGCCCAGCCAGCCCGCGACGATGCCACCGTAGAAGTGCGCGTCGACGCCGTCGGGCTGCAGCCGCCGCGCCTCGTCGAGGTAGCCCAGCGCGACCGCGAGATCGTGGCGCTCGAGCGCCGCGACGCCGAGCGCGAGGTTGGCCTCGTAGGTGGTCGCACGACCGTCGTCCTGCTGCTCGACCGGGTGGCCGAGCACGTGGGCTCCGATCTCGCGCGCCAGCTCGCGGCCGGCCTCGGCCAGACGATTGCGCTCGGCGGTGACGGTGCGCGACAGCTGCACGGTGCCATCGAGCGCGCGCAGCTCGATGGTGAGCGCGTAGCCTTGCTCGCGCGCGGTCAGGTGTCCGCGCACGACCGCGGTCGCACCGAACGCCTCCGCGATCGAATCGTGTCGCGCCGCCGCGACCGTCGACAGCGCGGTCTTGAAGCGAAAGTACGGGATCGCGCGCAGGCCCTCGCGACCGGCGAGCTCCTCGTCCATCAGGTTGGGCAGACCATCGCCGGCCCACGCGACCGACTCGTCGGGCGGCACCTCGAACGGCTCGAACGCCAGCACCGGCGGACCGGTGACGACCACCGCCGGAGGCAGCGGCACCAGCTCGACGCCGCCAGCGGCCTCGTCGCCGTCGAGCTTGCCCATCGCCAGGCCCGAGGCCAGCGCCGCCGCCACGGCGCCGACCGCCAGCGTCGCGCGCACGCGCCGTCGTCGACGCCCGCGGCGATGCTCGATCGCCTGCAACAGCGCCTGCACCGAAGGGAAGCGCCGCGCGGGATCGGGATCGAGTCCGCGCCACAGCAACTCGGTCAGCCACTGCGGCACGTTCGCGTGCTCGGGCGGCTGCAACACCGCGCCGCGGCCCTTGGCGTCGGCGAGCGCCTGCACGCCCAGCCGCGGAAACGGACCCTGACCGAACAGACCCGAGTAGAGCGCGACGCAGAAGGCGTACTGATCGCTGGCCTGATCGGCCTCGACGCCGCGCATCTGCTCCGGCGCCATGTAGTACGGCGTGCCCATGACCACACCGGTCTGGGTGTGCACGTCGGACGTGGTCGCGCCGCTGCGAGCGTCGGGTGCGGCGGGCTCCTCGGGCTGCGCGACGCTGCGATCGATGCCGCGCGCGAGGCCGAAGTCGGCCACGCGCACGCGACCATCGCGGCCCAGCAACACGTTGGCGGGCTTGAAGTCGCGGTGCAGCACGCCGGCTGCGTGCGCGGCCGCGAGCCCGCGACCGGCGGCGAGGAACACGTCGAGCACCTCGGTCCAGCTGCGCGACCCGGCCGCGAGCCATCGCTCGAGATCCTCGCCCTCGACCAGCTCCATCACCACGAAGACGTTGCGCTCGTCGCCCGCGGCCGCGGGTCCGCCGGCGAAGTCACCGACGTCGTAGACCGGCACCACGTTGGGATGCGAGATCCGTGCGATCGACCGCGCTTCTCGCAGCAACCGCGCGGCGCCGCGCGAGCCCACGTCGGCGACGTTGACGAGCTTGATCGCGACCTTGCGGCGCAGCTCGGGATCCCAGCCCTCGTAGACCACGCCCATGCCACCGCGGCCCAGCGGCTGACCCAGCTCGTAGCGGTCGACCCGCACGGTGCTGTCGGCGCGACCGAACATGCGCGCCTCGAGCCGCGCCAGCGACTGGCGCTCGTCGAGCGCGAGCGCGCCGACACCCTCTTGTCGCGTGGTGTGGTCGTCCAACCCGAGCCCTACGCGCGCCATGATAGCGCGGCGGCCCCCCGGGTTGTGGCATGATGGGCCCTGGGCGCTGGCGCGCGCCGCGACCATGGCCGACGAGACCGACTTCGAGCTGTTGGCGCACTGGCGAGGCGGCGACGCGGCCGCCGGCAATCGCCTGCTGCGCCGCCACTTCCAGACCGTCCACCGCTTCTTCCGCAACAAGGTCGACGGCGACATCGACGACCTCATCCAGCGCACGTTCTTGGGCCTGGTCGAGGCGCTGCCGCGCTTCCAGGAGCGGGCGCAGTTCAAGACCTTCCTGCTCGCAGTCGCGCGCAACCACCTGCTGCTGTTCTTCCGCGAGCGCGCGCGGCTCAAGCAGCGCGACGCCGAGGACGTCTCGGTCCACGACCTCGGGGTCGTCGACGCCCCCAGCGGCGTCATCGCGCTGCGCGAGGAGCAACAGCTCTTGCTGATCGCCCTGCGCCGCCTGCCGCTGGCGCTGCAGATCACCGTCGAGCTGTTCTACTGGGAGCGCATGGGCATCGACGACATCGGCATCGTGCTCGAGATCCCGCCCGGCACCGTCAAGAGCCGACTCGCGCGCGCGCGCGACAACCTCAAGCAGACGCTGCAGCAGCTCGCGAGCTCGCCGGCCGCGCGCGCGAGCTCGATCCAGGACCTCGAGCAGTGGGCCCGCTCGCTGCGCGACGTGCTCGAGGCGCTCGACGCGGTCGAAGGCCCGAGCTGATCGCTAGCGCGATCGTCCGGCCCGCGGCGCCGCAGGTCGCTCGATGATCGCGCGCACCAGCGCGCCCAGCTGCGCGCGGTGTTCGGCGGCCGAGCCCGCGCCCCAGCTCGCGCCGTGACCGGCGGCCATCAACAGCGACTGCAGCGTCGCCGCCTTGCCGCCGAAGCGCGCCAGCGACACGGCCTGTTCGCGCGCGGCCGACTTGATCGCCGCCAGCAGCACCTCGGCGAAGGCGCGGTCGCCCGCGGCGACGACGTCGCGCGCGCGCGCGTCGCTCGACTCGAGCAGCTCGCGTGCGTGCGGTGACGACTCGACCAGCTCGAACACGGTGGTGAACTTGGCCGCGAGCACACCCGTCAGCCGCGCGACCGCGTCGCGCTCGGCCGACGCCGCGCGGGCCTGCGCCACGATGCGATCCATGACCGCCTGACACACCGCGACGAAGATGGCGTCCTTGTCCTCGAAGTGGGCATACAGCGTGGGCTTGGCCAGCCTGGCCTCGCGCGCGATGAGCTCGACCGTGGTGCGGCGGTAGCCGTAGCGGCCGAACAGGGTCGTGGCCGCGCGGATGATCGCCTCGCGCTTGTTCTGGCCCCCGGACGCCGGCGCCGCCACGGGCCCATCGTAGCAACCCGCGCGGGCCCCGGGCCAGGAACCCCACTTGAACCAAGTTCATCAATTTGGTTCAATCCGGAAACCCCGGGTCGCGCGGTGCCGTCGACGGGGCAAGGCGATCGTCCATGCCACAGTCCAAGGCCGTCCTCATCACGGGTTGCTCGTCCGGCATCGGCCGCGCGACCGCGCTCCACCTCGCCGCGCTGCCGGGCTGGACCGTGTGGGCCAGCGCGCGGCGTCCGGCCGAGCTCGCGGAGCTGCAGGCCGCGGGCTGCCGCACGGTCGCGCTCGACGTCACCGATGCGGCCTCGATCGACGCCGCGGTCGCGACGGTCGAGGCCGAGCACGGCGCGATCGCGGCGCTGGTGAACAACGCCGGCTACTCGCAGAGCGGCGCGTTCGAAGCCGTGCCACTGCAGCGCGTGCGCGCGCAGTTCGAGACCAACGTCTTCGGCGTGATCGCGCTGACCCAGCGCGTGCTGCCGGGCATGCGCCGCGCGCGATGGGGCCGCGTGGTCAACCTCAGCTCGATGGGCGGCAAGCTGGTGTTCCCCGGCGGCGGCTACTACCACGCGACCAAGCACGCGATCGAGGCGCTGGGCGACGCGCTGCGCTTCGAGGTGCGGGGCTTCGGCATCGACGTGGTGCTGATCGAGCCCGGGCTCATCAAGAGCGGCTTCAGCGAGGCGGCGATCGGGGCCATGTCCGTGCGCGAGGGCATGCAGGAGGTCTACGGGCCCTTCCACGAGGCCGTGGCCCGCGCGACCAAGGAGAGCTACGAGAAGGGCCCGTTCGCGCGGCTCGCGGGTGTGCCGATCGACGTCGCGCGCGTGGTCGAGCGCGCGCTGGTGGCCCGTCGCCCACGCGCGCGCTACACGGTGTCGCTGTCGGCCACGGTGTTGCTGGCGCAGCGGCGGTGGAGCAGCGATCGCGTGTGGGACTGGCTCATGCGGCAGAACTTCCCCAGCCCCGGCGAGGCCTGATCGCGCGCGCACGTGCACGTCGCCGGATCGACTCCGCGCATGCGAGTCGCGCGCGGCGGTGGCCCACACTCGTGCTGAAGCCGTGCGACCTGTGGTCGCGCGCGGCCGGGTCGCATGCGCATGCGTGCACGGGTGTGGTGCGGCCGGTTGCGCGCCTCGACGCGACGACGCGACCGCGTCACATTGATCGCAGATGTCCGGCCCCTACCTCGCATGGTGGGCCGGGGGCTTGGCCCTCGGAGGGCTCGCGCTCGCGCAGTGGTTGATCGACCGCCGCTCGCTGGGGGTGTCGGGCTACCTCGATCGCGGGTTGCGGGCGCTGCGACGGCCCGACCACGCGCGCGAGGAGGCGCAGGTGCTCGCGGCCGACCCCGAGACGCTGCGTGCGGCGCTCGCTGCCGCGGTGCTCGAAGACGTCGCCGACTGCGACGGCGAGCTGCCACCGCGGCGTCGCGCGGTTGCTGCGCAGGTGCTCGAGCCCTCGCGCCGTGCACGTCCGGTGGGGGCTCGCACCGCGCTGCTGTACGTCGTCGCGATCATCGCGGGCGGCGCGATCGCAGCGGCCCAACGCGGGGCATGGTCGCTGGAGCTCGCGCTGCCGGCGAGCACGCGCGCGCAATTCGGCGCGGGCGGGTGGCTCGCGCTGCTGCTCGGCGGCGCGCTGGTGGGCCTGGGCGCGCGCATGGCCGGCGGTTGCTCGAGCGGGCACGGGCTGTCGGGCGTCGCGCGCCTGCAGCCCGCCAGCCTGGTCGCGACCGCGACCTTCCTCGCCGCCGCGATCGCGACCACGTGGGTGGTCGGGAGGTTCGCATGAGCCGCGCCGACGCGCGCCTGATGGCGTACGGCATCGCGCTGGGCTACGTGCTCAGCCACATGGGCTTCACCGACCCCGCGCAGGTGCAGGCGATGTTCGCCCTCACGGATCTGCGGCTGTGGGTCGCGTTCGGCCTCGCGGTGATGATCGCCGCGATCGGCTTCCGCCGCGATCGCCTCGCCGCACCCCAGCGACCGCTGCACGCGGGCGTCATCCCCGGCGCGATTCTCTTCGGCGTCGGCTGGGCCCTGTGCGGCACGTGCACCGGCTCGACCCTCGCCGCGCTCGGCGAGGGTCAGCTCGCCATCGCCGTCTCCCTGCTCGGCGTGGTCGCCGGCACGTGGGGCTACGGCGCGATCCACCGCCGATTCTTCCGATGGGATCCAGGCTCATGCGGATTGTGAACGACAAGCCCAGCGGTTGCTGCACGCACCGCGGCACGTGCCCGATGTTCGCGCTGTTCGATCGCGGCAACCAACTCGAGTACTGGAAAGAGCGCTACTGCGACTCGGAGTTCACCCGCTGCGCGCGGTACCAGAAGATGACCGAGGGCGAGACGCCGCCGGTGCAGCTGCTGCCCAGCGGCCGCATGCTGCGGCTGGGCTGAGCGGCGGACGGTGAACGCCTTCGACGCAACGCCACGGCGCAGCACCGTGCGGTGCACTCACCCGCACGTCGGAGCTGTGAGTGGCAGCGTGATCACCAGGCGTGCGCCGTGGCCATGGTGCTCATCGAACGCGGCCTTGCCACCGTGTGCCGACGCGATGTGGGCCACGAGCGCGAGTCCGAGGCCGTGGCCCGGACGATGCCGCGCCGCCTCGCCCCGCCGGAAGGGCTCGAACAACCACGCCTGCTCGGCCAGCGGGACGCCAGGTCCATCATCGACGATCTCGACGTCCACGAAGCGGCCCTCCGTTCGCACATGCACGGTCACGGCGCCGGTGGAGTACTTGAGTGCATTGTCCACGGCGTTGTCGAGCATGGCAGAGAGCAACACCGGGTCACCGCGGACGAGTCCATCGTCGTCGTCATCGACCAGGATCGACAATCGCGCGCGGTCGACCGCGTTTCTGCGCTCGAGCATCCCGCACGCAACGGCGGCCATCGAGGTCCCCTCGGACGAGCCCATCGCCTCCGCGGGGGTTGCGAGCAGCAGCAATCGCTCGGTCAGCGAGATCAGGTGCGCGGTGGTGCGAGACAGCCGCTCAAGGCTCTCGCCGGTCTCGAGATCGAGGCCCTCATGCTCGCGCGCGAGCTCGACGTCCGCGCTCAGCTTCGCGAGCGGGGTACGCAGCTCGTGAGCCGCGTCGGCGGCGAAGCGTCGCGTTCGCGTCAGCTCGACCTCGAGACGCCCGAGCAACTCGGCGATCGCGCCTCGAACCGCATCGATCTCCTCGACCGCGGCGGTTGCCGGCAGCTGTGCCGCGAACGGAGCGCGCGAATCGATTCGTGCGACTGCTCGTTGCAAACGCGACAGCGGGCCGATCAGTCTGCGTGACTGCGTCGCCCCGACCCACAGCGAACCCGCGAGCACCAGGCCGAGCACGATGGAGGCGGCGACGAGTAGCGGCGTGCGATGACTGAGCGCGCGCTCGGCGGGCACGCCCACCGCCACCACGAGTGCCGGGTCGAACGTCGCCGGTCGGACGCAGACCAACTCGGGTTCGCGCTCGAGCTCTACGAAACCGCACGACTCTTCGCTCGGCGCGCGCAGGCGCTGGTCCCCGCTGCGGGGCTCGCCCCCGTGGAGCACCGCCACGTGTCCGTCGATTCCCAGCTCTGTCGCCTCCTCCTCGATCTCCGCCACCAGCGCTGGGTTCTCGTCCAGCTCGGCCGCCAGCACCGCGGCCGCCATCGTTGCCGCATGCTCGACGTGTCGGCGGACGAGCATGTCGGCCAGCAACACCATCGTCACGAGCGCGAGCGCTGCAACCGTGCTCGCGCCGAGCGTGAGCGTCCACGTCAGTTGTGAAGCGAACGACCGCGGGCGCTCAGCCAAGTGCATGACCCTTCCCCCGAAGCGTGCGCAAGAGGCTGCGGCCCAGCTTGTGGCGAATCCGTGCGAGCAGGACGCCCAGGGATGCGTTGGCCGAGTCGCTCGGCGCACCCCAGACGTGCGCGAGCAGCACGTCCCGCGGCACCACGCCCCCGTCTGCGCGCGCGATCGCTTCGAGGATCGCCCACTCCTTCGCAGTCAATGCGACATCGAGGCCCGCACGCTTGGCTCGTCGAGCGGCGAAATCCAACTCCACGTCACCGCGCGTGCAGCGTGCGACCAGAGGCTGAGTGCCGCGACGCCCCAAGGCACGCACGCGCGCACGCAGCTCGGCGATGGCGAAGGGTTTCACGAGGTAGTCGTCGGCCCCGGCGTCGAGACCATCGACCCGGGCGCGCACGTTGCCGGCCGCGGTGAGGATGAGAATCGCGACGCTCGAACCGTCGGCCCGTAGCGCTCGGCACAGATGGAGACCGTCGCCATCGGGCAAACCCAGGTCGAGGACCACCACGTCGAACGAGGCCTCGAGCAGTGCTTCGCGTGCCATCGTGATCGACGCAGCCGTGCGCGTCGCGTGGCCATCGCGTGCGAGCGCAGTCCGCAGCAGCGAACAGAGCTCATCATCATCATCCACGATCAGGAGGTTCATGCCTCCTCCTCGCCAGGGAGGCCGCGTCCACGGCCGAAGATCAGGTAGGCGGCCGGCGTGACGATGAGGTTCAGCAGTGTGCTCGTGACCAGACCTCCCAGAATCACCACCGCCATCGGGTGTTCGATCTCCTGGCCCGGGCGGTCGCCGAACACGACCAGGGGCACCAACGCGAGCCCGGTGGCGAATGCGGTCATGAGGATCGGTGCCAGGCGCTCGCGAGTGCCACGCACCACCAGCGCAATGTCGAACTCGAGGCCCTGCTCGCGCTCGAGGTGGCGGTAGTGGCTCACCAGCAAGATGCCGTTGCGCGCAGCGATCCCGAGCACGCTCACGAAACCCACCAGCGAGCCCAGCGAGAGCACGCCGCCCTGCAGGTGCGCGGCCGCAACCGCCCCAACCGTCGCGAATGGCAGGGTCGCCGCGACCAACAGCGTGGGCCTGAGCTCGCGGAAGTCCGCGAAGAGCACCAGCACGATGCCGAGGACAGCCAGCACGCTGCCGACGCGCAGCGAACGTGCAGCGCGCTCGCGTGCGCTCGCCTCGCCCAGCAGCTCGGCGTGGTGGGCCGGCGCGAACTGCTGCTCGTCGATCACGCGCTGGGCCGCGGCCGCCACGTCACCGAGCGGACGCGTACCATCGAGTGAACAGGCGACGTCGATGCGCCGCGTCCCGCCCTCGTGCTTGATCGCACCGGGCGTCGCCCGCACGGCGACCTCGGCCACGTCGCGCAGCCGCACGGGGAATCCCAACGGCGTCTCCAACGACAGCTCGCGCAGCGCTGCCACGTCCTCGCGCACCGCCGCCGTGCCCCAGACCACGACGGCGACGGGTCGCAGCTCGCGGTAGATCTCGCCGACCCGCGTGCCGCCGATCAGCGTCGTGACCTGGGCTCGTATCGCGGCGTGGGTCAGCCCGTAGACCTCGGCGGCGACGGGCAGCGGCGACACCTCGATCTGCGGCACATCGACGATGGCCTCGACCGAGACCTCGCGGGTGCCCTCCACCGCGCGCAGCGCATCCGCCAACGCGCTCGCGCGCTCGCGCAGGTGGTCGAGGTCCGGACCGGCGACGCGGACGACGATCTCGGCGTGTCCGCCACTGAGAACCTCGTCGACCCGTTCGCGCAGGTATGTCTTCACGTCGTGGTAGACGCCGACGTAGGGCGCGAGCACCTCGTCGATCGCCGCGATCGCGCTGGCGTGGTCGGCCGCGGGATCCACCGAGACCCAGATCTCCGCGAAGTTGGGGCCCACGACCTCGTCCGACACCTCCGCGCGTCCGATGTGCACCCCGGCGTTGCGTACGCCTGGGATCTGCAGCAGCTCGCGGCTCACTCGCTGGGCGCTCCGCCGCACGGCCTCCACCGAGCTCCCGGGCTTCGCGATCCAGTGCATCAGAAAGTCCTGCTCGCGGAACTCCGGCAGGAAACCCGCGCCGAGCCGGGAGAAGCCCAACGCGCCAGCGAGCAGCGCGAGCGCGGCCCCGGCCAGCACCAGGCGGGGATGGGACAACAGCGACCACAGCAGTGACGTGAAGCGACCGTCGAGCCGAGGCCGAGCGTGCGGGTCGGTGCGTCCGGGCAGCAACAGCAACGAGAGCGCCGGCGTGACCGTGAGCGCGACGATGAGCGAGCACGTGATCGCCAGGATGTATGCGAGCGCCAGCGGACGGAAGAAGGCACCTGCGAGGCCCGGCAGGAGATACACCGGCAGAAACACCAGCGCCACGATCAAGCTCGCATGCACCACTGCGCTGCGCACTTCGACGGAGGCAGCGAGAACGATCTTGGCAGCGGAGATCCGGTCGATGCCCTTGCCGTGCTGCCGCAGCCGTCGATGGATGTTCTCGACGTCGATCACGGCGTCGTCCACCACCTCGCCCAGCGCGATGGACAGGCCCGCGAGCACCATGGTGTCGAGCGTCGCGCCGGCGTGGTGCAGCACGGCCAGCGCTGCGAGCAACGCGAGCGGGATTGCGAGGACGCTGATGAGTGCGGTGCGCCAGTTTCGCAGCGCGATCAGCAGCACCAGGACCACCAGCACACAGCCCATCGCGAGCGCCGCCTCGAGATTGTCCACGGCGCGCTCGATGAACGCCGCAGGCCGAAAGATACTCGCATCGATCTCGACCCCGCTGAGCGCGGGCGCGAGATCGTCGAGTGCGTCGTCGATTGCGTCCGTGATGGCGAGCGTGTTCCCCCACGGCTGCTTCTCGACGATCAGCAGCAACCCTGGTCCACCGTCGATGACGGCATCGCCGGGCAAGGGTGGATGGCCTTCGACCACCTCCGCGACGTCCCCGAGCGTGACGTTCGTACCGCGGCGCCACGACAGCGGCGCAGCGGCGAGCGTCGCCACGTCGCGCACGGCGGCTGGGTGACTCACCGCGAGGCGTTGGTTCGGACCGTCGACGAACCCGCCCGACCCCGGGTTCACCGCGGCGCTCGTCGCCTGCACGACCTCGTCGAGGCGCACGCCGAACAGCTCGAGGCGCTCGGGATCGACCAGGACCTGCAGCTCCCGACGGGCCTCACCCCAGACCGCCACGTTCGCGACGCCCGGCACCGCCATCAGGCGCGGGCGAATCGTCCACCGGGCCAGATCGCTCAGCTCCAGTGGCGTGTGTGCGTCGGATCGCAGGCCGATCTTCAGCACGCGTGCGGTGCTGCTGGTGGGTGACAAGACCACCGGCGTGCGCGCGAGCGCGGGCAACTGCGGCTGCGCCAGTGCCACACGCTCTTGCACGAGCTGCCGCGCGCGGAAGAGATCGCTGCCAGGCTCGAAGAGCACGACGACGGACGCCAAGCCGAGCACCGACTTGGATCGCAGCGTCGTCGCCAGCGGCGTGCCCTGCAGCGCGTCTTCGAGCGGGCGCGTCACCAGCGTCTCGACCTCGACACTCGACAGCCCGGGTGCCTCGACTTGAATCTCGACGCGCGGTGGCGCGAACTCGGGGAAGGCGTCGATGCGCGCGCGTTGCAGCGCGTCGAGTCCGATCCAGATGACCAACGACGCCAGCGCGAGCACGACCACGCGCTGTCGCAGGCACGCGTCGATCAACGCGCGGATCAATGCGGCACCCCGAACTCGGCGCCGAACAACTCGGCGACCCCGACCCGGACTACGCAGCGTCCGACGGTGGGTCCACGTTCGAACGCGGTGCGGCCGCCCTGCGAGTGCAGCGGGACGACCGCCTCACGTACGAATGCGCCGGGTTCGTCGCAGGTGTAGACCCAGGCGCCGCCGTTCACGTCGTAGACGATCGCGGAGCTCGGGATGGTCGTGTGCTCGGCCTCGGCGCGCTCGGACAGCTCGACGGCGACGCGCTCACCCACGACCGCTCCCATGTCGGCCGGCGCCACGAAGTAGAGGTCGACGTTCGCCGTGACCGCGTCGACCGACGGTGCCGCCGATACACGCGCCGCGGTCCAGCGCATGGTGGCACCGAGCGGGCCGATCGCCGCGGGGTCGGCACGATCGATCCGCGCCAGCAGCCCCGGCGGCACCGGCACGCGCACCCACAGGTCTTCCGTGGGTGTGATCTCGAACAGCGACGCGCCCGCGGCGACCACCTGCCCCGGCGCGGCGCCGAGCATGCGAACCGCACCGTCGGTCGGCGCCACCACGCGCAGCGTCACGTCGGAGGACAGCGGCGCGCGGCCAAGCCCCGCTTCGCGCGAGCGTGCGGCGTCGAGATCCGCGCGCGCAGCCTCGAGATCGGCGCGGGCTTCCTCGAGTGCACGCGCGCTGGCGGCACGATCCGCGACCAGGGCCTCGAGCCGCGCGACGCGTGCCTCGGCCACCTGCAGACGCGCGGCGCCCGTGGAGATCTGGCGTTTCGCCTGCGCCCGGACGTCACGGTCGACCGGCGCGAGCGGAACCAGGCGCAACGCCACCGTGCCGGCACGCAGCAGCGTGCCGGCCTGTAGCGGCGCGTCGCCGGCACGCACCGTGCCGGGCAGCGGCGCCGTGACGACGATCGCCCTTCCCGGAGGTGCGACCACGAATCCCGGCACGTGGTGCACCCGCGCGGTGGCTTGTCGCGCGACCGCCTCGGTCTCGAGTCCGAGCGACGCGATGGTCTCGGCCGTGAGCTCGAGTCGTCGCAGTCGGTCCTCGCGCGCGACAGCGTTCCCGCCGACCGGCGGGTCGCGAGGCTGCGCGGCTGAGTCGGGCGACTGCCTGCCGCATCCGCACGCCACGACCAGGATGAGGCACCACGCGACGAGCGGTGGTGTGGTCATCTCAGCCGCTCCAATGCGGCGAGCCGACCGCCGGTGGCGCGCTCGAGCTCGGCGTGGGCGCGCCGGACCTCCGCATCCAGCTCGACCTCACGCAGTCGCGTCTGTTCGAGACGCTGCGCCGAGAGCAGCACGCCGCCGTAGTCGCTCTCGCCGGCGCGATACCGGGCCGTGGCGGTAGCGAGCTCGCGCTGTCGCGCGTCGACGATCTCGCCGTGGTACAGCGATGAGGAACGCTGTGCGGCGGTCAGCTGCGCGCGCGCCTGCGTGACCTCGACGCCGATACGTAGCGCGAGCTCCTGGTAGCGCCACCGCGCGGCCTGTTGTCGGCCCTTCGCGCGCCCCCGCCCGGCCTGGTTCTGCGATGCCAGCGGGATCTCGGCCTGCACGCCGCCGGTGTAGGCGGCGCCGTTGCCGGACACGACGCCTGCGAGCGTGAACACCGAGGCGCGCTCGAGACCCACGATCAGCGATGCGGCATCGATGGCGATCGCTGCCGCGCGGAGGTCCGCGCGAGAGGCGAGCGCCAGCGCCGTCAGGCGATCGGCGGGCGGCGGCGGCTCCGTGGCAGCGGCTCCGTCGTCGGGAACGAGTCGAACCGCGTCGGGATAGCCGATGCGCGCGGCCAAGCGACTCGCCGCGACCGTCACCTCGAGCTCCGCGCGCGCGGCATCGTCGGCTGCGAGCATCGCGTCGGCGTCGGCCGCGTCGACCTCCGCGGGCGCGACGTCGCCGGCTTCGGCGCGGGCCCGCACGACCGCGGCGATCTCGGACCACTGCTGCGCGATCACCTGGCGCACGCGCACGCGTTCGTGCGCGAGCCGCCATTCGACGTGCGCGAGCTTGGCATCGCGCGCGAGGTCGGTGCCGACCTGTACCAGGGACTGCGCGACCTCGGCGAGGTTCTTGCGGGCGATCTTCACGCGCCGCGGCAGCATGATCAGGGTCTCGAGCGGCCACGTCACCAACGCGCCGAGCTGCTGCGGCCCCGCGGGAAACAGCAGGCGCAGCGTCGGATTCGACGGGCGCTTGGCGCCCGCGAGCTCCGCCTCCGCAACGCGCAGGCGCGTGAGCTCGACACGGAACGCCGGGCTGTTCCAGATCGCAATCGCGACTGCTTCGTCGGCGCTGCAGCCATCCGCGACGACGACCCCGGGCGGCAGCGTCGGTGGATCGGTGGGCTCGCGCCGCGCGTCGTAGCCGCCGCCGACGCGAGCACGAAGCTCCTGCGACACGTCGGGGGTGGCGGTCCGCCCCGCACACCCGCCGAGCGCGAGGGCCAATGCGGCGTGCCTGCAGCGCACCGGCCGACCCTGGCCCGGACGTCGGACCCGGGCAACAGGAAACCCTTGCCCGCGGACCGTCGCGTTCGCCTCCCGTTCGATTTCGACTCGGTCCGGCGCCAACACGGAGCGAGCGACACCCCGCCAGCGCAGCGTCGGCGCGGGACGACCCGGCGTCATGGCGACATCGCATCGATCCAAGCAGCAAGTGCCTTCGTTCCTGCCGGGTCGACCTTGTGGCTCACCAGTGGCGGCATCGCGTAGTCATCCCGACGATCGGTCATCAGCCACAGCAGGCTCGACTCGTGCACACCCGGCGTGACGCGCAGTGCACCCGGGAACCGTTGCGCCACCGAAGCGGTGGTGGGCTCGACCCCGACCGTGGCGGCGTACGCCTCTGCCTCCGTCGCGTCGGAGACCGGCGCGCCGTGCTGCGGCAACTGCCAGATCTCGTCGGCGCGGATCCGCAGCAGCAGCTGTGTCTCGTCGCCGAGCCCCCGCGACGAATGACACGGCATGCCACAGTTCGCATGCAAGTACCCGAGCGCCGCGGCCGCGCGGCCGGTCGAGTCCTCCGGCAGCCTGGCCTGCGGGCTCGACGGTGCCCAGCTCAACCGCCCGTCGTCGCGGAGCACCTGCAGCGTCACGCCGAGCGCTCCGGGAAGCGCGAGCGCGACAGCCTCGATCCCCAGGAGCTTGTCGGCGCCGCCGTGATGACACTTGCCGCAGTCCTTGGCTGTCGGGATCTCGTAGTCATCGCCGACGATCGTCGGCATGCGCGACGTGTCGAGCGTCGCGTCGCTGCCCGAAGCGTCCCAGATGTACGTGCCCGAGGCCCACTCCGATGGCGCACGCTTCCAGAACAGGCGCGTCTCGACCAGCCGACCGTCGAACCGAAACTCCTTCCACGCCTTCGTGCCTTCGGGGAACTGCCACGCGTCGAAGTCGGTCGTGTCGATTTCGGTTCCGGGGGGGAGGTACAGATAGCGTTGCTTCTCGGCGCCATCGCTCCACAGGGTGACACCAGGTTCGTAGGGCGCAACGCGTTCGACGTACTGCCCGGGATCACGATCGAGCTGCAGGCCGGTACAGAAGACGTCGGCCGGGAGTCCGTGCTCGGGGATCACGCAGTCATCGGCGATTCCATCGCGGTCGGGGTCGGGGTCCCGGCTGCCAGCGCATCCAAGGACTGCGAGCATCCCGGTCGAGAAGACTCCCGGCCCCCGACACGGAGGTCGACGGAGCCGTACGCGATCAGTCATTCGCTGCTCCAGCCTCGATCCAGCCGCGAATCGCGTCCACCGCTTCCGCATCCAGTGCGGCCCCGCCCAGGGGCATGCGGGAGCCACACGACGGGTTGTCGGAGAACTTGTCGAGGAACAGGCTCCGATCGGGATCGTATGGCGTGACCAAGGGCTGCCCCGAACACCCATCGCTGGCCGACGCCACGCCCACGAGTGCGGCATACGCCGAATCAGGGTCCGAACCCATTGCAAGGTTGCCGTTGCTCACCTGACTCGCCGGCATCGCGTGACAGAAGTTGCACCGCGCAGGCGTCGTCGTCGGAAAGTACCGATCGTAGATTTCCGTGAACGTTGCCGGCGCCGGACCGGATGCGGATTCGCATGCCGCGACGATCAGACCGATCCCGACCACGAGCCCGGCCGGACGCCGACGCTGCAGGCGACTCAATTGGGTTCGCATTGGAATGGTCCATTGGCAATCGGTGGAAGCGTGTGGAGGTAGACCGCGATGTCGTGCCGGTCCTCGTCGGTCATCGCGCCAAGGCGATCGGGACCACCGGGGTGAGTGCTGCAGAGCGCGCGGCCGGTGTCCTTCTCGAGATTCGTCGCGAGCACCGCTTCGATGTCGGCGACGCTCAGGTCCGCCAAACCTGTCGGGTCCGGCGTCAGGTTCACCGAGGTCTGCTCCGGCGCGCCTCGGATGAAGGTGTACTTCTTGCCTCCGGCGAACGCCTTCGCGAGATTCGGCACATCCGGACTGAGCTGCTCGGTGTGACAATTCAGGCAAGCCGCCGCCGCGAGATAGCGACCACGCTCGGCGGCGGCAAAGTCGGGGTCGCTCTGGGCCAGCGTCGTATGCGGAACATCCGCGTCCTGGACGTCCGGCGCCGGGGGCTGCTGGTCGAAGTGGGGGAAATCTGCGGCGACCACGTTGTCGTTGGGTGGGACGGTCCGCAAGTATTGGATGATCGAGTCGACATCCTCGGGCGTCAGCAGCGAGTACTCCGGGTACGGCATGATCGGGTAGATGGCGATGTGTTCGTCGTCGATGCCGTCGATCAATGCGGTTCGGATCTGCGAGTCGGTCCAAGCGCCAAGGCCCTCCGGGTCGTGCGACGTCAGGTTCTCGGCGTTGACGGTGATGATCGTGCCGTCGACGTCGGTGAAGTCGTACGAACGGCTTCCCGCGAGGTAGAGCGACATGTCCGGCTCACCGTTCTCGTCGTTGGGCGTGTGACACACGCCGCAGAGCAAGACGTGGTCGACGAGGTATTGTCCGCGCTCCACCGTCCCACGGTAGGCCTTCCCGGGGTCCTCGCCCGTGTCGCTGCTGCCGGCCTGGGCGTCGTCGACCGAGGCGCAGCCGCCGTGCATGAGGAAGAGAACGGGGAGCACGTGGTGACATCTGCGGAGCATGCGTTGTGCTTTCGCTTGGGCTCGGAGGCGCGTTCTCAGTAGCCCTGACCGCCAGGGCAGAATGTGGCGTAGAAACGGCCGCGGACCTCCGCGTCGGCGCCTGCGTAGCTCGCTTCCACGGTCCCGACCACCTTCACGCCGGGTTCGCTCTGCGTGAACGTGACGTGTCCGTCCGTCGCCGCGACCTCGTACGCCGACGACTTCCCGCCCGCGGCGTAGTTGACCTCGGCGCCACCCTCTTCGACGGCGACCGTGCCCGACGCCCGGGTCGAAGGGACGACGATCTCGATGATCTGGGCGCCGACCGCGACGTCTCCGAGCCAGCGGGAGACCATCAGCTGCGCGCACGTGAGCGAGACCGAGCTCAGGTAGACGAGGGTCTCGCCGCTGTTCTCGATCATGATCGAGGCGACGGTGGGCTCGATCTCTCCGAGATCGCCGAGTTCCCCCATCAGGAGCGTCTCGGTGTCTCCGTAGTCCTGTTGGTCCGGGCTGCGGTCGCACGCGGTCAACGAGGTGATCCACGCGGTCGCCCCGTACAGGAGCGACCAGCGAGCCCGGGGCGCGAGTCGAGCCGTCATTGCGTGTTAGGGCTCGTGCTTCGCCCTGCGTTACGGCGTCGCGCGGCAACCCACCGATCCGTTCGGCTCCCGTTCGCTTCGTTGGCACGGAGCGAGGGGTTCTCCGGGATCCCTGCGCTCCGGGATCGATCCACGAGTCGCAATACCGGACCGGCGAGGCACTCGCGTCGAGCGCGAGGGCGTCGTCGTCGAGCCCTTCGAGGAGGTCGCGCTCCGCTGCAGGGCGAGGCCGGGGCTGCAAGCACGGCGCGCGAGGGTTCGAGGCGCTCGGCATCGCCGAGGTCGCGCTCGACCGCGTGGTCGACGGTCCGCGCCGCGGCCGTGCTCGCCACGCGCGACGACCCGAACGTCACGCCGCGAGACACCGCCGGTGCAGCTGCTGCCCAGCGGCCGCATGCTGCGGCTGGGCTGAGCGGCGCGCGCTGACGCGACCCCGTGATCGGATTGCCGCTTCGGCGCGCGAGCGCCGTCGTCGCTGGCCGTAGGCCCAAGCGCGCGTGCGTGCAACGTCGCGCCGCAGTCGTGATACGAACCCTGTGCTGGCGCAGCCTGCAGGTCGCAGGTCACACCGGCCTCGTTCACGGATTCGGACGCAGCCACGAATGACCAACCGCCCACCGCGATTGCCCGCCGTCGTCGTGATCGCGTCGATGTTCGCGTTCTTCGTGATCGCGCTGCTCATCGCGGCTGCACTGTGCTGGCTCGCATGGGTGTTGTACGAGCGCGCGTTCACTGGCGGCTGGACGCAGGGGGGGTTGCACCTGGCCGCGCTCGCGACCCCGTTGGTGGTGGCGGCGGGCACCATCGTATGGTCGCTGCTGCCGCGTCGCGATCGCTTCGTCCCGCCGGGTCCCGAGCTGAGCGAACGCGACGCGCCCGGGTTGTTCCGCGAGATCCAGCGCATCGCCGCCGCGACCGGGCAGGCGCCGCCGGGCCACGTCTACGCGTCCTTGGGCGTCGAAGCCTTCGTGACCGAACGCGGCGGCGTGATGGGCTTCGGTTCCACTCGTGTGCTCGCCGTGGGCCTGGCGCTGCTCGAGTTGTTGTCCGAGACCGAGGCCGCTG
This sequence comes from Nannocystaceae bacterium, assembly GCA_019694555.1. Classification (GTDB taxonomy): domain Bacteria; phylum Myxococcota_A; class Polyangia; order Nannocystales; family Nannocystaceae; genus Xiheibacterium. The sequence goes on from JAIBBS010000017.1 coordinate 61,218, forward strand.
CAGTCCTCGCGCACGAGTTCGGGCACTTCCACGCCGGCGACACCAAGCTCGGGCCGTGGGTGCTCGGCACGCGCGCGAGCATCGGGCGCACCATCGAGAACCTCGGCCGCGTCGGCGACCTCGAGATGGACCTGTGGATCGTGCGCAGGATGCTCGCGCTGGTGCGCGGCCTGAGGGCCCCGTTCGAATGGTTCTGGAGGCTGCACCTGCGGATCACACGCGGCATCGCCCGCGCGCAGGAGTACGCCGCCGACGCCGTCGCGGCCCGTGTCGTGGGACCGCAGGCACTGGCCGAGGCGCTGAAGAAGACTCGCGTCGGCTCGCTGGCATTCGATGCCTACCTGCACACGTCGGTGTTGCCGGTGTTGGAGGCTGGCTTCCGGCCGCGGATCACCGAGGGCTTCCGCGCGTTCCTCCGCGCGCAGCGACAGGGCCCCGCGCTCGACCTCGCGCTGCACGAGGCGCTCCACGATCACAGCGGCACACCCGACGACTCGCACCCACCGATACCCGATCGGCTCGCCGCGCTCGCAAAGCTGTCGGGGCCACAGCCGCCGTTCGACTCGCGCCCAGCGATCGCATGGCTCGAAGACGTGGCATCGCTGGAGGCACGCATCATCGTGAGCCGGCCCGACGGCACCGCGCTGCAGGACGTCGCATGGACAGACGTCATGATGCGCGCGTTGGCACCGGTGTGGCGCGATCGACTCGCGCAGGACCAGCGTGTGCTCAGCGGGCTCACGCCGGCCCTTGTCGTACTGCAGCCCGCGAACATGCGCCGGCGCGTGCGGGCGTTGGTCGGCGGCATCATCGACGGCGCGCCCGACGACGAGGTCGCCGCGCGGTTCGCCGAGGTGGTCGGCGCCGCCGTCGTCCTCGCGCTGGTCGACCGCGGCTGGACCGCGATCGCCGTCACCGGCGAGGGCATTCGCGTCGAGCGCGACGGCGTCGTCGTCGAGCCCTTCGAGGAGGTCGCGCTCGCGCTGCAGGGCGAGGCCGAGGCTGCGGCGTGGCGCGCGAGGGTCGAGGCGCTCGGCATCGCCGAGGTCGCGCTCGACCGCGTCGTCGACGGTCCGCGGCGCGCCCGTGCTCGCCACGCGCAGACGACTCGCGCGCGACGGGGCGCGCGCTGATGCGGCGCGCAGATCCTCAGCGCGCGTTCACGAGATTCCACCGCGCCACGTCGAGCGGCTGCGACGGACCCGCGCCGGCCGAGAAGCTCCACCCCACCGCGCCGTCGGCTCCGGGGATCGCATCGGCGTGCATGCGCGGGCCGGGGTCGGGCTGGTTGTAGCCGTAGTTGTAGCCGCTGTCGTAGCCGGTGTTGTAGCCGCCGTCGCTGTTGTAGCCACCGTCGCTGCCGTAGCCGCCGTCGCTGCCACCGCCGTCGCTGCCGTAGCCCGACTCGCCACCGTCGCCCGACTCACCACCGGACTCGCCACCGGACTCGCCGCCCGATTCACCACCGGACTCGCCACCGGACTCGCCGCCCGACTCGCCACCGGACTCGCCGCCCGACTCGCCACCCGATTCGCCGCCCGAGCCCTCGGAGCCGTCGCCCCCGCTCGAGCCGCTCATCGACTCGGACATGCCCTGGCTCTGCTTGTACCAGTCGTAGCAGAGCATCGCGGTGCCCGCGACGCCGACGGCACACTTGCCCCAATCGAACGGATCGACCTTCTTCACGAAGGCCTGCAGGCACTGGATGCCCGCGCCGACGCCTGCGAGGCCGCACTTCGCTCCGGCACTGACCTCGCGGAAGCCCTGGGTGTTGCCGTCAGTGTAGAAGGCGTGCAGCGCGTCGGAGTCCGACAGCGTGTTTTCGACCAGCGAGCCGTCCTCGCGCAAGCTCAGCGTGCCGGTGGTCGCGCCCTCGGCTTCGATCGTGAGGGTGTCGTCGGTCGCGGACATCGTGAACACGACGACCGCGCCGTTGGAGCCGTCGACGCCGACGACCTGCATCGCCGCGCCACCGAGCGGCGCGATGTTCCACCGCACGATGCCCAGCTGCGCTCGCGTCTGATCCGACGCGCCGAGCAGCGCGATGCCATTGCCATCACCACCGTGGTCTCGTCCCGCCTCCGCGCATCCGGAGATGCCCAGCGCAGCGAACACCACAACTGCAAGTCGCAACCGCGGACGTGCCATCGAGTTTGCCCACCCTTCGCGCACTGCCGTCGTGCGCGACCTTCCTGTTCTACGTAGGGGGTCGGAGGTTCCCGACGTTTTCACTGCGGGCGCGTGGCGGTTCCGCGCAGGCCTGGGGCCGGCCCGCTACCACGTGCCGGTGTTGGGCATCGACAACCACGGCTCGCGGGGCGGCAGGGCCTCGCCGGCCTGCAGCAGCTCGATCGAGATCTCGTCCGGCGAGCGCACGAACGCCATGCGGCCATCCCGCGGCGGACGCAGGATCGTGACCCCCGCGCGCTGCAGCCGTTCGCACGCGGCGTAGACGTCGTCGACTTCGTACGCGAGATGGCCGAAGTTGCGCCCGCCGCCGTAGGGCTCGCGCTGATCCCAGTTGTACGTCAGCTCGACCTCGGGCGCGCCGGGCTCGGTCGCGAGGAACACCAGCGTGAAGCGGCCGGCCTCGACCTGCTTGCGCCGGACCTCCTTCAGCCCCAGCACGCCGAAGAACTCGAGCGCGCGATCGAGGTCGAGGACGCGGAGCATGGTGTGCAGGTACTTCACCGCCGCAGCGTACACCGCGGCGTGACCGCGTGGCGCGAGGCAGCGCACCGCAGCGCGAGCACGTCGGCGCTGGCCAGCGGCTCGCCGAGCGCGCGGCGGATTTCTGCGATGATCGCGAGCGCCGTGGACCAAGACCGCACCGCACTGCGCACGATCCTGCTCGAGACCCGGACCATCGCGGTGTTGGGCGCGCACTGGGAGCCCGATCGCCCCGCGTGCTACGTGCCCGAGTACCTCGCCGAGGTGGGCTACCGCGTGCTGCCGGTGAACCCCGCCGGCGTCGGTCGCGAGGGCTTCGGTGCGCGCTACGTCGCGCGCCTGACCGAGCTCGACGAGCCGGTCGACATGGTCGACGTGTTCCGGCGCTCGGCGCTGGTCGCCGATCACGTCGACGAGATCCTCGCGATGTCGCCGCGACCGAAGGTCGTGTGGCTGCAGCTGGGCGTCCGCAACGACGACGCCGCGGAGCGATTGCGGCAGGCGGGGATCACGGTGGTGCAGGATCGCTGCACGCTGGCCGATCACCAGGCGCTGGGCCTGCCGCGACGCTGAGCGTCAGCGTGCGCGCTGCGGCACGCCCAGCGCGACGACGCGCCCGGCCCCAGGCCTGCGAGCCCGCCCAGCGCCGCCGCCGGGCCCACGACGCGGCCACGCGGCAGCGCGCCGAGCCAGAGCGAGAGCGCCGAGCCCAGCAGGTCGATCACGTCGAATCGCGCAGGCGATCGTGGAACCGCAGCATCGCCGCGAGCACCGCGTCGGGCGCCTCGATCTGCGGGTAGTGGCCGATGCCGGGCAACACCACCAGCTGCGCCTGCGGCAACAGCTCGCGCCAGCGCGCGATCATGTCCGCACCCGAGACCGGATCCGCGGCGCCGTCGATCAGCACCAGCGGCACCCGCGTCCGCTCGAGCGCACCGACCCAGCGCGCGCGATGCTGCTTGCGCTCGCGGATGTAGTCGATCAAACGCGGCAGCGCGAGCTGGCCGTCGGCGTGACGCAGCATCGTCCACAGCTCGTCGACGAAGGCCGGCGACGGCGGCGTGTCGCGCCCGAAGATCGCGTGCAGGCCCCGCGCGAGCGTGCGCCGCGAGCTCAGGCGCGCGACCAGGGGGCCCAGGCGCGTCGCGAGCAGCCGCTGCACCGGACGCGGGTGGTGACACTCGGGGAACAGCCCGCCGTTGAGCAGCACGCACGAGGCGATCGCGAGCCCGCGGCCGGCCCGCTGCTCGTGGCGCGCGAGCAGCTCCTGCGCGACGGTGTCGCCGTAGTCGTGCGCGAGCAGGTGCACGCGATCGACCCCGCGCGCGGCCAGCAACGCCTCGAGCCGATCGGCCTGATCGAGCATCGAGTAGCGAAACGATCGCGGTTTGTCGGACCAACCGAAGCCCAGCAGATCCGGCGCGATCACACGGAAGCGCGGCGTCAGTCCCGGCAGGATCGCGTGCCAGTCCCACGACGCGCTGGGAAAGCCGTGGATCGCGAGCATGGCCTCGCCGCGGCCGCGCTCGACCACCGCGATCGCGTGACCGCGATGCTCGAAGCGCTGCCCCTGCCGGCGCCAGGTCTCGAACGCGGGCGATACCACGGCGCGAGCGTAGCTCAATCCCCGCGCCCGTCGCGGCTCACCCGGGGCACTGCGCGCTGGGCTCGGCGTAGCCGTGGGTGATGAAGAAGATCGGATGGCCCGGCGTGAACGCGCCCGGCGGCAGCACGTCCCAGGTCATGCCGTCGGTGCTGCGCAAGAACCTCTGCTCGTCGTAGCCCAGCCACACGTTGTTCACCGCGACCAGGGTGCCCTCGGGGCTGCGCGCGACCGGACCGACGTCCTCGTCGGATGCGATCGCTTCGGTCGTCCACGTCACGCCGTCGCTGCTGCGGTAGCGGTTGCCCCAACCCCAGAACCAGAACTCTTCGCCGGTCCAGATGCCCGAGCTCGCGATGCGGCTGTCGGTGATGACGTGTGATTCCCAGGTCTGGCCGCCGTCGATCGAGCGGCACGCGTGGCCGTCGCCATCGGCCATCAGCAGCACGTCGTTGCCGCCGAGGATGTCGCCGTAGGCACCCGGACCCTCGCCGACGCAATCGGCGGGGAAGCTGCTCGGGCGCCACCAGGTCTCGCCGGCGTCGGAGCTGACGAGCACGTCGGCGCTGGTGTTGCCGCTGGCGTACGCGACGAAGCGACCTTCGCCGCCGTAGCTGCCCCAGCCGAAGCGACGCACGGACCAGATCACGCCCTCGGTGCCCTCGAAGTCGGCCTCGGTCGTGGGCATCCACGCGGCGCCGTCGCTCGACACCTGCGGCGTGCGCGAGGCGACGACGAAGCGCTCGCCGTCGAAGCGCAGGCCGCCGAAGCTGTCGTTGTCGAGGCCCACGGTCCAGTCGAAGCCGTTGGTGCTCCACGACACCGCGCCGGGCCAACCCCAGCCCCACGTCGCGACGAAGCGGCCGTTGCCGTACGCGACGCCCTTGCTGAAGCCGGGGCTGTGGCCGCAGTCGCATGCGTCCATGCTGCAGCTGCCGTCGTACCAGACCTGCGAGCACACCGAGCCGTCGTTGGCGCTGCAGTCGACCGGCGTGGTCGAGCCGCACAGGTGCACGTCGCCTTCGAGATCCCACGAGCGATCGCCGATCCACGTGAGCCCGTCGTCGCACGAGATCGTCGAGCGTCCGACCATGCCCTGCGCCACGAACACCGGCACGCCCTCGGGCACGCTGCCGGTGTCGCTGCTGCTGCTGCCGCCGTCGTCGGTCGCGTCGGTGCCCGCGGTCGTGCTCGCGGTCGTGCTCGCGGTGGTGCTGCCGCTCGCGCTGGTGCCGGCGCTCGTGCCCGGGCTGCCGCTGCTTTCGCTGCCCTCGCTGCCACTGGCCTCGCCCGCGTCGCTCGACGCGGCCGGGCCCGCGCCGGCGTTCGAGCAGGCCAGTGCGAAACCGAGCAACAGAAACGGGGTCCTGGGTGCGCGCGACATGCCGGGCGCTTCAGTAACGCGAGCGGCCGAGTTGTCTCGCCCGCCCGCGAAAACTCACCCTTCGCGGCGTCAGCTGGGGATCCCGGCGGCCTGCTCGAACGGCGCCTTGCTGATGCGCCACACGCCGACGAAGGGATGATCGATGTCCCAGATCACCGCACGGATCATGGTCAGCACCGCCGCCAGGGCCACGAACGCGACGTGGCCGAGCTGCGTCTGGGCGCCCGCGGGCAGCGCGAACACGCCGGCGAGCAGCAGCAACGACAACAGCGCGAGCAGGTGGTTGAGCGTGGCCGGCATGCGGTGCTTGGCCGCGCTGACGCGCGAGACCCTGCACTCGCGCAGGGCCGCGAGCGCGTCCGACAGCCGCGCGATCGCGGTCGCACCGTGCTCGGGCGCGACCGCGAGCTCGGCCACGCGCGCGTCGAGGGCGTCGAGCGCCGCGACGGCCACGCGGCTCTCCGACAGTGTCGCGAGCTCGTCCCACTCCGCCGCCGCCGCGGTGAGGTACGCGCGCGTGGCCGCGCCGATGCGACGCCGCGCGGCGTCGCCACCGGAGCCGGTCAGCGCCGCGAGCCGCGGCAGCTCGGTCGCGAGGCTGCCCTCGCGCACGGTGAGCTTCTGCAGCGCGTTGAACTGCTCCCACACCACGAAGATCACGAACGCCGTCAGCACGCTGTAGATGCCGCCGAGCAGCTCGAGCAGCGTCTCGAGCGCGGGCACGGCATCGACACCGAGCCCCGGCACGCCACCGGGCACCAGCAGGCACACCAGCGCGGCGAGGACGATTGCGACGACGATCTTGACGTAGACACCCATGGGTTTTGCGACCTCGTCGAGGTCCAACCCCCGGCCGCGGCGCCGCATGCCCGACCGCGGCACCGCCGCACCGCCGCGGCGCGTGGGCTCACGGCGCGTCGTCGTGGCTGTGGATGCCGAGCCCGTCGGCGATGCGGTTGTAGTAGGCGAACAGCGCGATCACCTGCACCGCGTGCGCGATCGCGGGATCGCTCCAGCCGTGCTCGCGCAGCGCCGCGACGTCGGCCTCGCGCACCGCCGCCGGCGTGCGGGTCAACGTCTGCGCGAATGCCAACAGCGCAGCCTCGGCCGGCGGCAGAGTCGGCAGCTCGCCGCGCAGCAACGCATCGGCGATCGCGGGCGCATCGGGTCGGTGGGCGACCTCGGCACGGAGGTCGTCGGCGTGCGAGCGCAGTCAATACTCGCACGCGTTGATCATCGACACGTACGACGCGAGCAGCTCACGCTGCGCACGCGAGAGCGGCTCGTCACGCGCGTGCATCAATCGCAGGTACAGCTCGGTCGACGCCTCGAGCACGCGCGGCTGCAGGCTCTGGATCCGGATCACCGCGAAGACCTTGCCCGCGCGGCGCACCGCGGCGTCGTACAGCCTGCGCAACAAGCCCTCGGCACGCTCGGGCGCGACGGTGTCGATGAACGGCATGCGGGGATCGTACTCGCCCGGCGGGCACGGGGACCGTATTCACCCCGCGGCCCGCTCCGGTCGTCGCGGCGTGACCACTGGCACGATCGCCGACGCGGTCGGGCGAACCGTTGGGCCGCCACCGACGACACACGGCGCATGGTAGGTTCGTCGACAATCAGTTTCGCGTTGGCTCTGGGAGCGACCTTGGTGACGGTCGCAGCATCGGGCGCACCCGCAGGCTCGGAGGCGGCCGCGGGCACGCCGGCATCGGCAGCGGTCGAGGACACCGGCGTGGGCATGGTCTCGATGGCGGCGTCGGAGAGCAGCGGTGGCATCGTCGATCCCCGCACGCCCGAGGGCGACACCCGCAAGTGCTTCGTCGGTTGGGTCACGACCTCGCGCTCGGGCAGCAGCTGCACCGTCACGCTGACCGCCAAGGTCGCGATGCAGACCAGCGCGTGCAGTGACTATCCCAACCCCAATCCGACGACGCAGGCGTTCCTCGACGGGGGACTCAAGCTCGAGACGCCGGGCTGCACGGTGTCGTCGGCACCCAAGGGCAAGGACACCGTCATCAGCTGCAACCCCTGCCCCACCGAGATCACCATGACCGTCAACGCCGACGCCGGCCGCAGGGTCACGCTGCCGCTGCCGTGATGTCCGCCCGCACCTCGACCACGTCCCAGGAGTTGCCGAACATGTCGATCCCCGAACGTCGTGAGACCGCAGTGCTCGTCCCCGTCGCCCATCACATCGAGCCGCTGTGCGAGGCCGGGCTCACGGCGCTCGAGCGCATGGGCTACCCCGTGTTCCGCGTACGCGGCCACTCGGACATCGCGCGCGGTCGGAGCCAGATGGCGACACAGGCGCTCGAACAGGGTCATCGCGCGCTCATGTGGATCGACGCCGACATGATGTTCGTGCCCGAGGACGTCGAGCGCTTCCGCCAGGGCGAGCACGCGCTGGTCGGCGGCGTGTACCCCGTCAAGGGCCAGCGGCGGCTGACGATGCGGCCGCTGCCGGGCACCACCGAGCTGGTGTTCGGCGAGCAGGGCGACGTGGTCGAGGTGCTCTATCTCGCAACCGGGTTCCTCTTCACGCGGGCGGAGGTCTACGCCGACATCCAGCGGCGGCTGGAGCTGCCCCGCTGCGGCAGCGATCCCGCCGATGCCGCGATCCCGTTCTTCCTCTCGATCGTGGCCAACGACGGCGGCACACCGTCGTACCTCAGCGAGGACTTCTCGTTCTGCTACCGCGCACGCGTGGCCGGCCATCGCGTCATGGCCGACACACGCGTGCGCCTCGGCCACATCGGCACGTACGTCTACACCGTCGAGGACGCGGGCCGCGATCGCGTGCTGCACCCGAGCTTCTGCTTCCGCCTCATGCCCGAGCACGAAGGCGCCCCGGGTCAGTAGCTGCTCGCGTCGAGCTTCACCTTGCCGCGGAACACCCAGTACACGATCGCGGTGTACGTCGCGACCAGCGGCATGCCCAGGATCGCGAT